>DATKCI010000230.1:0-15572 GCA_035513255.1 Piscinibacter sp. | reverse complement strand
CGGTGGCCAAGGGCGATCTGTCCAAGAAGATCACGGTGGACGTGAAGGGCGAGATCCTCGAGCTCAAGGACACGATCAATACGATGGTGGACCAGCTCTCCTCCTTTGCTGCGGAGGTGACGCGGGTTGCGCGCGAAGTGGGCACCGAAGGCAAGCTGGGCGGCCAGGCCGAAGTGTCGGGCGTGTCGGGCACCTGGAAGGACCTGACCGACTCGGTGAACTCGATGGCCGGCAACCTGACCTCGCAGGTGCGAAACATTGCCGACGTGACGAAGGCGGTGGCCGCGGGCGACCTGTCGAAGAAAATCACGGTGGACGTGAAGGGCGAGATCCTCGAGCTGAAGGCGACGATCAACACGATGGTCGACCAGCTTCGCAGCTTTGCCGCCGAAGTGACGCGTGTGGCGCGCGAGGTCGGCACCGAAGGCAAGCTCGGCGGCCAGGCCGACGTGCAGGGCGTGGCCGGCACGTGGAAGGACCTGACCGACTCCGTGAACCTGATGGCGTCCAACCTCACGTCGCAGGTACGCAACATCGCCGACGTGACGAAGGCGGTGGCGGCCGGCGACCTGTCGAAGAAGATCACGGTCGACGTGAAAGGCGAGATTCTCGAGCTGAAGGCGACGATCAACACGATGGTCGACCAGCTCTCGTCGTTCGCCGCCGAAGTGACGCGTGTGGCGCGCGAAGTGGGCACCGAAGGACGGCTCGGCGGCCAGGCGCAGGTGCGCGGCGTGTCGGGCACCTGGAAGGACCTGACCGACAACGTGAACTTCATGGCCGGCAACCTGACGTCCCAGGTGCGCGGCATCGCGAAGGTCGTGACCGCGGTGGCCGACGGCGACCTGAAGCGCAAGCTGACGGTGGAAGCCAAGGGCGAGATCGCCGCGCTGGCCGACACGATCAACAGCATGACCGACACGCTGGCCATCTTCGCCGATCAGGTCACGACGGTCGCGCGAGAGGTGGGCGTCGAAGGCAAGCTCGGCGGCCAGGCCAAGGTGCCGGGGGCGTCCGGTACCTGGAAGGGGCTGACCGAGAACGTCAACAACCTCGCCGCCAACCTGACGACGCAGGTGCGCGCGATCGCCGAAGTGGCGACGGCGGTGACGCAGGGCGACCTCACACGCTCGATCACGGTGGAGGCGCAAGGCGAGGTCGCTGCGCTGAAGGACACCATCAACGAGATGATCCGCAACCTGAAGGACACGACGCAGAAGAACACCGAGCAGGACTGGTTGAAGACCAACCTCGCGAAGTTCTCGCGCATGCTGCAAGGCCAGAAGGACCTGGTCACCGTCGGCCAGCTGATCCTCTCGGAACTCGCGCCGGTGGTGGGCGCGCAGCAGGCCGAGTTCTACGTGCTCACCAGCGGCGCCAACCGGCCGCGGCTGAGCCTCTTCGCGAGCTATGCGTCGGGCGGCCAGCGCTCGCACGGCAAGGAGATCGAGCTGGGCCAGGGGTTGGTGGGGCAGTGCGCGCTCGAGAAGCAGAAGATCCTGCTGACCAACGTGCCCTCCGATGCGTTCCGCGTCGCCACCGGCTTGTCCGAGGGCGCCGCGCTCGACGTGCTGGTGCTGCCGGTCGTCTTCGAAGGGCAGGTGCGCGGCGTGCTCGAACTTGCGTCGCTGGAGCGTTTCAACCCGGCGCACCAGGCCTTCCTCGACCAGCTCACCGAGTCCATCGGCATCGTGATCAACACGATCGCGGCCAACATGCGCACAGAGGACCTGCTGATGCAGTCGCAGTCGCTCGCGCAGGAACTGCAAAGCCGCCAGCAGGAGCTGCAGCAGACCAACGAGGAACTGCAGGAGAAGGCCCGGCTGCTGGCCCACCAGAACCAGGAGGTCGAGCGCAAGAACCAGGAGGTCGAGCAGGCCCGCCAGGCACTCGAGGAAAAAGCCGAGCAGCTCGCCCTCACGTCGAAGTACAAGTCCGAGTTCCTCGCGAACATGTCGCACGAGCTGCGCACGCCGCTGAACAGCCTGCTGATCCTGTCGGACCAGCTGTGCAAGAACACCGAGGGCAACCTGCTGCCCAAGCAGGTCGAGTTCGCGAAGACCATCCATCTGTCGGGCAACGACCTGCTGATGCTGATCAACGACATCCTCGACCTGTCGAAGATCGAATCGGGCACGGTGGTCGTCGACGTCAGCGAGCTGCGGCTCGACGACCTGCAGCGTTCGGTGGACCGCAGCTTCCGGCACGTGGCGGAGTCCAAGCACGTGGACTTCATACTCAACACGATGCAGCCGCTGCCCAAGACGGTGATCACCGACGTGAAACGGCTGCAGCAGATCATCAAGAACCTGCTGTCCAACGCCTTCAAGTTCACGCACCACGGGCAGGTCGCGCTCACGATCACGCAGGCCGAAAGCGGCTGGTCACGCGGGAACGAGGAGCTCAACTCGGGCCAGGTGCTCGCGTTCTCGGTCACCGACACCGGCATCGGCATCTCGCCGGACAAGCAGCAGATCATCTTCGAGGCCTTCCAGCAGGCCGACGGATCGACCTCGCGAAAGTACGGCGGCACGGGCCTCGGCCTCGCGATCAGCCGCGAGCTGGCGCGGCTGCTCGGCGGTGAAATCCGCCTCGTCAGCGCACCGTCGGAAGGCAGCACCTTCACGCTGTACCTGCCGCAAAGCTACAACCCGGCGCGCAGCGTGCGCCACGGCCGCTTGTTCGCGAGCGAAGCGCAGATCCAGGCGCAGCCGCCGAGGCAGCGCCAGGACGACGTGGTCGAGGACGCGGCGCCAATCCCCGTCTGGCAGCCGAGCGACATGACGCCGCTGGAGAGCGCGGCGGAGCCGGAACAGGTGCCGTTCAACGACAACCTCGCCGGCGACGACCGCAACGACATTCTGAACGGCGACAAGGTGCTGCTGATCGTCGAGAACGACCTCGCCTTCGCCAAGGTGATGCTGGATGCGGCGCGTCACAACGGCTTCAAGGGGCTGGTCAGCACGACGGGCGGCGGCGGGCTTGCGATGACGCGGGAGTACCAGCCGTCGGTGATCACGCTGGACATCTTCCTGCCCGACATGGCCGGCTGGCGGGTCCTGGAGCGGCTCAAAGGCGACCTCGCGACACGCCACATTCCGATCTGCGTGGTGTCGACCGACGATTCGCGCCAGCGCGCGCTGAATTCCGGCGCGATCGGCTTCCTGACCAAGCCGCTGCAGTCGATCGACGTCGTCAACGAGGCGCTGGCCCACCTCTACCAGTTTGCCGACCGTGCCGGCAAGAAGCTGCTCGTGCTGATGGCCGACACACCGCGGCGGGCGGAGTACCTCGCCAGCCTCGACAGCGACACTCAGATCGAAGTGGCCGACAGCGCGCAGGCGGCGCGCGCGCTGCTGGCCGCCGGCGGCATCGACTGCCTCGCCACCGACGGCAAGGTGGCGGGTTTCGGGCCGGAGGACGTGATCGAGACGCAGGAGGACCGCCCGCTGTTCCGCCAACTGCCGATCGTCCTGCATTGCGAACCCGGCGCGCCGATCGCGGCGGCATGGAAACGCGGGCACAGCGCGTTCGCGCTGCGCCAGGTGCACAGCCTGGACCGCCTGCTCGATGCCACCGCGTTCTTCCTGCACCGCGGCACCGCGGAGATGTCGCAGCAGGAGCGCCAGGCCGTGCAGGCCACCTACGAGGCCGAGCGGGTGCTCGACGGCAAGAAGGCGCTGATCGTCGACGACGACATGCGCAACATCTTCGCGCTGGCCACGGTGCTGGACGACCAAGGCATGGTGATCGTGTCGGCCGACAACGGCCGCGACGCGATCCGCTTCGTCGAAAGCGATCCCGGCATTGACATCGTGCTGATGGACATCATGATGCCGGAGATGGACGGCATCGCAACGATGAAGGAGATACGCAAGCTGCCGCGCGGCAAGGACCTGCCGATCGTCGCGGTGACGGCCAAGGCGATGAAAGGCGACCGCGAGAAATGCATCGAGGCGGGCGCCTGGGACTATCTGTCCAAGCCGGTCGACACCGCCCACATGCTGGTCGTGCTGCGGAGCTGGCTGTGCAGATGAAGAACCTGCCGTCGCCGGGGACGGGCGAGCCGCTCGAGAAGTGGGACGACAAGTCCAACATCCTGATCGTCGACGACCTGCCGGAAAAGCTGCTGGTCTTCGGCACCGTGCTCGAGGACCTCGGGCAGAACCTCGTCTTCGTCAATTCCGGCAGCGATGCGCTGCGCGAGGTGCTGCACCGCGAGTTCGCGGTGATCCTGCTCGACGTCAACATGCCCGACATCGACGGTTTCGAGACGGCCTCGCTGATCCGCAAGTACAAGCGTTCGTCGCTCACGCCGATCATCTTCATCACCGCCTATGCCGACGAGATCCAGACCGCCAAAGGCTACTCGCTCGGCGCGGTCGACTACATCCTCTCCCCGGTGGTTCCGGAGGTGCTGCGCAGCAAGGTGAAGGTCTTCGTCGACCTGCATTCGATGCAGCGGCGGGTGCGCCGCCAGGCCGACGAGCGCGTCGCGCTGGTGGCGGCGGAGTCGGCGCGCCGCGTGGCCGAGGAGAACGACCGGCGCTCCAACTTTCTCTCGCATGCGAGCCGGGAGTTGAGCGGCTCGCTCGACGTGGGTGTCGGTGCGCGGCTGCTGCTGGAACTGCTGGTGCCCCGGATCGCGCCGCTCGCGGTGCTGCAACTGCTCGATCAGCAGCAGCCGCCCAGCGAGGTGATGGTGGCGGCGGCGCGCGGCGCCGAGCCGGTCCGGCTGGCGAGTGCGCCGTCCGGCGGCTTGCCGACGGTGGTGCAGAACGCATTGCACGAAGCGGTGGCGATCAAGGAGCGGGTGACGCTGCAGCCCACCGCGCTGCGCCGCATGAGCGCCGAAGCCTTCGGGCTCAGCGGACCGCTGGCGCTGCGTTCGGCCGTGGCGGTGCCGCTGATGATCGGCGAGCGCGCGCTCGGGGTGCTGATGGTCGGCGCCGAGCAGGCGCCCTCCAGCCATGACGGGCGGGACTGGGCGGCGCTCGAAGAACTCGCCAGCCGCGCGGCGATCGCGTTCGAGAACGCGCACCTGTACCGCAGCCTGCAATCCGAAATCGTCGAGCGACGGGCGGCCGAAGCCGAGCTGCAGGAGGCGAACCGGCGCAAGGACGAATTTCTTGCGATGCTGTCGCACGAGCTGCGCAACCCGTTGGCGCCGATCCGCAATGCGCTCGAGGTGATGCGGCGGATCGCGCCGCCCGACGCGAAGTTCACCTGGGCCGGCGACGTGATGGACCGGCAGGTGCGGCAGATGACGCGCCTGGTCGAGGAGTTGCTCGACGTGGCGCGCATCAGCCAGGGCAAGATCGCGCTGAACAGGGAGCCGGTCGATCTCGCGAAGGTGATCGCGCAAAGCGTGGAGACCACGCAGCCCTTCATCGACGCGCGCAGCCATCATCTGAGCGTGACGCTGCCCGAGGCCCCGGTGTGGCTGCAGGGCGACTTCGCGCGCTTGTCCCAGGTCGTGTCCAACCTGCTGCACAACGCGGCGAAGTACAGCGACGATGGCGGGCGCATCCAGCTCGAGCTGGCCCTGCAGGAGCGCGAGGCGGTGATCGTCGTGCGTGACAACGGCATCGGCATCGACGACGCGCTGCTGCCGCGCATCTTCGACCTGTTCGCGCAGGGTTCGCGCTCGCTGGATCGGCTGCAGGGCGGCCTCGGCGTCGGCTTGACGCTTGCCCGCCGGCTGGTGGAGCTGCACGGTGGACGCGTCGAGGCGACGAGTGCCGGCACGAAGAAGGGCGCGGAGTTCCGTGTATTCATCCCGTGCGTGAGCGTCGTTCAGGTTCCCGGCGCGAACGAGCTGCCCCAGCCGCTGGCGCCGGTGCGCGGCCGCCGCATCCTGATCGTCGACGACAACCAGGACGCCGCCGAAAGCGTCGCCCAGTACCTCCAGCTCGAAGGCCACGAGGTCAAGACCGTCGGCGACGGCATGCAGGCACTCGCCTGCGTGCCGGTGTTCGCGCCCCAGATCGTCGTGCTCGACATCGGCCTGCCGGTGCTCAGCGGCTACGAGGTGGCCAAGCGGATGCGCCAGATGCCCGTCACCGAACAGGCGCTTCTGGTGGCGCTGACCGGCTACGGCCAGAAGGAAGACCAGTTGCGAGCGATGGAGGCGGGTTTCGACCGCCACTTCGTCAAGCCCACCGATCCGCGCAAACTGGTCGAGCTGATTGCCGAGTGGTCGTCTCAGCGGGCGGACGGGCCGGCCGGCCAGGTGGCCAGCACCACGCCGGCGAGCGCGAGGCCGTAGGCGCCGGCCTGCACGGCGCTGAAGCGCTCGCCCAGCAACGCCACGCCGACCGCGGCGGCGCTGACCGGCAGCAGCACGGTGAAGACGCCGGCCGACGACGCCGGCACATGGCGCAGGCCCGTCATCCACAGCCACACCGTCACCATGCTGGCAGTGATCGAGTAGAAAAGCAGCAGGCCCCACGAGGCGGGCGCAACGGCCGCGAAGTCGTACTGCAGCGCCTGCCACAGCCCGAACGGCGTGACGAGCGCGAGCCCCCACAGATTCACGAGCGCGCTGATGCGCTTGGCCGACACGTTGCCGGTGAGCCGCTTGCCGATGACGACGTAGCTGGCCTCGCAGACCACTGCGCCGAGCAGCATCAGGTTGCCCAGTAGCGTTCCGGCCGACCCATCGCCGTCACGGCGCGCCAGCGACACCATCGCGATGCCACCGACGGCGCAGCCGATGCCGGCGGCCACCCGCGGCGTGATGCGCTCGCGAAGGAACAGCCACGACAGCAGCGCCACGACCGCCGGAATCGCCGCCATGATCACGCCGGCCGCGAGTGCGGAGGTCAGCGTCATGCCGTACAGCATGAAGACCGAGAAGAGGAAGTTGCCGAGCAGCGATTCGAGAAACAGCAGCCTGCGGTCGTGCGGGCTCAGCGGCGATTCGGCCGGCGTGCGCCTCACCCAGCCGGCCATCGCGACGGCCGCGATGCCGAAGCGCAGCCAGGCGAGCAGGAACACCGGGAACACGACGACGAGCAGCTTGGACAGGCCGACGTAGCTGCCGACCAGCGACATCGACGCCGCGAGGCAGAGGTAGGAGAGCCAGGGAGCGTGATGCGACGGTGCTCGCGTCATGAACGAAGGGCGGTGGTGGACGAAGCGGCGATCATGCCGCAGCGCGGCGCCGCGTCAGCCGGCGGCGAGCCATGCGACCAGCAGGCCACCCAGCGCGAGGTAGATCGCGCACGGCCACAGCGTACGCCGCAGGATCTCGGCCTCCCGTCCGGCCAGGCCCACGGTCGCGGCGCCGGCGATGATGTTGTGCGGGCTGACGATGTTGCCGATCGCCGCACCCAGTCCTTGGGCCGCGACCAGTGCCGTGGGCGACAGCGACAGCGCCTGCGCGGTCTGTGCCTGCAGCGTCGTGAACAGCACGTTCGAGGCGGTGGCGGAGCCGGTGACGAAGCTGCCGAGCGCGCCCACGGCTGGCGCCACCAGCGGCCAGCCGCGTCCGACGCCGCGCACGGCAGCTTCCTGCAGCGCCGCGATCATGCCGGCGTGCAGCATCAGGCGCGACAGGCACAACATGGCAAGCAGCGCCGCGGTGACAGGCAGCAGCCGCTTCGCCGCCAGCGCCAGCGGGCCTGCAAGGTCGCGCAGCGGGACCCGCTGCAGCCGCGCGCCGACCAGCAGCGCGGCGAACAGCAGCGTGCCGGGATGCATCAGCGGCTGCATGCTTGCGCCGTAGCGGTCGAACAGCTGCCACTGCAGCACGATCTCGCCGAGCGGTTGCGCCAGGGCGGGCAAGCGCGTGGCCAGCACCAGCGCGACGAGCACGCCGTAGGGCCAGAGCGCCCGGCCGATGCCGGCCGCCGGTGGCATGTGGGGGGCGGTCCGGCGCTGGACGAGGACCGCGATGAACAGCGCGCTGCCGGCCAGTGCCGCGCCGAGCGTGGCCAGCGCCGGGCCGATCGTGGCCGCGATCGCGAGGCACGGCAGCAGAAATCCGGCCGCAGCGAGCGCCGCCCAGCCCACCGGCGGACGCACCATGCCGGCAGCGGCCAGCGTGCGCATGAAGAAAACCATCAATAGCGATCCCAGCAGGGCGTGCAGCAGCGCGGTGTTCCACGCGATCGCCACCGGGTCCAGGCCGGTGAGCGCGACCTGCGCGGCCACCGGTGTGCCGAGCGCGCCGAACGACACGCCGGCGGCATGCCCGAGCAGCGCCAGCACGACAGCCTGCACCGCCGGCACGCCCAGGCCGACGAGGATAGGCGCGGCCAGCGCCACCGGCGTGCCGAAGCCGGCGGCGCCCTCGAGGAAGAGCGCGAGGAACCAGCCGACGAGCAGGGCTTGCAGCGGCCGCTCGGGCGTCAGTCGGGCCAGGCCCTCGCGCAGTGCGTCCAGTGCGCCGCAGCGTTGCTGATGGTGGTGCAGTGCCAGCGCCGGCAGCAGGATCCACAGGATGGTCCCCGCCAGAAAGCCGCCCTCGGCGAACACGCCGGCGAACTCGCGCGGCGTACTTGCCGGCGCGCCATCGATGGCATTGGGGCTACCGAAGCCGAAGACGGTGGTCGCGAGCACCGCGGCGAGCGCAAGCCCCGCGAGGCCGGCGCGCGCGGCCGACCAGCGCAGGCCCAGCATCAGCGCGAGGATGAGCCCGATCGGGGCCGCGGCCAGCGTCGCCGTCGCGGCGGGGCTGGTCATCGGTCAGACGATGCGTTCGACGGACACGGCGTGCTGCGGCTGGCCGTGATCCTCGAATGCGGTGATGTTGGCAAGCGTGATGCCGGCGATGGCCGCAAGCGCCTCTTCGGTGAAGAAGGCCTGGTGGCCGGTGACGACGACGTTGGGGAAGGTCAGCAGCCGCGCGAACACGTCGTCGCGAATCATGTCGGCCGACAGGTCGCGAAAGAACAGGTCGGCTTCTTCCTCGTACACGTCCAGGCCGAGGCTGCCGAGCGCCCCCGACTTCAATGCCGCGATCACCGCCGGCGTGTCGACCACGGCGCCACGGCTCGTGTTGATCAGCATCGCGCCGCGTTTCATCGACGCCAGCGCCGCCGCATCGATCAGGTGGTGGGTCTGCGGCGTGAGCGGGCAATGCAGGCTCACGACGTCGCTCGCCGCAAGCAGCTCGGGCAGCGTGACGTAGCGCGCGCCGAGCGCCTCGCACGCGGGATTGTGGTGGGGGTCGAAGGCCAGTACGCGACAGCCGAAGCCGGACATGATCCGGCAAAAGCACTCGCCGATCTTGCCGGTGCCGACCACGCCGACCGTGCGGCCGTGCAGGTCGAAGCCGAGCAGGCCTTCGAGCGCGAAGTTGCCTTCGCGCACGCGGGCGTAAGCGCGATGGATCTTGCGATTCAGCGTGAGGACCAGCGCGACGGCGTGTTCGGCCACTGCGTGCGGCGAGTACTCCGGCACCCGGCCGACGGCGATGCCCAGCGCCGCCGCCGCTTCGAGGTCGACGTGGTTGAAGCCGGCGCTGCGCAGCGCGACCAGCCGCACACCCAGCGCGTGCAGACGCTGCAGCACCTCGGCGTCGAGGCGATCGTTGACGAACGCACAGACTGCGGTGGCGCCGTCCGCGGCCGCGGCGGTGCTCGCATCCAGTTGCGCGTCGAGGTAAACCAGCTCGTGGCGGGACGGCACGTTGGCGCCGTCCAGGAAGCGGCGGTCGTAGGGGCGGGTGCTGTAGACGGCGACGCGCATGGGTTTGGACCTGTGTTGGGCCTACGCCGGATCGATCCGCAACCAGGTCGTCTTCAGCTCGGTGTACTTGTCGAACGCATGCAGCGACTTGTCGCGTCCGTTGCCGCTTTGTTTGTAGCCGCCGAACGGCACGGTGATGTCGTCCTCGTCGTACTGGTTGACGTGCACGGTGCCGGCGCGCAGCGCGCGCGCCACCCGGTGCGCCCGGTTGACGTTGTCGCTCCACACGCTGGCCTGCAAGCCGTACGGGCTGTCGTTGGCCATCGCCACGGCGTCGTCCTCTGTCTTGAAGCGGATCACCGACAGCACCGGGCCGAAGATCTCCTCGCGGGCGATTCGCATGCGGTTGTCCACGCCGTCGAACACCGTGGGCTCGACGAAATAGCCGCCACTGTCCGCACGTGCCTGCTTGCCGCCGGCGACCATCCTCGCGCCTTCGCCGTGGCCGGCCTCGATGTAGCCGAGCACCGTGCGCAGCTGCGTCTCGTCGACGATGGCGCCCATCTCCGCGGTTCCGGACAGGGGATCGTCCGGCTGGTACTTCGGCGCCTCGCCGGTGACGATGCGGACGAACTCGTCTGCGATGCGCTCGTGCACGAACACGCGCGACGGCGCGTTGCAGCTCTCGCCCTGGTTGTAGAACATGCTGGCGGCGACGGTGGTGGCCGCTCGCGCCACGTCGGCGAAATCGTCGAAGACGACGAAGGCCGACTTGCCGCCGAGTTCGTTGTAGACCCGCTTCAGGTTGCTGCGGCCGGCGTACTCGAGCATCTTGCGGCCCACCCGCGTGGAGCCGGTGAAGCCGATGGCGTCGACGTCCATGTGCAGCGCGAGCGCTTCGCCCGCCTCGTGGCCGTAACCCGGCACGACGTTGAACACGCCTTCGGGCAGGCCGGCTTCGACGGCGATCTCGGCCAGCCGCAAGGCTGTCAGCGGCGACTTCTCGCTCGGCTTGAGCACCACGCTGTTGCCCGCGGCGAGCGCCGGCCCGAGCTTCCACGAGGCCATCAGCATCGGGTAGTTCCACGGCACGACGGCGCCGATCACGCCCATGGGCTCGCGCGTGATCAGCGCGAGCGCGTTGTGCGGCGTCGGCGCGATCTCGTCGTAGACCTTGTCGATCGCCTCGCCGTACCACGCGATGATGCGCGCGGTGGAGGCCACGTCGACGGCCAGGCTTTGCTGCACCGGCTTGCCCATGTCCAGCGTTTCGAGCAGCGCGAGTTCTTCCTTCGCGGCGAGGATGCCCTCGGAGAAGCGCTGCAGGATGCGCTTGCGCTGCGCCGGCGACTTGCGCGCCCAGCGGCCGTCGTCGAAGGCCTGGCGTGCCGCGGCGACGGCCGCGTCGATGTCGGCCGTGCGCCCGCGCGCGACCGATGCCAACGTGCGGCCGTCGATCGGCGAGATGCAGTCGAAGGTCTCGCCGTCGCGCGCGGCGACGCGCCGGCCGGCGATGACGGCGCGGCCGTCGGGGCGAATGTCATTGGCGCGTTGGCGCCAGTCGATGGTTGAGGTATTCATCCGTGCTCCTTTCCGCGTCATCCCGGCCCTTCGACAAGCTCAGGACAGGCGTGGATTCACATCCAGCCGCGCTGCTTCACGTCCTTCAGGGTCAGGTCCAGGCACCGCTTGATCAACCCCGCCATCTCGTCGACCTGTTCCAGCGTCATCACCAGCGGCGGCGCGACGATCATGCGGTCGCCGACCGCGCGCATGATCAAGCCGTTGCCGAAACAGTGCCCGCGGCACACCATGCCGACCTCGAGCTCGCTTGCGAACGACTCGCTCTTCGCCTTGTTCCTCACCAGCTGCAGCGCACCCATCGCGCCGCAGGTCTGTGCTTCGCCGACCAGCGGATGCTCGGCGAGTTCCGCGAAGCGCTCGGCCAAGGCGGGGCCCAGCTCGTCGCGCACCCGCTCGACCAGCCCTTCCTTCTGGACCACGCGGATGTTGGCGAGCGCCACCGCGCAGGCCACCGGGTGGCCGCTGTAGGTGTAGCCGTGGTTGAACTCGCCGCCCTGGTCGATCAGCACCTTCGCGATGCGCTCGCCGACCATCACGCCGCCGAGCGGGATGTAGCCGGAGGTGACGCCCTTCGCGAAGGTCATCAGGTCGGGCCGGAAGCCGAAGGTCTCGCAGCCGAACCACTGGCCGGTGCGCCCGAAGCCGCAGATGACCTCGTCGGACACCAGCAAGATGCCGTGCTCGTCGCAGATGCGCTGCACCTCAGGCCAATAGGTGTCCGGCGGCACGATGACGCCGCCGGCGCCTTGCACCGGCTCGCCGATGAACGCGGCCACCTTGGCCGGGCCGATCTCGCGGATCTTCTCGTCCAGCCAACGCGCGGCGCGCAGGCCGAACTCGTCGCGCGTCATCGCCTGGCCGTGCTCGAACCAGAACGGCTGTTCGATGTGCACGATGCCGGGGATCGGCAAGCCGCCTTGTGCATGCATGCCGCCCATGCCGCCGAGCGAGGCGCCGGCCATCGTGGAGCCGTGGTAGGCATTGTTCCGGCTGATGATGATCTGCCGCTCGGGCTGCCCGAGCACGTCCCAGTAGCGGCGCACCATGCGCACCACGGTGTCGTTGCCTTCGGAGCCGGAGCCGGAGAAGAAGACGTGCCGGAATTGCGGCGGCGTCACTTCGGCCAGCAGCTCGGCAAGCTCGATGGCCGGCGGTGTCGTCGTCTGGAAGAAGGAGTTGTAGAAGGGCAGCTGCTTCAGCTGCGCGGTGGCGGCGTCGATCAGCTCCTGCCGTCCATAGCCGACATTCACGCACCACAGCCCGGACATCGCGTCGAGGATCTTCTCGCCGTCGCTGTCCCAGAGGTAGATGCCGTCGCCCTTGACGATGACGCGTGTGCCTTTTGCGGCGAGCGACTTGAAATCGGTGAAGGGATGCAGGTGGTGCGACGTGTCGGCCGTTTGCCAATCGCGCGTGGTACGTGTGCTCATGGCGTCAGACGTGCAGCAGCAGGTGTTCGCGTTCCCACGGCGAGATCACTTTCATGAACTCGTCGTGCTCGATCTCCTTCACCTCGGAGTAGACGGTGATGAAGTCCTTGCCGAGCACGTCGTGCAGGTCCTTCTCGTCGTCCAGCCAGCCGAGCGCCTCGCTCAGCGAGCGAGGCAGCTGGTACTCGGACAGGTAGGCGTCGCCGGTGCACTCGGCCGCCGGCTCGATGCGGTTCTTCATGCCGAGGTAGCCGCAGGCGAGCGTGGCGGCCAGCGCCACATAGGGGTTGGCGTCGGCGCCGATCACGCGGTTCTCGATGCGGCGCGCCGACGGCGACGCGACCGGCGCACGGATGCCCACCGTGCGGTTGTCGGTGCCCCACTGGATGTTGATCGGCGCCGCCGTCGAACGCGCGAGGCGGCGGTACGAGTTCACGTAGGGCGCGAACAAGGCCATCGCCGCCGGCGTGTACTTCTGCAGGCCGCCCAGGTACCAGTAGAACTCCTGGCTGGGCGAACCGTCGTCGTTGCTGAAGATGTTCTTGCCGGTCAACTTGTTCAGCACGCTCTGGTGCACGTGCATCGCGCTGCCCGGCTCGTTGGCCATCGGCTTGGCCATGAAGGTGGCGTACATCTCGTGGCGCAGCGCCGTCTCGCGGATCGTGCGCTTGAAGAAGAACACCTCGTCGGCCAGCGCGAGAGGGTGGGCATGGAAGAAGTTGATCTCCATCTGCCCGGCACCGACTTCGTGGATCAACGTGTCGACGTTGAGCTCCATCTGTTCGCAGTAGGCGTAGATGTCTTCGAACAACGGATCGAATTCGTTCACCGCGTCGATCGAATAGGCCTGGCGCGAGGTCTCGGCGCGACCGCTGCGACCCTTGGGCGGGCGCAGCGGCGTGTTCGGGTCCGAGTTGCGCTCGATCAGGTAGAACTCGAGTTCCGGCGCGACGACCGGATCCCAGTTCTCCGCCGCGTACAGCTCGCAGATGCGGCGCAGCACCGAGCGCGGGGCGTAGGTGATCATGTTGCCGTGGCGATCGAAGCAGTCGTGGATGACCTGGGCCGTCGGGTCGGTGGCCCACGGCACGATGCGCACGGTGCTCGGATCCGGCCGCAGGTGCATGTCGCGGTCGGTCGCGTGGATCACGTCGTAGTACGGGCCCTCCTGCGGGAACTCGCCGGTCACGCCGATCGCGACGATCGCTTCGGGCAAGCGCATGCCGCGGTCCTCGGTGAACTTTTCGCGCGGAAGAATCTTGCCGCGCGCGACGCCGGTGAGGTCGGGCACCAGGCACTCGATCTCGGTCACGCGCCGCTCGTTGAGCCACTGCTCCAGCTCGCCGAATGTGAGTTTGTCTCTAACCACCATGAATCACCTGTCGTATGTGGGCGCCGCCGGTGTGCGTGGCGCGTTGCGGGCTGCTGAGGGGAGTGACGAGGCCGCTATCGATCCGGCTCCCTTTCCAGCGCTCGATGGCGATCGCGGTAGTCCTGGCAGGCGGCGCCGAAGGCCTTGAACAGGCTCATCGAGATCGGATTCGTCGCTGCCTGCCATTCGGGGTGCCACTGCACGCACAGGTTGAAGGCCTTCGCATCGGGCATCGAGAAGGCTTCGACCAGCCCGTCCGGCGCACGGGCCTCGACGCGCAAGCCGCTCGCGAGGCGGTTCACTCCCTGTCCGTGGACGGAGTTGACCTGGATCGGCGCGGGACCGACGATGGCTTCAAGCGTGCCGCCTGGCGTGACGTTCACGGTGTGCGCGAGGCCGTAGGTGAGCTCGGGCGGTCCGTCCTTGTCACCGCGGTGATCGTGCTGGCCCGGCACCTCGTGCACGGCCTGGTAGAGGCTGCCGCCGAGCGCGACGTTGGCTTCCTGAAAACCGCGGCAGATCGCGAACATCGGAATGCCGAGCGCGAGCACGCGGGGAATCAGCGGCAGCGTCCAGTCGTCGCGCTCGGGATCGAGCGGCAACTGGGTGTCGTACACCTCTTCGCCGAAATGCAGCGGGTGCACGTTGGATGGGGAGCCGGTCAACAGGACACCGTCGGCGACGTCGAGCAGATCGTCCATTTCGCCCGGCGCGATCGAGGGCACCACCAGCGGCAGGCAGCCAGCGAGGCGCACGGCTTCGGCGTATTTCTTGCCGGCGATGTGGAAAGGGTGTTGCCCCAGAACGCGGTTGCAGGCAGGGATCAGGACGACGGGTTTGCGCTTCATGCAGCAAAGAAAACAGCGGTTGTTGGCCGCCGGCGCGCGAGGGTGGTTTTGAAGGATGGGATGGGAACGAGTGTGCCCAACACGGCGCCGATGTCAACGCCGACCTCTTTCCCGAGGGGGTCTGCACTCGGCGCCGCCGTCACAGCATGTCCTTCAGTCGGTAATACGCCATGCCGGCCACCAGCGCCGGCATCCGAAGCAGGCGGCCGCCGGGAAACGGGCGGTGACGTATGCGAGCGAAGGTGTCGAAGCGGCTCGCGTTGCCGTCGATCGCTTCCGCAACGATCCGGCCGGCCAATCCGGCGAGCGCGAGCCCGTGGCCCGAGAAGCCCTGCAGATAGTAGACGTTGGTCAAGCCGGCGGCCGCGGCCTCGGACACGTCGGAAAGGCGCCCGAAGTCGGGGGCTCGGTTCATCGAGATGTCGATGAAGCCGCCCCATGCGAACTCGACCTTCTTCTTCGCGAGTGGGGGGAAGGTCGCGGCCATGCGACGTTGCATGCCGTGCGCCAGGCGGGGCGGCGTGGTCGTGCTGTAGCTCACGCGGCCGCCGTAGAGGAGGCGGTGGTCCGGCGTGGGCCGAAAATAGTCCAGAGCGAAGTTGGTGTCGCACACGGCGCAGCCCGAGGGGATCAGCGCGTTCGCGAGTTCCGGTTCCAGCGTTTCGGAGGCGGCGATGTAGGTGCCGACCGCCATGATGCGGC
>DATKCI010000229.1:0-4265 GCA_035513255.1 Piscinibacter sp. | reverse complement strand
GGCGATGGGTGACGGCGATGGGTGACGGCGCGGGGGGTGACGGCGCGGGGGGTGACGGCGCGGGGGTGACGGGCTACTGCGGAGTGACGACGCCGGGGTGACGGCAGGACTTGGGGCTACGTGATTCGGATTCACCACCGCGAAGTCATGGCCGCTTTGCACCGGGCGCCTGTGATCGCGGCGTTACAGTGCAAGTTGACCCGGCTCGAGGAGACCCGCAGTGGACGCCGCCATCCGCAACGACCCCGCTTCGGCGCGCAACGAACGCGCGCAGCGGCGGGCCCAAGTGGTCGCGGAGTTGTGCGCGGTCATGCCGGCGCATGCCGTGCTGTGGCACACCGAAGACACCGTGCCCTATGAATGCGACGGCCTCACCGCCTACCGCCAGCAGCCGATGGTCGTCGCGCTGCCGGAAACCGAGGAGCAGGTCGCCGCCGCACTGCGTATCTGCCACCGGCTGAACGTGCCGGTCGTCGCGCGCGGCGCCGGGACCGGCTTGTCCGGCGGCGCGCTGCCGCACCAGGCCGGCGTCACGCTCAGTCTCGCCAAGTTCAACCGCATCCTCGAAGTGAACCCGCTCGCGCGCACCGCCCGGGTCCAGTGCGGCGTACGCAACCTCGCGATCAGCGAAGCGGCCGCGCCGCACCGCCTGTACTACGCGCCCGACCCGAGCAGCCAGATCGCCTGCACGATCGGCGGCAACGTGGCCGAGAACTCCGGCGGCGTGCATTGCCTGAAGTACGGCCTGACCTCGCACAACGTGCTGCGCGCGCGCGGCTTCACCGTCGACGGCCAGCCGGTCGAATTCGGCAGCGAAGCGCTCGACGCGGCCGGGCTCGACCTGATGAGCGTGCTGGTCGGCAGCGAAGGCATGCTGGCCATCGTCATCGAGGTCACCGTCAAGCTGATCCCGCTGCCGCAGGCCGCCCGCTGCATCATGGCGAGCTTCGACGACATCCGCCATGCCGGCGACGCGGTGGCCAACGTCATCGCGGCCGGCATCATTCCGGCGGGCCTCGAGATGATGGACAAGCCGATGACCGCCGCGGTCGAGGACTTCGTGCACGCCGGCTACGACCTGAACGCGGCGGCCATCCTGCTGTGCGAAAGCGACGGCACGCCCGAAGAAGTGGAAGAAGAAGTCGGCCGCATGGTGCAGGTGCTGCGCGCCAGCGGCGCGAGCGGCATTCAGGTCAGCGAGAACGAGGCGCAGCGCCTCAAGTTCTGGAGCGGGCGCAAGAACGCGTTCCCGGCCAGCGGGCGCATCAGTCCCGACTACATGTGCATGGACTCGACGATTCCGCGCAAGCGGCTTGCCGACATCCTGCTCGCGATTGCCGAGATGGAAAAGAAGTACGCGCTGCGCTGCGTCAACGTCTTCCACGCCGGCGACGGCAACCTGCACCCGCTGATCCTCTTCGACGCCAACGATGCGGACCAGTTGCACCGCTGCGAGCAGTTCGGCGCCGAGATCCTGGAGCTGAGCGTCGCGCTCGGCGGCACGGTGACCGGCGAGCACGGCGTGGGCGTCGAGAAGCTGTCGTCGATGTGCGTGCAGTTTTCGCCGGCCGAGCGCGAGCAGATGCTGTCGCTGAAACGGGCCTTCGATCCGAAGGAGCTGCTGAACCCCGGCAAGGTCATTCCGACGCTGTCGCGCTGCGCCGAGTACGGAAAGATGCACGTGCGCCGCGGGCTGCTGCCGTTTGCCGACATTTCGCGGTTCTGACCCGATGGACGTCAACGACCCCGCGCTGCAGTTCCTGATCGACCGCGTCGCGGCCGCACGATCCGCCGGCGCCCAGCTGTGCATCCGCGGCGGCGGCACGAAGGATTTCTACGGCGAGACCCCGCTCGGCGAGCCGCTGGACACCACCGTGCTCGAAGGCATTTCGAGCCACGAGCCGACCGAGCTCGTCGTCACCGCGCGCTGCGGCACCTCGCTCGCCCGGCTCGAAGCGGTGCTGGCCGAGAAAGGCCAGTGCCTGCCGTTCGAGCCGCCGCACTTCGCCGCCGGCGGCACCGTGGGCGGCATGGTGGCGGCCGGCCTCGCCGGGCCGTCGCGCGCGGTCGCCGGGTCGGTGCGCGACTACGTGCTCGGCGCGACGCTGCTCAACGGGCGCGGCGAGGTGCTGACCTTCGGCGGGCAGGTGATGAAAAACGTCGCCGGCTACGACGTGTCGCGGCTGCTCGCCGGGTCGCTGGGCACGCTCGGCGTGATCCTCGAGGTGTCGCTGAAGGTGCTGCCGATCGCACCCGCGACGGCGACGCTGCGTTTTCAGATGAGCGAAGGCGACGCCCTGCGGCAGTTGAACGAATGGGCCGGACGGCCGCTGCCGCTGAACGCGAGCGCCTGGTGGAACGGCACGCTGCTCGTGCGCTTGCGCGGTGCGCTGGCCGCCGTCAACGCGGCGATCGCCGCGATGGGCGGCGAGCTGATTGAACCCGCGTTCGGCACGGCATTCTGGCAGGGCCTGCGCGACCACGCCGACGACTACTTCGTGAAGGCCGGCCAGGCGGTGGCCTCGGGCGCCGCGCTGTGGCGCGTGTCGGTGCCGCCGACGGCGCCGCCGCTGGGCTTGCCGGGCGAGCGCCTGATCGAATGGGGCGGTGCGCAGCGCTGGGTGGTCACCGCCGCGCCGGCCGCCCCCGTGCGCGACGCCGCCACTCGCGCCGGCGGCCACGCGACGCTGTTCCGCGCCGTCGACAAGTCCGCAGGCGTGTTCGCCGCGCTGCAGTCGCCGCTGGACCGCATCCACCGTGAGCTGAAAAAAGCCTTCGATCCGGCCGGCGTCTTCAACCCTGGCCGGCTCTATCCCGGCCTGTGAACCGATGCAAACGCAACTCGCGCCCGAATTCAAGAACACGCCCGAGGGCGACGAAGCCGAGGCCATCCTGCGCAAGTGCGTGCACTGCGGCTTTTGCACCGCCACCTGCCCGACCTACCAGCTGCTCGGCGACGACCTCGACAGCCCGCGCGGGCGCATCTACCTCATGAAGCAGGTGATGGAAGGCCACGCGCCGACCCGCAAGACGCAGCTGCACCTTGACCGCTGCCTGACCTGCCGCAACTGCGAAACGACCTGCCCCTCCGGCGTCGACTACGGCCACCTCGTGGAGATCGGCCGGCGCGTCGTCGAAGAGCGCGTGCCGCGTCCGGTGGGCCAGCGCGCGCTGCGCTGGCTGCTGAAGGAGGGCCTGACATCGCGGCTGTTCGGCCCGGCGATGGCGCTCGGGCAGGCGCTGCGCCCGCTGCTGCCGCCGTCGCTGAAGGCCAAGGTGCCTGAGCCTGCCGGGGCCGGTTCGCGCCGCTGGCCCACCCGCGAACATCCGCGCAAGGTGCTGCTGCTCGCCGGCTGCGTTCAGCCGGCGATGATGCCCAACATCAACAGCGCGACGGCGCGTGTGCTCGACGCCTGCGGCATCCAGACACTGGTGGCCGGCGAGGCCGGCTGCTGCGGCGCGATCCGCCTGCACCTGAACGACCACGCCGGAGGCCTGGCCGACATGCGCCGCAACATCGACGCCTGGTGGCCGGCGGCGTCGGCCGGCGAGGTCGAGGCGATCGTGATGAACGCCTCGGGCTGCGGTGCGACGGTGAAGGACTACGGCCACGCGCTGGCCGGTGATCCGGCCTACGCCGACAAGGCGCGGCGCATCTCCGAACTGACGAAGGACCTCGGCGAACTGCTGCCGGACCTGATGCCGCAGCTGAAGGCCAAGGTGCGGCGGCGCCAGGTCACGCAGCTCGCCTTTCATCCGCCGTGCACCTTGCAGCACGGCCAAAAGGTGCGCGGCACGATCGAGCCGCAACTGGCCGAGCTCGGCTTCGATGTGAAACTCGCCACCGGCGAAAGCCACCTGTGTTGCGGGTCGGCGGGTACCTACTCCGTGCTTCAGCCCGATCTGGCCTACGCGCTGCGCGACCGCAAGCTCGCGCAGCTGGAACCGCTGAAGGCGCAGGCGATCGTGTCGGCCAACATCGGCTGCATCCAGCACCTGCAAAGCGGCACGGCGACGCCAGTGCGGCACTGGGTGGAGGTGGTGGACGAGGCGCTGGTCGATTGAACGAACGGCGAAGGACAGCCCGCTACTTGAGGGCCTGAATCACAGAACAGCCGTGCTGCTAGCCCGTCTTTCTCAATTCAGCCCCGGCGAGCCCACCAAGTTGTTGATTTCATTGACCCGAGGGCCGAAGGTCTCCACTACAGGGCGAGGTCTGCCGTCGTTTGGCGTGCCTGTGCCGCAGTGATCTTCGGCGCCGGCTG
>DATKCI010000228.1:0-87259 GCA_035513255.1 Piscinibacter sp. | reverse complement strand
TTGATGTCGATGATCTGCGCGCCGCGGTCGATGTTGTAGGCCGCCGCCTCGCCCATCATCGCCGCATCGGTGCCGGCGATCTGCACCGCGATCGGCGCGACCTCGCCGTCGTGGTTGGCGCGGCGGCTGGTCTTCAGGCTGTTCCACAGTTCGCGGCGCGAGGTCACCATCTCGCTGACTGCATACCCGGCACCGAGCCGCTTGCACAGCTGGCGAAACGGCCGGTCGGTCACGCCCGCCATCGGCGCGACAAAGAGGCTGTTCGCCAGCTCGATGTGGCCGATTTTCATGGGAGGGGGGACGAGAGGGTGTGCTGAAAAAGGAGGCAGAAGTATAGCGGCAGCCTCGCCGGTCGCGGCCCGCGTGCGAGGCTTCGGATAATGCCGCCGATGTATGCGTGGCTCGAATCCCTGCTGGCCCTGCTGTCGTTGCCGCAATACGGGCTGAGCACCGTGTTCGTCGTCGCCCTCGTCTCGGCCACGCTGCTGCCGGTCGGATCGGAGCCGGTCGTGTTCGGCCTCGTCACGCTCAATCCCGAACTGTTCTGGCCGGCGGTGCTCGTCGCGACCGCGGGCAACACGCTGGGCGGCGCGGTATCGTGGTGGATGGGTTACGGCGCCGAGCGCGCCTACGAACGTGTCACGCACGACCACGGCGCGGCACATCCGCGTGCGCTGCGCTGGCTCGAGCGTTTCGGCGCCAAGGCCTGCCTGCTGTCGTGGCTGCCGGTCGTCGGCGATCCGCTGTGCGCGGTGGCCGGCTGGCTGCGGCTGCCGTTCTGGCCCTGCGTCGGCTACATGGCCATCGGCAAGCTGGGGCGCTACGTGACGATGACGGCGGCGCTGCTGTGGGTCTTTCCCGGCGGCTTCGGATTCTGAGCCGCACGGCGATTTTCAGGACGTTTCAGCCGGCGTTTCAGGTCGGCGGCCGCGCCGGCGGCGACAGTGGCGGGTCGATTGATCCGTCCGAGGAAGTCCACGATGAATCCCGCTGTTGCTTTGCTGATGTCCGAGTTCACCGCACTGCAAGCCCGGCATCGGCCGCGACGCGGCCTGTCGCTGCGCGTCGCGATGCTGGCCCAGGAGCCGCTGCCGAGCGACCCGGAACCGACCCCGACCGAAGTGATGGTCTACCACGTGCCGCCCGACCTGCCGGTGCCCGCGCCGTGGCGCGACACGGCACCGGCACCGGCGGAAGACGGCAAGCCGTAGCCCGGATGCAATCCGGGGCGCTGCGCGCGCGATCCAACGTCGCTCCCGGATTGCATCCGGGCTACGGGGCTCAGCGCGCCAGCGCGCTTTCGAGGTCGTTCAGTACACCTTCCAGCCGCTGCAGCGCCCAGACGCCGCGGCTGCGCGGGGGACGGCGGCTGACCAGCGTGCGTGCCGGGTCGTCGAGCACCGCGTCGGCAATGCGCAGGCCGTGCGGCGCCAGCTGCTTGGACAGCGCACCCCGGCGCGAGCGCAACATGCGGCGTGTCTGCTGGTAGGCGTGTTCGGCGAGCACCCGGCGCTGCGAGTAGCTGAAGGTGTTGGCGAGGAACATTTCGGGATCGCGCTGGTCGGGCTCGAACAGCACGATGGTCGTGTTCGGGTGGCTGCGTTCGTAGCCCTTCATGCCGAGCTCCAGCCGCGAATGGATCATCGTGCGGAAGGTCTGCGACAGCACGACCGGCAGACCGCCGTCGACGAGCTTCGGGATGCGCGCCTCGCCGCTGGACAACAGGCGCGGCTGCGGCGATTCGCTGGAATTGAACGGCACCAGCGGGTTCAGGCAGATCAGCAGGTCGACGTCTTCCTCGAGCAGCACCGATGCATGAAGCGTCTTCTTCAGCGCGCCGTCGACATAGAAACGGCCGTCGATCTCGACCGGCGGGAACAGCCCCGGCAGCGCGGCGCTGGCCTGCACCGCCTTGGAGATCGGCACATGGTCCAGACCCGGCTGGCCGAACGGCGCCGGATCGCCGCTGTCGAGATCGGTGGCGACGAGCACCAGCTTGCGCTTGAGTTCTCGAAAATCGTTGGTCCGCCCGGGCAGCGCGAACTGGCGGCGCAACTGCACGTCGACCATCGCGTTGGAAAAGAAGCCCGCCGGCAGCGCGCGGCCCAAGCGCTCGAAGGCCGACGACAGCGAGCGGCGCCTGAACAGATACTGGAACGACGCCTGCGACGCGAGCACCGGCAGCAGCGCGAGGCGCTTGCCGATCTCGCCCCAGGCCGGGCGGATCAGCACCGACGGCTGAAACACGTCCTGCTCGGGGCCGACGTTCTCGATGAACGACGCGCACAGCTCCCGCGGGCTCATGCCGTTGGCGAGGCCCGCGGCGATGAAGCCGCCGGCGGACACGCCGACGTAGGCGTCGATGTCGACGAAGTTCAGGCCGGCCAGCGACTCTTCGAGTGCGCATAGCGCGCCGATCTCGTAGATCGCGCCCAACGGACCGCCACCGGCGAGTGCGAGGGCGATGCGGGGTTTCTTCGGGCGAGTCGGCATGCGTCGGAGTCTATGGGTGCTCAGGGGGTGCCCCGTTGACGCGCTCCCCTAAACCGGGTCGGTTCAAACCCGGGCGCAAAAAAAGGGCGCCGAAGCGCCCTTTCGGGTTCGTCGATGCAGCAGAGGTCACGCGCTCTTGCGCGCCACGGCACGCTTGGCGGCCGGTTTCGCGACGCCGTTGCTCCGGCTTGTGCTGCGCGGGGTCTTGGCCGCAGCGCCCTTGGACAGCTTGGCGACCTGCCCGCTCAGCTCGTCGATGCGCTTGATCAACGCGTCCACGTCCTTGGACGACGGCACGCCGAGCTTGCCCAGCGCCTTGGAGGTGCGCTCTTCGAAGATCGCCTCGAGCTTGTCCCACTGCTGGCCGGCCTTGCTGGACACGTCGCCGGCCATGTTGCTCATCCGGTTTGTCACTTCGCCGATCTTCTCTTCGGCGACCGCCTGCGTCTTGCGCTGCAGCGTCGCGCCTTCCTTCACGAGGGCTTCGAACACCTTGCCGCCCTCTTCCTGCGCCTTCGAGAAGGCGCCGAGGCCGGCCAGCCAGATCTGCTGCGCGGAATCCTTGACGGTGCCTGCAAGGGCGCTGTCGAACAGGCCGGCGGGAGAGGCGGCCTTCTTGTCAGCCATCTGCTTGAGCTTCTTGACCATGGTGGGTGTCCTCTGTGTGGGTGTCGCCGTCGCCGCCAACGCAGCGCTGCAGGGACTATAGGACGCGGCCTTTGGGCGGGCATCCAATTTCTCTAGTGAGGCGGCTCTATGCAGATGGCACCTTCGGGTAAACGACGAAAACGATTCACTGTTCGTTCAGACCAGAATCGCAGCCACAACCGACTAGGAGGACATGCATGCAGTATTTCGTCACCGGAGCCACCGGATTCATCGGCAAACGCCTCGTCAAGACCTTGCTGGAGCGCCGCGGCTCGACGGTCTACTTCCTGCTGCGTGCCGAAAGTGCCGGCAAGGTCGACGAGCTGCTGTCCTACTGGGGTGTGGGCAAGACGCGTGCGATTCCCGTGCTGGGCGACCTCACCGGCAAGAAGCTGGGTGTCTCGGCCGACGACATCAAGAAGCTCAAGGGCGGCATCGACCACATGTACCACCTGGCCGCGGTCTACGACCTGTCGGCCGATGAAGAGTCGCAGGTGCGGGTCAACATCGAAGGCACGCGCAATGCGGTGGAGTTCGCGAAAGCGATCGACGCCGGCCACCTGCACCATGTCAGCTCGATCGCCGCGGCCGGCTTGTACGAAGGCGTGTTCCGCGAAGACATGTTCGAGGAAGCCGAGGGGCTGGACCACCCGTACTTCATGACCAAGCACGAGAGCGAGAAG
The DNA here is from genome assembly GCA_035513255.1 of Piscinibacter sp. Taxonomy (GTDB): domain Bacteria; phylum Pseudomonadota; class Gammaproteobacteria; order Burkholderiales; family Burkholderiaceae_C; genus Albitalea. The sequence goes on along the minus strand of DATKCI010000228.1, from coordinate 83,435 downwards.
ATCGTGCGCAAGGAGTCGAAGGTGCCGTGGACGGTCTACCGCCCGGCGATGGTCGTCGGCGACTCGGCCACCGGCGAGATGGACAAGATCGACGGCCCGTACTACTTCTTCAAGCTGATCCAGCGCATGCGGCAGATCCTGCCGCCGTGGATGCCCAGCGTCGGTCTCGAAGGCGGGCGCGTGAACATCGTGCCGGTGGACTTCGTCGTCGCGGCGCTCGACCACATCAGCCACCTGAAGAGCGACCTGAACAAGCGCTGCTTCCATCTCGTCGACCCGCAGGGCTACCGCGTCGGCGACGTGCTCGACATCTTCAGCCGTGCCGCGCATGCGCCGAAGATGAACCTCTTCATCAACGCGGCGCTGCTGGGCTTCATCCCGAAGAGCGTGAAGAAGGGGTTGATGGCGGTGGCGCCGGTGCGGCGCGTGCGCCAGGCGGTGATGAAGGACCTGGGCCTGCCGGAGGACATCCTGACCTTCGTCAACTACCCGACCCGCTTCGACTGCCGCGAAACGCTCGCCGCGCTGAAGGGCACCGGCATCGAGGTGCCGAACCTGAAGGACTACGCGTGGCGCCTGTGGGACTACTGGGAGCGCCACCTCGACCCCGCGCTGCTGATCGACCGCTCGCTGCGCGGCACGGTGGCCGGCAAGGTCGTGCTCGTGACCGGCGGCTCGTCGGGCATCGGGCTGGCGGCGGCGATCAAGTTCGCCGAAGCCGGTGCGATCACGCTGATCTGCGCGCGCGACGAGGCCAAGCTCGCCGAGGCGAAGAAGGAAATCCTGGCGGCGGCCGGCAAGGACGCGATCGTCGAAACCTACTCCTCCGACATCGCCGACGAGAGCAGCTGCGCGGAGCTGATCGCGTGGATCGAGGAGCACCACGGCGGCGTGGACTTCCTGATCAACAACGCCGGACGCTCGATCCGCCGCGCCATCGAATCGAGCTACGACCGCTTTCACGACTTCGAGCGCACGATGCAGCTGAACTACTTCGGCTGCCTGCGCGTCACGATGGGCCTGCTGCCGGGCATGGTCGCGAAGAAGAAGGGCCATGTCGTCAACATCAGCTCGATCGGCGTGCTGACGAACGCGCCGCGTTTCTCGGCCTACGTGGCGTCGAAGGCGGCGCTTGACGCCTGGACCCGCTGCGCGTCGAGCGAGTACGCCGATCTCGGCATCACGTTCACGACGATCAACATGCCGCTGGTGCGCACGCCGATGATCGCGCCGACCAAGATCTACAACAACGTGCCGACCTTGGCGCCCGAAGAGGCGGCCGACATGATCGCGCAGGCCTGCGTCGCCAAGCCGGTGCGCATCGCCACGCGGCTGGGGGTGGCTGGCGAGGTGCTGCATGCACTGCTGCCGCGGGTGGCGCAGATCGTGATGAACACCAGTTTCAGGATGTTCCCGGACAGCTCGGCCGCCAAGGGCGACAAGAGCGCCAAGCCCACACTGTCGCCGGAAGCGATCGCGATGCAACAGATGATGCGGGGCATCCATTTCTAGAGGTGCCGTCATACCGGGGTGCCGTCATACCGGCGAAAGCCGGGATCCACTGCGCCAGCGAGCTTGTCACCAGTGGATACCGGCTTTCGCCGGTATGACAACCTTTTCGGCACACCGGCGGGTCCGGCGCATCGGCGACAATTCCGCCGATGTATGCACTGTTTGAAGACACCGGCCGGTTTCTCGCCGGCCGGGTGATGTCCGAGGCCGACAGTTCGATGCAAGTCGAGCTCGACTCGGGCAAGCGCGTGAAGGTGAAAGCGGCCAACGTGCTGCTCAAGTTCGACAAGCCGGCGCCGGCCGAGCTGCTGTCATCGGCGCAGGCGATCGCGCAGGACATTGACCTCGACCTCGCGTGGGAATTTGCCCCCGACCAGGAGTTCGGCTTCGCCGACCTGGCACGCGACTACTTCGACGCCAACGCCGGCATCACCCAGCAGGCCGCCGCGCTGTTCCGCCTGTTCGAGGCGCCGCACTACTTCCGCCGCCTCGGCAAGGGTAACTTCAAGAAGGCGCCGGAAGAGATCGTCAAGGCCGCGCTGCTCGGCATCGAGCGCAAGAAGCAGATCGCCGCGCAGATCGACGCCTGGGCCGGCGAGCTCGTGGATGGCCATTGCCCGGCGCCGGTACGCGAACAGCTCTACCGCATCCTGTTCAAGCCCGACAAGAATGCGCCGGAGTACAAGTCCGTCGTCGAAGCGTCGAAGCGTTCGCAAAAGGCGCCGCTGGACCTGCTGACCGCGGCAGGCGCGATCGATTCGCCGTACCAGTTCCACTGGCGGCGCTTCCTGTTCGAGAACTTCCCGAAGGGCACGGCCTTCCCGCCACTGTCGGCGCCGGCGATCAAGGAGAACCTGCCGCTCGCGCCCGTGCAGGCCTTCTCGATCGACGACTCGGCGACGACCGAGATCGACGATGCGCTGTCGGTGCAGGACGTGGGCAGCGGGACGGTGGTCTTCGGCGTGCACATCGCCGCGCCGGGGCTCGCGATCGCACCGGACGGTGCCCTCGACAAGGTGGCGCGCGAGCGGCTGTCCACCGTCTACATGCCGGGCCACAAGCTGACGATGTTGCCCGACGAGGTGGTGCAGGCGTACACGCTGACGGAAGGCCGCGAGTGTCCGGCGATCTCGCTGTACGTCACGTTCGACGAGGCCACGCTCGAGGTCAAGGCGACGCAGACGCGGCTCGAACGGGTGCCGATCGCGGCCAACCTGCGTCACGACCAGCTCGACAGCGTGATCACCGAGGGCTCGCTGACCGGCGCGGCGGTCGCCCCCTACCCGTTCGCGACCGAACTCGCCTTCGCGTTCCGGCTCGCCAACCACCTGAAGGCGAAGCGCGAGGTTGTGCGCGGCAAGCCGGAAATCTTCAACCGGCCGGACTACAGCTTCCGCCTCGAAGGCAACGACGGGGGCGAACCGCAAGGCGGCGAGCGCGTGATGATCACGACGCGCCGGCGCGGCGCGCCGCTCGATCTGATCGTCGCCGAAGCGATGATCCTCGCCAACAGCACCTGGGGCGGCTGGCTGAGCGACTGCGGCGTGCCCGGCATCTACCGCAGCCAGGCGAGCCTCGCGCCGGGCGTGAAGGTGCGCATGGGCGTCAAGCCCGCACCGCACGCCGGCATGGGCGTGGCGCAGTACACCTGGGCCACGTCGCCGCTGCGGCGCTACGTGGACCTGGTGAACCAGTGGCAAATCATCTCCTGCGTGCGCCACGGCCGCACCGCGGCGCTGGCCGCGCCGTTCAAGCCGAAGGACGCGGCGCTGTTCTCCGTCATCTCCGGCTTCGACGCCGCCTATGCGGCGTACAACGGCTTCCAGTCCGCGATCGAGCGCTACTGGACGCTGCAGTGCCTGGCGCAAAACGACGTGCGCGAGCTCGACGCCGCCGTGATGAAAGACGGCCTGGTGCGGGCCGACGACCTGCCGCTGGTGTTCCGCGCGCTGGGCGCCGACGGGCTGCCGCGCGGCGCGCGGGTGCGCGTTCGCATCACCGGCACCGACCTGCTGACCCTGGACGTGCACGCCAGCGTCGCGGCGCGCATCGACGACCCGGCGACGACAGCCGACGATGCGCCGGTCGACGAGACGGAGGCAGAAGAAGCCGCCGACAGCGCCGGGCCGCTCACACTCGCGATCGACGTGAAGGAAGACGAGCCGGTGCCGGCGCCCAGCACCGGTTGACGCCATGCTGAAGCACTTCTCGACCTTGCAGATCGCCCTCGCCGTCTCGGTGGGCGCGCACGCGGCCTTGCTCGGCGTGCGCTTCGTCGATCCCGAAGGTTTCGATCGGGTGTTCGAGGACACGCCGCTGGAAGTCATCCTCGTCAACGCACGATCCAAGCAGGCGCCGGTGAAGGCGCAAGCCATCGCGCAGGCGCAGCTCGCCGGCGGCGGCGGCGTCGAGCGCGGCCGAGCCACGTCGCCGCTGCCCCCGTCGGCGACCATCGAGCTCGGTGATGCGGCCGAGGAGTCGCAGCGGCGGATCGAGCATCTGCAGGAGACCCAGATGCAGTGGCTCGCCAGCGTGCGCCGCGAACTGGCGGCAATGCCGGCGCCCGATCCGAACCGCCCGGCCCGAAGCGTCGAAGAGCGCGCCAGGGAGGAACAGCGGCGCCAGCGGCTGCAGCTGCTGGCGGAGATCGAAAAGCGCATCCAGGAAGAAAACGCGCGGCCGAAGAAGCGCTACATCAGTCCGGCGACGCAGGAGCAGGCCTACGCGATCTACTACGACGCGTTGCGCCGCAAGATCGAGGAGCGCGGCACACGCAACTTCCCCGAGTACCGCGGGCGCCGGTTGTACGGCGAGCTGCTGATGGTGCTGACAGTCGATGCGGCCGGCCGCGTCGTGGAGACCGAAGTCGTGAAGCCGTCGAACTCCAAGCTGCTGGACCGGCGCGCCATCGCGATCGTCAAGGCCGCCGCCCCGTTTGGTGCGTTCACGAGCGCGATGCGGCGTGAGGCGGACCAGCTGGTGATCGCCTCGCGCTTCAAGTTCCACGGCGAGGGGCTGGAGACGACCCTCAGCGCGACGCCGGGGCGGGAATAGGCGATGGACCGCTATGCCGTCGCCGGCCACCCGGTCGAGCACAGCCAGTCGCCGTTCATCCATGCGACGTTCGCGCGGGCAACCGGCCAGGCGATGGAATACGGCCGGCTGCTGTGCCCGATCGGCGGCTTCGCGGATGCCGTGCAGGAGTTCGCCGACGACGGCGGGCGCGGCTGCAACGTCACCGTGCCGTTCAAGTTCGACGCGTTCGCACGCGCCGAGCGCCACAGCGAGCGGGCCGCGCTCGCGCAGGCGGTGAACACACTGCGCTTCGACTCGCAAGGCTGGTTCGGCGACAACACCGACGGCGCCGGGCTCGTGCGCGACATCGAGCGCAACGCCGGCGTGCCGCTGCGCGGCCGGCGCGTGCTGCTGATCGGCGCCGGCGGCGCGGCGGCGGGTGCGATGGGCCCGCTGATCGATGCGCATCCCGCCGAGCTGGTGGTGGCGAACCGCACGCCGGACAAGGCGGCCGCGCTGGTCGAGCGCCACCGGCCCCTCGCCGATCGCCGCACGGTGCGTGTCGCCGCGACGCCGCTGGACCGTGCCGGCGAGGCCTTCGACGTCGTCGTCAACGCGAGCGTCAGCAGTCTGACCGGCGCCGACGTCCCGGTCGACGCCGCGGTGCTTCGGCCCGGCTCGCTCGCGCTGGACATGATGTACGGTGCCGCCGCGGCAGGATTTCTCGGCTGGGCAACGGCCCACGGCGCGGTGGCCCGCGACGGGCTCGGGATGCTGGTCGAGCAGGCCGCCGAGTCGTTCGCGCTGTGGCGCGGCGTGATGCCGGACACCGCCCCGGTGCTCGCCGCGCTGCGACGGCGTCTGGAGACAGCGGCATGAATGCCGCGCTCGCCCGGCTGGGCGGCCACGTGTGGCGGCTCGGTGCGCTGATCCTCGTGTCGGTGGCGGCGCTGCAGCTGTATTTCCTCGCGCGGGTGGCCTTGATGGCCGTCGTCGATCCGCAGTCGACCGCGTTCCAGCGCTCCGAGGCCTGGCGGCTGCTCGTCGAAAAGAACCGCATCGAGTGGAGCCAGCAGTGGGCCGACTACGAGCGCATCTCGCCGAACCTGAAGCGCGCCGTCATCGCCTCGGAGGACGCCGGCTTTGCCGACCACAGCGGCGTGCAATGGGACGCGATCGAACGGGCCTGGGAGCGCAACCAGCAGGCCGAAGCCCGCGCGGCGCGGATCAACGCGGAACGGGAACGCCGCGCCGCAGCGCGGCAAGGCCGCCGCCCGCCCTCGGCTCAGGCCACGCCCAAGCCGCCGGCGCGTGTGCAAGCCAAGGTTGTCGGCGGCTCGACGATCACGCAGCAGCTGGCGAAGAACCTGTTCCTCGGCAGCGAGCGCAGCCTCGCGCGCAAGGCGCAGGAGATCGTGGTCACCTTCATGCTGGAAAGCCTGTTGAGCAAGCAGCGCATCCTCGAGATCTATCTGAACAGCGTCGAGTGGGGCGAAGGCGTGTTCGGCGCCGAGGCGGCCGCGCGCCACTATTTCCACGTCGGCGCCGATCGGCTCGGCGCGCGTGCCGCGGCGCAGCTCGCGGTGATGCTGCCGGCGCCGAAGCGCTTCGAGAAGCGCCCGCACTCGGCCTACGTGATCGGACGCGCGGGGACCGTGATGGCCCGCATGGGGGCAGTGGAACCGCCTTGAGTCCCACGGCGGCAAACCTAGAATGGGCCGCATGCCCTCCGCCATGACCGCCGAGATCGCCGCTGCGGCCGCCCGACTGGTGGTCGAGGAGGGCATGGAGTACGGCCCGGCCAAGCGCCGCGCCGCCCGCGGACTCGGACGCCACAGCATGCGGCCGGTCGACCTGCCAGGCAACGACGAGGTCGAAGACGAGGTGCGCTCGTATCTGGCGCTGTTCTGCGCCGACACCCAGCCGGCGGAACTCGCCGCGCTGCGCGACGTGGCCCGGCAGTGGATGTCGCGGCTGGCCGAGTTCCGCCCGCACCTGACCGGCGCGGTGTGGCGCGGCACCGCCACACGCCTGAGCAGCGTGCACCTGCAGCTCTACTGCGACGACTCCAAACAGGCCGAACTCGCGTTGATCGACCTGCGCATTCCCTATGAAGTGGGCAGCCTGCCGGGCCCGCGCGGCGAGCCGGTGGACGTTCTCAGCGTCGCCACGCCCAGCCCGGCACTCGGCGAGACCGTGACCGTCCACCTGAGCGTGCTCGACCACGACGACCTGCGGGGCGCATTGAAGCCCGATGCCCGCGGCCGCTCCCAACGCGGTGACCTGGCGGCGCTCCAAGCGCTGCTCGACGGATGAACCGCCGCCTCCTGGTCGTCGGTGCCGCGGCGGCCGCGGCAGGCACCGGCTTCGCGCTGTGGAAAACGCGCAGCCGGTTCGACGAGGCCGGCGCACTGTGGGAGATGCAGTTCGAGCAGCCGGACGGCAGCATGCTGATCATGGCGTCGCTGCGCGATCGGCCGCTGCTGCTGAACTTCTGGGCCACCTGGTGCGCACCTTGCGTCAAGGAGATGCCGATGCTCGATCGCTTCTACCGCGAACATCGCGCGCGGGGCTGGCAGGTTGTCGGCCTGGCGGTCGACCAGGTGGCGCAGGTCCGCGAGTTCCTGACCGGGCTGCCGATGAGCTTTCCGATTGGGCTGGCCGGCATGGGCGGCGTCGCGCTGAGCCGCATGCTGGGCAACCGCGACGGCGCGCTGCCGTTCACGATCGTGTTCGACCGCAGCGGCCGCGTGCTGGACCGCAAGCTGGGTGCCATCGAGCCGGAGGACCTGGCCCGCTGGGCTTCGCGCGCCTCCTGAAGCGGGGTGCACGCCGCGGCCGCTGGAACCAGCACGTTTCAAGTTGTCAAGCGGTTTAATTTGCGCCAACCGACTGCAAAAGCTCGTAAACCGCGTAAAGTTCGCCGGCTCTGCGACTCCGGCGACTCATGGGTGAGCGCCCTTCCACATTCCGATGCAAGTCCTCGTGCTTCATGGTCCCAATCTGAACCTGCTCGGCACCCGCGAGCCGGGGGTCTATGGATCGGCGACATTGGATCAGATCAACGCTGAACTCGACGATATCGCCGCCAAAGCCGGCGCGACGCTGCAAACCTTCCAAAGTAACCACGAGGGCGCCCTCGTCGACCGCGTGCAGGCGGCGCGCGCGGACGGCACGTCCTTCATCATCATCAACCCCGCCGCTTTTACGCACACCAGCGTCGCCTTGCGCGACGCGCTTGCCGCCGTGGCGCTGCCCTTTGTCGAGGTGCACTTGTCCAACGTGCACAAGCGCGAGGCGTTTCGTCACCATTCCTATTTCTCGGATCTCGCCGAAGGCGTGATCTGCGGTCTGGGTGCAGCCGGCTATCGGCTGGCACTCGAATTTGCGCTGGGCCGTCCGCGCCCCTGACCCGCGCAGCCTTTTCCTCGAGCCGGCGGGGCGGCGCCGAAGCCGCGCTGCGCAGCCACAAAAAACCAACGTTGGAGCCTACCGATGGACCTTCGCAAACTGAAGACATTGATCGACCTCGTGTCCGAGTCGAACATCTCCGAACTCGAGATCACTGAAGCCGACGGCAAGGTGCGCATCGTCAAGGCCGATCCGGCGGCACCCGCTCAGCCGGCCGCCGCCCCGGCCGTCGCGATGGCACCGCCCGCCGCGCAGCCGGCCGCCACAGCGCCGGTTCAGCCCGCCGCGCCCGCCGAAGAGCCCGTCCCTGCCGGGCACACCGTCAAGTCCCCGATGGTCGGCACCTTTTATCGCTCGTCCAGCCCCGGCTCCAAGCCCTTCGTCGAGATCGGCTCGCAGATCAAGGAAGGCGAACCGATCTGCATCATCGAAGCGATGAAGATCATGAACGAGATCGAGGCCGACAAGACCGGCAAGGTCACGCGCATCCTGTGCGAAAACGGCCAGGCGGTCGAATTCGGCCAGCCGCTGTTCATCATCGAGTGAGAACGGCTCGATGTTCAAGAAGATACTGATTGCCAACCGGGGAGAGATCGCACTTCGGATCCAGCGCGCGTGCCGCGAGCTGGGCGTGAAGTCGGTCGTCGTCTATTCGGAGGCCGACCGCGACGCGAAGTACGTGAAGCTCGCCGACGAGGCCGTGTGCATCGGACCGGCCGCCTCCGCGCAGAGCTACCTCAACATGCCGGCCATCATCTCGACGGCCGAAGTGACCGACGCCGAGGCGATCCACCCGGGCTACGGCTTCCTGTCGGAGAACGCCGACTTCGCCGAACGCGTGGAGCGCAGCGGCTTCACCTTCATCGGCCCAACGCCGGACTCGATCCGCACGATGGGCGACAAGGTGGCCGCCAAGCAGGCGATGATCAAGTCCGGCGTGCCCTGCGTGCCGGGCTCCGAAGGCGCCTTGCCGGAAGACCCGAAGGAGATCATCCGGATTGCGCGCACGGTCGGCTACCCGGTGATCATCAAGGCCGCCGGCGGCGGCGGCGGGCGCGGCATGCGCGTCGTGCACACCGAGGCGGCGCTGATCCATGCAGTGCAGACCACGCGCGCGGAGGCCGGCGCGGCCTTCGGCAATGCGGCCGTCTACATGGAGAAGTTCCTCGAGAACCCGCGCCACATCGAGATCCAGGTGCTCGCCGACCAGTACAAGAACGCCGTCTGGCTCGGCGAACGCGACTGCTCGATGCAGCGGCGCCACCAGAAGATCATCGAAGAGGCGCCGGCGCCTGGGATTCCGCGGCGCGTCATCGAGCGCATCGGCGAGCGCTGCGCGAGCGCGTGCAAGCGCATCGGCTACCGCGGCGCCGGCACCTTCGAGTTCCTGTTCGAGGATGGCGAGTTCTACTTCATCGAGATGAACACGCGCGTGCAGGTCGAGCACCCGGTGACGGAGCAGGTGACCGGCATCGACATCGTGCAAATGCAGATCCGCGTGGCCGCGGGCGAGAAGCTGCCGTTCGCGCAGCGCCAGATCCAGATGCGCGGCCATTCGATCGAATGCCGGATCAACGCCGAGGACCCGTACAAGTTCACGCCGTCGCCCGGGCGCATCACGACCTGGCACGCGCCGGGCGGTCCCGGTGTGCGGGTCGATTCGCACGTCTACACGAACTACTTCGTGCCGCCGAACTACGACTCGATGATCGGCAAGATCATCGTGCACGGCGACACGCGCGAACAGGCGCTTGCGCGCATGCGCATCGCGCTGTCGGAAACGGTGGTCGAAGGCATCCTGACCAACATCCCGCTGCACCGCGAGCTGATGGTCGATCCGAAGTTCGCCGAAGGCGGCACCAGCATTCATTACCTGGAAGGCTGGATGGGCAAGCACAAACGGTAGCCGCTCCATGATCGAACTCCTGCTCCTCGCGCCCGAAGACCGTGTCGAGACGGTCTCGGATGCGCTGAGCTTCGAGTTGGGCGCGTTGTCGGTATCGGTGGAAGACGCCGATGCCGACACCAGCGCCGAGCGCGCGCTGTTCGGCGAGCCCGGCATGCCGGCGCCGCGCGGCGGCTGGCAGCGCTCGGTGCTGCGGGTGCTGTTTTCCAGCGAAGAAGAAGCCACCGAAGCCGCGACCTTGCTGCTGGCGCAGGACTGGGCCGGCGACGTGCATGTGCAGTCATTGACCCCGGTGGAAGACCAGGACTGGGTTCGCCTGACGCAGTCGCAGTTCGCGCCGGTGGCGATCACCGGCAGCTTCTGGATCGTACCGAGCTGGCACGAGGCGCCGCCGGCCGCGACGCGCGTGATCCGGCTTGACCCGGGTCTGGCGTTCGGCACCGGCACCCACCCGACCACCCGCATGTGTCTGCGCTGGATCGCGCACCACGCGCCGCAACAGGCGGCGAACTGGTCGCGTGTGCTCGACTACGGCTGCGGCTCCGGCATCCTCGCGATCGGCGCGGCGCTGCACGGCGCGCGAGGCATCGACGCGGTCGACATCGATCCGGCCGCCGTCGAATCGACACGCGCGAATGCGCAGTCCAACGGCGTCGTGCTGACCGCCGGGCTGCCGGGCGCTGCGTCCGCCGTCTACCCGCTGGTGCTCGCGAACATCCTCGCGACGCCGCTGAAGCTGCTGGCGCCGCTGCTGTGCGGGCACCTCGCGCCGGGCGGCGACCTGGTGCTCGCCGGCATCCTCGAGCGGCAGGCCGACGAGCTGAAGGCCGCCTATGCGCCGTGGTGCGCGCTTGGCGTGACCGACGCCGAGGACGGGTGGATCTTGATGACCGGCCGCAGGGAATCACGGTCATGAGCATGGCGACCCGGTGCATGGCCTGTGGCACGATCTTTCGCGTCGTGCAGGATCAGCTGAAGGTCTCCGAAGGCTGGGTCCGCTGCGGCCGCTGCGACGAGGTGTTCAACGCGCTCGAGGGGCTGTTCGACCTGGAGCGCGAGTCGCCGCCGCCCTGGCAACCGGGCGGCCAGCAGCCGCAGCCCGATGCACACCTCGCGCACGACGCGGCCGATCTGGATGAAGACGATCGCATCGCCTCGCGCTTTTTTCGTCCCGAACAGGAAGACGTGGCCCAGACGCCCGCCGAGGCGGTGGCCGAACGCGACCGCATGGACTTCGCGGACGCTCGGTTCGAGGACGACGACTCGGACGGCGAACCACCCCCGAAGACGAGCGCCCGGTCGAAGGCGAAGACAGCCGCCCCCGAATTCCTGCGCGCCGCCGAACGCGAAGCGCGCTGGCGCTCGCCGCGCGCGCGGCTGTCGTTATCGATGGCAAGCGTGCTGCTGATCGTGGCGTTCGCACTGCAGGTCGGCCATCACTTCCGCGATCTCTTCGCTGCGCAGTGGCCGCAGGCCCGGCCGCTGCTGGCGGGCTGGTGCGAGTTCGCCGGCTGCCGCATCGAGGCGCCGCGCCGGATCGACGACATCACCGTCGAAAGCACTGCGCTGAACCGCGCGGCCGCCGGCACCGACACGTTCATGCTGTCGGTCACGCTGCGCAATCGCGGATCGCTGCGGCTCGCGCTGCCGTGGATCGAGCTCAGTCTCACCGACGGCAGCGGCGAGCTGATCGCCCGGCGCGCGCTCAACCCGATCGACTTCCGCGCGGCGAACAATGTCATGCCGCCGGGCAGCGACACTGCGCTGCAGCTGCTGCTGTCCACCGGCACGCCTCGGGTGGCGGGCTACACCGTCGAAGCCTTCTACCCCTGACCGGCCGCACGCCGCCCCCTTTTCTTCATGACCTCGGAGCTCCCATGCCGGCACTGATTTGCGGATCCCTCGCGTTCGACACGATCACCACCTTTCCGGGCCGCTTTGCGCAGCAGATCCTGCCGGAACAGGTGCACATCCTGAACGTGTCTTTCCTGGTGCCGACGCTTCGCCGCGAGTTCGGCGGCTGCGCCGGCAACATCGCCTACACGCTGGCGCAACTCGGCGGCGAACCACTGGTGCTGGCCGCCGTCGGCAGCGACGGCCAGGAGTACCTCGAGCGCCTGCGCTCATGGCAGGCCAGCACGGACCATGTGCGCGTCGTGGATGACAGCTATACCGCGCAGGCCATCATCATCACCGACACCGACAACAACCAGATCACCGCGTTTCACCCGGGCGCGATGCAATCGGCCCACCTGAGCGCCGTGCCTGCCCGCGACGACATCCACGTCGCGATCATCGCGCCGGACGGTCGCGACGCGATGATCGAGCACGCGGCGCAACTCGCCGCCGCCGGCATCCCGTTCATCTTCGATCCGGGGCAGGGCCTGCCGATGTTCGACGGCACCGAGCTGAAGCGCTTCGTCGGCCAAGCGCGCTGGGTGGCCGTCAACGACTACGAGGCGCGCATGCTGTGCGAGCGCACCGGCGAAACGCTCGAATCGCTGTCGCGCTCCCACTTGGCGGGGGTCATCGTCACGCTGGGGGCACAAGGCTGCGACCTGTGGCAGCAGGGGGTTCGGACTCACGTGCCGGGCGTGGCCGCGAGCGAGGTCGTCGACCCGACCGGCTGCGGTGACGCGTTCCGCGCGGCGCTGCTGTTCGGGCTGGAGCGCGGCTGGCCGCTGGAACGCTGCGTGGCGCTGGGCAACCGCATCGGCGCGCTGAAAATCGCGTGCCGCGGCGGGCAGAACCACCGGATCGACGCGGCCGTGCTGACCGACTGAATGGACCACCGGCGCGGCGCGCCGGCCTCAAGTTCTCCCGTCGGCGGCCGATAAGCGGTCATGGATACCGACTGGTTGATCGTCTTCGCCGCCGCGGCGTTCGGCGGCGCCGTCGTCTGGGTGGCCACCACCCGCCACTTTCAGCGGCGGCTGACCGTGCTGCGGCAGCAGCTCGACAAGTCCGAGCGCGCACGCGAGTATTCGGCCCAGCAGGCGGCCCAGACACGCAAGGACATCGACAAGCTGCGGCGCGAGGTCTCGAAGATCCGGCGCCCGGTCGCGGCCCCTGCAAAAGCGGGCGCGAAGCCGGCCGTCGATGTGGATCCTGCCGTGCACACGGAGCCGGTGCCTGCAGCACCTGCGCTGCCGCCGAACGGCTTCGCCGACACGATGCCGATGTGATCCGCCGGCGCCGCTCAGGCCGCGGGCACACGCGCGGTGAGCCAGGCCAGCACCTGATCGAGCGGCTTGTTCACCACCACCTGCTTGCGGCGCGACGACGCGCCGCGGATGAGCGCGAGCTCGCGGCGGGGCACGTCGAGTTCATCCGCCAGCCATCCCAGCAAGGCGTCGTTGGCCTTGCCGTCGACCGGCGGTGCAGCCAGGCGCACACGCAGCGCGCCGTCGTGCAAGCCGACCAGTTCGGTCCGCTTCGCACCGGGCACCACGCTCAGGTCCAGCACCACACGATCGCCACTTTGGCGCACACACGGCCAGGTCGCGGTGTTCATCTTCGGCGCTCAGAAAAAAAGCCCGGCCGAAGCCGGGCTTTTCAGAGGACGCGACCTTGCGCTCAGGGCTTGTTGCCCGTCGGGAAAGGCCACGCTGCTTGAGGGCTGAGCGCCGTCTTTGCAGCCGGTGTCGCTGCGGGTTTCGCAGGGGCAGGGGCAGCAGGGGAGGCGGGCGCCTTCTTCGCAGCAGACTTCTTCGCAGCCGGCTTCTTGGCCGCAGGCTTCTTCGCAGCCGACTTTTTCGCCGCAGGCTTCGCGGCCTTCTTGGCCGCGGGCTTCTTCGCAGCGGCCTTTTTCGCGGCCGGCTTCTTGGCAGCGGTCTTCTTGACTGCTGCCTTCTTGGCCGGTGCCTTCTTCGCAGCGGTCTTCTTGGCAGCGGTCTTCTTCGCCGCAGCCTTCTTCGCCGGCGCCTTCTTGGCAGCGGCCTTCTTCGCCGGCGCCTTCTTGGCCGGAGCCTTCTTCGACGCGGTCTTCTTCGCGGCGGGTTTCTTCGCCGTAGCTTTCTTCGCAGTTGCCATTACATTCTCCTTGATCAAGTTGAAAAAACACCGTTTGGCTTCGGCAATGCCGGAGCCAAACGGCCATTCACCGCCCGATGGTCTGGCTGCGGCCGATATGGCCGCAGTCGCCCCGGTACGGTGAATCACGTTGCGAATCGAGTGCACCGCTTCTGTGTCGGCACATCACGATCCGCGAATCTTGATCTCTCACGTTCGGCCCGCTGCGTTGCCGCTTCGGGCCGTCAATCCCAAGACAGCGCGCCACCGGACTGGTACTCGATGACGCGGGTCTCGAAGAAATTGCGCTCCTTCTTCAGGTCAATCATCTCGCTCATCCACGGGAACGGGTTCTCCTCGTTCGGGAAGAGCTCTTCCAGACCGATCTGCGTGGCACGCCGGTTGGCGATGTAGCGCAGATAGCCCTTGAACATCGACGCGTTCATGCCGAGCACGCCGCGAGGCATCGTGTCTTCGGCATAGCGGTACTCGAGTTCGACCGCCTTCATGAACAGCGCGCGGATCTCGGCCTTGAACTCGGCCGTCCACAGGTGCGGATTCTCGAGCTTGATCTGGTTGATGAGGTCGATGCCGAAATTGCAGTGCATCGACTCGTCGCGAAGAATGTATTGGTACTGCTCCGCCGCGCCGGTCATCTTGTTCTGGCGGCCGAGCGCGAGGATCTGCGTGAAGCCGACGTAGAAGAAGAGACCTTCCATGAGGCAGGCGAAGACGATCAGGCTCTTCAGGAGCGTGCGGTCGTTCTCCGGCGTGCCGGTGTGGAAGTGCGGGTCCATGATCGCGTCGATGAACGGGACCAGGAACTCGTCCTTGTCGCGGATCGATGCGACCTCGTGGTAGGCGTTGAAGATCTCGCTCTCGTCGAGACCGAGCGACTCCACGATGTACTGGTAGGCGTGCGTGTGGATCGCTTCTTCGAAGGCCTGGCGCAGCAGGAACTGCCGGCACTCGGGTGCCGTCACGTGACGGTACGTGCCGAGCACGATGTTGTTGGCGGCCAGCGAATCGGCGGTGACGAAGAAGCCGAGATTGCGCTTGATGATGCGGCGCTCGTCTTCGGTCAGGCCGTTCGGATCCTTCCAGGTCGCGATGTCGCGCGACATGTTGATCTCTTGCGGCATCCAGTGGTTGGAGCAGGTCGCGAGGTACTTCTCCCACGCCCACTTGTACTTGAACGGCACCAGCTGGTTGACGTCGGTCTTGCCATTGATGATGCGCTTGTCGGCCGCGTTCACGCGACGCGTGCTCACGGCTTGTGCTTGCGGCATCGCGGGAGCGATCGTCTCGGGAGTCACAGGGACCAGCTTCGGAGACGGATGAACCGCACGCGCCTGAGACGGAAGACTCTGCGCGGGGCTCGCGCCTCCGACGGTGCTGAGCGTGTCGAAGGATGGTTGCGATGTCGAGGGACTGACTTCTTCTTCCCAAACCAACATGGTGGATTTCCTGTGCGTATGAATTATCGGAGTGTTGCGTCTAAACACCAAGCACTTCTTGACATGGCGCGCGCTTCGCGGTTGGTCGCTGTTGCTCTATTGCATCGACGCGGTGGCGTTCATCGCGATGCGCGCGGACTCTTCGCGCGCATCGCGTGCGCCGTCACTGGCACGCTTCGCACGTCGGGTCGTCGATCGCGCAGAACTTGATGTCGGTCGCCGGATCGCTGCCCGCCGCGGCGAGCTGCGCCTTCGCTTGCGCGGCGAGCGCGTCGACGCCGCTCACGCCGCCGCCGCTGGCCACCGAGTTCATCTTGCCGGCCTTCACCGTCGACTTCTCGGCGTGCGTGGCGCCGATCGTGCGCAGGTAGTAGGTCGTCTTCAAGCCGCGCGTCCAGGCGAGTTTGTAGGTCTCGTCGAGTTTCTTGCCCGACGCGCCGGCCATGTAGATGTTCAGCGACTGCGCCTGGTCGATCCACTTCTGGCGGCGTGCCGCGGCTTCCACCAGCCACTCGGTCTCGACCTCGAACGCGGTCGCGTAGAGCTGCTTCAGTTCCTCGGGCACGCGGTCGATGCGGCGCAGCGAGCCGTCGAAGTGTTTCAGGTCCATCACCATCACGTCGTCCCACAGCCCGAGCTTCTTCAGGTCGCGCACGAGGTACTCGTTGATGATCGTGAACTCGCCCGACAGGTTGGACTTGACCGACAGGTTGCCGAACGACGGCTCGATCGACGCGCTGACGCCGATGATGTTGGAGATCGTCGCGGTGGGCGCGATCGCGACGCAGTTGGAGTTGCGCATGCCGTGCTCGCCGATGCGTTGCCGCAGGGCGTCCCAGTCCAGCGTGGCGCTGCGGTCGACGTCGACGTAGCCGCCGCGCGCTTGCGCGAGCAGGTCCAGCGAATCGATCGGCAGGATGCCGCGGTCCCACAGCGAGCCGCGGTAGCTGGAGTAGCGGCCGCGCTCCTGCGCGAGCTCGGTCGAGGCCCAGTAGGCGTGGTAGCAGACGGCTTCCATCGAGCGGTCGGCGAAGTCCACCGCCGCCTGCGAGGCATAGGGCACGCGCAGCTCGTGCAGCGCGTCCTGGAAGCCCATGATCCCGAGGCCCACCGGCCGGTGGCGCAGGTTGGAGTCGCGCGCCTTCTTGACCGCGTAGTAGTTGATGTCGATCACGTTGTCGAGCATGCGCATCGCCGTGGCGACGGTCTTCTTCAGCTTGGCGTGGTCGATCTGGCCGTCCTTGACGTGGTGCACCAGGTTCACCGAGCCGAGGTTGCAGACGGCGATCTCGGTGTCGCTCGTGTTCAGCGTGATCTCGGTGCACAGGTTGCTCGAGTGCACGACGCCCACGTGCTGCTGTGGCGAGCGCACGTTGCAGGCATCCTTGAAGGTGATCCACGGATGGCCGGTCTCGAACAGCTTCGACAACATCTTGCGCCACAGGTCGCTGGCACGCATCTTCTTGAACAGCTTGATCTCCCCGCGCGCGACCTTCTCTTCATAGCCGACGTAGGCCGCTTCGAAGGCGGCGCCGAACTTGTCGTGCAGGTCCGGGCAGGTCGACGGCGAGAACAGCGTCCATTCGCCGCCTTCCATCACGCGCTTCATGAACAGGTCCGGAATCCAGTTCGCGGTGTTCATGTCGTGCGTGCGCCGGCGGTCGTCGCCGGTGTTCTTGCGCAGCTCGAGGAACTCCTCGATGTCGAGGTGCCAGCTTTCCAGGTAGGCGCAGACGGCGCCCTTGCGCTTGCCGCCCTGATTGACGGCCACCGCCGTGTCGTTGACGACCTTCAGGAACGGCACCACGCCCTGGCTCTTGCCGTTGGTGCCCTTGATGTGCGAGCCGAGCGCACGCACGTTGGTCCAGTCGTTGCCGAGGCCGCCGGCGAATTTGGACAAGAGCGCGTTTTCCTTCAGCGCCTCGTAGATGCCGTCGAGGTCATCGGCCACCGTCGTCAGGTAGCAGCTCGACAGCTGGGAGCGTCGCGTACCGGAATTGAACAGGGTCGGCGTGCTGCTCATGAAGTCGAAGGTCGACAGCACTTCGTAGAACTCGATCGCACGCGCTTCGCGGTCGATCTCGTTCAGCGCGAGGCCCATCGCGACGCGCATGTAGAAGGCCTGCGGCAGTTCGATGCGGGCTTCGCCGATGTGCAGGAAGTAGCGGTCGTACAGGGTCTGCAGGCCGAGGTAGTCGAACTGCAGGTCGCGGTCGGGCTTCAGCGCGGCGCCCAGCTTGGCCAGGTCGTATTGCAGCAGCCTCTCGTCCAGCAGCTCGGCCTGCACGCCCTTCTTCACGAAGGTCGGGAAGTACTCGGCGTAGCCGGTGTGCATGTCGGCATGCAGCACTTCCTCGCCGAGGACCTCCTTGCGGATCGTATGCAGCAGCAAGCGTGCGGTGGCGCGCGTGTAGCCGGGGTCCTTTTCGATCAGCGTGCGCGCGGCGAGGATCGCCGCCTTGTGCACCTCGTCGATCGGCACGCCGTCGTACAGGTTGCGCTTCGTTTCGGCAAGGATGGGCTCGGGCTTCACGTCGGCGCCGAGGTCGGCACAGGCGGACTGGATCAGCGTCTGCAGCCGACCCGCGTCGAGCGGCACACGCTGCCCGCCGTCGATCACGCACAGCGCCGGCTCGGCCGCGGCCGGCGCGGCGCCCTGCTTCGCCCGCTCCTGCGAACGCCGTTCGCGGTACAGCACGTAGGCGCGCGCGACCTCGTGGTGGCCGCCGCGCATCAGGCCCAGCTCGACGTGGTCCTGCACGTCTTCGATGTGAAAGGTGCCGCCGCCCGGACGCGAACGCAGCAGCGCGCGCACGACCGCTTCGGTCAGGCCGTCCACCGTCTCGCGCACGCTCGCCGAGGCCGCACCCTGCGTGCCGTGCACCGCCAGGAACGCCTTCATCAAGGCCACCGCAATCTTGTTCGGCTCGAAGGCCACCACGGCGCCATTGCGGCGAATGATCTGGTAACCCTGATAGGCGGACGCGGCGGCGGCGTCGGAGGTGGCGGCAGCCGAGAGCGGCGCGGATTGCGGCGAACGGGTGGCGACAGTTTGCATGGAAGTCCTTCGTTGAAAGCGTTCGTTTCGCTCAGACGCCAGTGCCGGCGCGTGGAGCGTGAAAAGGGGTCGTTGCGTGCCTGGTTTCGCGGCAACAGAGGCGCCGCAGCGGATGTGCCGTGGCGCTGCGCGGTGCCTGCGAATGTGGAAAAGCCTGTGAAGATCCGGTGGAGTGCACGTGGACAGCTTCCAGTTGCGGGGCACTACATCTGGTGGCAGGAAGCGACTGTACCACTACCTATAGTGTGCCGACCTAGGCTATTCCTTAGTTGCACCGGTGCGAAACGCACCCCTGATCGGGCGCCGGCGTCAGGCGCCTGTAGGGAAACGGGAATCGGGCCACCCCAACGCCGACTGCATCGCAGCCCAGTCGAACCCGGGCCCCGGATCGATCTTGCGGCCCGGTGCCACATGCTCGTGGCCCGCCACATGGCGCAGCGGATAGTGCGCCGCGATCGCGCGCAGCACGCGTACCGCGGCGGCGTATTGCGCCGCTTCGAAGGTCTCGCCTTCCAGCCCTTCGAGCTCGATGCCGATCGAGTAGTCGTTGCAGTTGTCGCGACCTTGCCAAGACGACGGCCCGGCATGCCAGGCGCGTTCGTCGCACGACACGAACTGCAGCAGTTCGCCATCCCGGCGAATGAAGAAATGCGAGGACACCTGCAGTCCGCGAATGCGCTGGTAGTACGGATGCGCATGCCAGTCGAGGCGGTTGGTGAACAAGCGCTCGACGCCGTCGCCGCCGTACTCGCCCGGCGGCAGGCTGATCGAATGGATCAGCGCCAGTGTGATGTCGGACCCGGCCGGACGCCGCCCGTGGTTCGGCGAATCGATGCGGCGCGCGCCGCCCCACCAGCCGCCGTGCCAGAGCGCGTCAGGATCCGCCGCGTTCGCCATCGAAGCTGTCGCCGCCGACGCTGACGTTCAGACGCGCCATCCGATAGCGCATCTGCCGCAGCGACAGGCCGAGGCTCGCGCCGGCCGCCGTGCGGTTGAAGCGATGACGCTCGAGTGCGCGAAGCAGGATGTCGCGCTCGACCTCGTCGAGGTAGGCGGCCAGATCGTTCGGCAGCGGCGCCGCGGCCGGCGGTGCCGGCGGCGGCTCGGGCGCCAGCAGCGCCGGGTCGATGCGCGTGTTCTCGGTGATGAGGTCGAGCTCCTGCGCCGCACTGTCGGTGAAGACCGTCTCGGGCAGGCCGAGATCGAACACGTCGATGGCCGCGTCGCCGGACAAGGCGACGGCGCGGTGCAGCAGGTTCTCGAGTTCGCGCACGTTGCCGGGGAACGGGTAGCGCATCAGGTGCACCAGCGCGTCGCGCGTGAGGTACGGCGGCGGCGAGATATTGGCGTCGCGCCCGATGCGATCGAGCACGCGTTCGCTGATCGCGGCGAGGTCTTCGAGCCGTTCGCGCAGCGGCGGCACGCGGATCTGGATGACGTTCAGCCGGTAGTACAAGTCTTGCCGGAACCGCCCGGCGAGCACCTCGGCGCCGAGGTCCTTGTGCGTCGCGCTGAGCAGCCGCACGTTGACGCTTTGCTCGCTGACCGCCCCCACCGGACGCACCGAACGCTCCTGGATCGCGCGCAGGAGCTTGGACTGCATAGACAGCGGCAGGTCGCCGATCTCGTCGAGGAACAGCGTGCCGCCGTTGGCCGCCTGAAAGAAGCCCTCGCGGTCTTCGGCCGCGCCGGTGAACGCGCCCTTGCGGTAGCCGAAGAACTCGGCTTCGAGCAGCTGCTCGGGGATTGCGCTGCAGTTCACCGGCATGAACGGCTGCGCGGCACGCGGGCTGACCTCGTGAATGGCCCGAGCGACGAGTTCCTTGCCGGTGCCGGACTCGCCGTTGACGAGCACCGGCGCCATGCTGCGCGCCACCTTCTCGACCAGCGTGCGCACCTCCTGCATCGTCGACGACGTGCCGGCCATGCGCGCCAGCGCCACGCTCGCCGGCGGCGGCTGCGGCGCAGGTGCCGGACGCGGCACGCGCGGCGCCGACGGTGCGGCTGACGGCTCGTGCTCCGACGGCAGCGTCGACGGCACCATCGTCGGCACGGTCGCCGGCGCGCGCCCGAGGGCCGAGGCGACCACCGCGCGGAACTGCTTCAGGTCGACCGGCGTGGTCAGGTAGTCGTAGGCGCCGGCCTTCAACGCTTCGACCGCGTTTTCGGCGGAGCCGTAGGCCGTGATGACGATCGCCTTCTCGCGCCGGCCGGTCTCTTCAAGGCGGCGCAGCAGGTCCAGGCCGGTGCCGTCGGGCAGCCGCATGTCAGTGATGACGGCACTGTAGGTGCGGTCCTTCAGGTGCAGCAGCGCCTCTTCGACCGAGCCGGCGGTCTCGATGTCGTAGCCCTCGCGCAGCAGCGTCAGCTCGTACAGCGTTCGCAGGTCCGGTTCGTCATCGACGACCAGCAGGCTGAAGTGGGACGGTGAGGACATCGTGTCGCGTCGGCTAGGGCCTGTTAACGCTATTGGAGGGTTCGCGCCGGTGCCTGCGAGGCCACTGGGCAAGGCGCACGCGAGGCCGTGTGGCAAGGCCACACAACGAGCGGGCAACGCCGCCCAGTGGCCTCGCAGGCACCGGCCCTTCGGGTGATCTCGGCAAAACGGCGCCCGCCGCGTTGCAAATGCTCGACGTAGACACCGCTGCGTCTGCGCTTTGCGCCTTGCGGGCGCCGTATTGCTGAGTCACGCGAACCCTCCAATAGTGTTAACAGGCCCTAGGTCAGAAGTGCAGCGTCAGTGGCGGCCAGCACCTCTCGCCGCATGACCACGTTGAACTCGTTGCGATTCGGGTCGCCCGGGGTCCGCAGGCGGTAGTCGATGCTGGCGCCGTAGCGCTCGCACAGCTCGCGGCAAATATACAGGCCCAGGCCGGTGCCGCGGCTGCGGGTCGAAAAGAACGGCTCGAAAAGATAACGCTCGACATCGGGCGGGATCGGCGCGCCGTCGCTGGCGACGCACAGCCGCACGGTGGCCTCGTCGGGCGCCGACAAGCGCACCTGCACCGAACTCGGCGCCTTGCTGGCATGGCGGTAGCCGTTGTCCAGCAGGTTGATCAGCACGCGGCGCAGGTGGTGCGGATCGAACATCGCCCCAAGCGACTCGTGGGGCAACAGCACCTGCAGCGCGCCGTGTTCGCCCAGCGGCAACCCCGCCGCCTGCGCCCACTCGCCGCAGGCCGCGGCGACCTGCGCAGTGGCATCGATGACGCCGGCGTCGACGACCATCCCGGGCGCCACCTCCATCACGTCGTCGACGATGCGCTTGAGCCGCTCGACGTTGTCGGTGACCATGCGCGTGAGCTGGCGCTGGCTCGGCGTCGTCGCGTCTTCCGACAGCAGCGCGTTGGCCTGCGCGATGGCCGCCAGCGGATTGCGGATCTCGTGCGCGATGCCGGCCGACACGCGCCCCATCGCGGCGAGCTTTTCCTGCCGCGTGCGCGCCTGCATGTTGCGCACGTCCTCGAGCAGCAGCACGCAAAAATCTTCGCTCGCCTTCGACTCGAGGCGCCGCGTGAAGCGGATGCGCACCCGCAGCGTGCGGGTCTCGTCGGGCTCGAACTCGAGCACGACGTCGCGACCCGACTCGGGCCACACCGCCTCGACGAACGCCCGCTCGACCGTCGCCACCAGCGACGCCCAGGCCTCCACGCCGCGCAACTGGAACGGCGCCGGGCGGCACATGCCGCTGGGCGCGAGCAGCCGGCGCGCCGCCGGGTTGGCCGCACGCACTCGCCCGCGCCGGTCGACCACCAGCACGCCGTCCTGCATTTCCTCGATGACGAGCCGGTTAAGCTGCGCCTGCTGGCGCGCCAGTTCCAGGCTGCCCTTGGCGGTGAGCTCCTCGCGCGCGAGCCGGCCGGCCAGTTCGCCTGCCAGCACCGTGATGACGAACAGGCCGCTGCCGGCCAGGCCGGCCTGCGACATCAGCGTCGTCGCATCGCCGCCCCGCATCGCGGCAAGCCACGCAATGCCGAGCAACGCCAGCGCGACGCCGCCCGAGGTCGCGAGCGCATGCATACGCGGCGTCAGCACGCCGGCCATCAGCACCGGCAGCACGAGCAGCGCCACGTAGTTGAAACTCGACGACGGCGCCAGCAGGTGCAGTCCGGTGAAACAGACGATGTCGGCGCCGATCGTGGCAAGCCACTGCGGCCCGCGCAGCCGCGCGAGGTCGTGTGGCTGCACCACGCGCTTGAAGCGCGGCAGCAACCACATGCTGATCGCGAGCGCCGCGTAGCCGACGCTGACGACGATCACCGGATAGGTCGGATGCCCGCCGAGCAGGCCGGCGAGCAGCACGGTGCCGATCAGCGCGAGGCCGAGCGCCGCTCGCGCGCCGAGGAAAACGCGGTAGATGCGGTCGAACGCGGTCTGGCCGGCGCTGATGATGCGGCGCGCCTGGCGCGACAGGAAGCGCGAATCCGGCGTCGCGCCGGCGGCCGCCGCCAGGCCGGCGTCGTAGCGTGACTCGACATCGTCGAACGCCGCGTCGTCGTTGAGCTGCGTGTCGTCGCCGACGCCGATGGCGCCGAACCAGGACTCCTCCGGCTGCTGCGGCCGCCGCTTGGCACGGCGCTCGGCACGCCGCCTCTCGGCATTGTTGGCGGGCGCAGTGCTCATGTCGGCGGATGCGCCTTCTCGTAGTCGGCGCGATGCGCGTCGCTGCAGAACACCCCGCCGCGCCCTGGCAGGGCTTCACCGCGCGGCAGGTGCAGGCCGCATTGCGCGCATTCGAGCATCGCTTCTTTCTTCGGCGGCTGCGCGCCGCCGCGCGGCGCGGATGGCGGCGGCACGCGGCGGCTCGCGCGGGCAAGCCACAGCACCACGACCACGATCAGAATCAGCACGAGGTACTTCATCGTCAGGCGACCGGCGGCCGATGAAGAACGACTTCGAACACGAAACGCGAACCGACGTAGGCGAGCAGCAGCAAGCCGGTGCCGGCATAGAGCCAGCGTGTCGCAACCGGCCCGCGCCAGCCGAACGCACGGCGGCCGGCGAGCAAGGCGGCGAACACCACCCACGCCAGAATCGAGAACACCTTCTTGTGGTCCCACTGCCACGGGTTGGCGAACCACCAGCCGAGCACCAGCGTCGCCGTCAGCACCACAAAGCCGGCCATCACGAAGCGAAAAGTCAGGCGCTCCAAGTGCAGCAGCGGCAGCCCGAGCGCCGCCGGCGACGCCGAGGAATGCTGCGGCGGCTGCCGCATTTGCCGGTCGGCGCGGTTCAGCATCGCCGCGTGCAGCACCGCCACACCGAACAGGCCGTAGGTGGCAATGCCGGTCACCCAGTGCAGCGGCTCCCAGCGGGAATCGACCTGCGGATGCTCGCCGGGAAACATCGCCGCCAGCGCGACGGCGACAGCGCCCAGCAGCGCGAGCGCGCGGCGCACGCCGGTCAGCGGCAGCAGGCGGCTTTCCACCAGGTACACGCCGATCACGAGCCACAGCGTGACCGAGAGTGCCGGCGCGAAACCGAAGCGCGCGCCGGTCTCGTCGCTGCCGAGCCCGGTGGTGTCGATCGCGATCGATCCCGCATGTGCCAGCCACGCGATCACGAGGCTCGCACGCACCGCCCGATCGCCCTGCTGCGGCAGCATTGCCGCCACCGCATAGGCGACGAGCGCGGCCAGCGCCGGCACCGCGAGCGCCCACGGGAAGGCCGCGCCTTCCGCCGTCGACCCGAAAGATAGAATCATCCGCGCAGTGTACGTTCGCGCCTTCCGCGCGGCAGCTCGCATCCCCGCGCCAACTCAGGGCCGCACGCACCATGGCATCCACCCTCACCGACCGCCTGAGTCGCCTCGTGAAGACGATGCGCGGCCAGGCCCGCATCACCGAAGACAACGTGCAGGAGATGCTGCGCGAAGTGCGCATGGCGCTGCTCGAAGCCGACGTGGCGCTGCCCGTCGTGCGCGACTTTATCGCCCGCGTGAAGGCGAAGGCGCTAGGCGCCGAAGTGGTCGGCTCGCTGTCGCCCGGCCAGGCGCTGGTGGGCATCGTCAACCGCGAGCTCGCCGCGACGATGGGCGAAGGTGTGTCCGACATCAATCTCGCCGCGCAACCGCCGGTGGTGATCCTGATGGCCGGCCTGCAGGGCGCCGGCAAGACGACCACCACCGCCAAGCTCGCCAAGCACCTGATCGACAAGCGCAAGAAGAAGGTGCTCACCGTGTCGGCCGACGTCTACCGGCCGGCCGCCATCGAGCAGTTGAAGACGGTCACGAAGCAGGCCGGCGCCGAGTGGTTTCCGTCGCATGCCGACGACAAGCCGGTGGCGATCGCGCACGCCGCGCTGGACCATGCGCGCCGCCACTATTTCGACGTGCTGCTGGTCGACACGGCCGGCCGGCTGGCGATCGATGAAGCGCTGATGAAGGAGATCGCCGACCTGCATGCCGCGCTGAAGCCGGTGGAAACGCTGTTCGTCGTCGATGCGATGCAGGGCCAGGACGCGATCAACACCGCGAAGGCCTTCAAGGAAGCGCTGCCGCTGACCGGCATCGTGCTGACCAAGACCGACGGCGACTCGCGGGGCGGCGCGGCGCTGTCGGTGCGCCAGATCACCGGCGCGCCGATCAAGTTTGCCGGCACCAGCGAGAAGATCGACGGGCTCGAGGTCTTCGACGCCGAGCGCCACGCCGGCCGCGTGCTCGGCATGGGCGACATCGTCGCGCTCGTCGAGGAGGTGACCAAAGGCGTCGACATGGCGGCGGCCCAGAAGCTCGCCGACAAGGTCAAGTCGGGCACAGCCTTCGACCTGAACGACTTCCTGTCACAGATCTCACAAATGAAGAAAATGGGCGGCTTGTCGGGCTTGATGGACAAGCTGCCGAGCCAGATGACCGCCAAGGCCGGCGCCGTCGACATGGACCGCGCCGAGCGCGACGTGCGGCGCATGGAGGGCATCATCTGCTCGATGACGCCGCTGGAGCGCCGCAAGCCGGAGCTGCTGAAGGCCACGCGCAAGCGCCGCATCGCCGCCGGCGCCGGCGTGCAGGTTCAGGAGGTGAATCGCCTGCTGAACCAGTTCGAGCAGATGCGCGACATGATGAAGAAGATGAAGGGCGGCGGCATGATGAAGATGATGAAGCGCATGGGGGGAATGAAGGGCTTGCCCGGCCCGCGCTGAACCGACGCAGCGTTGCACCTATGGAATTGCGCAGCGCAGTCGGCTCGCTCAGCGGCGAGCCGGCGATCCAGAGTCAGATGCTTCACAGCCTCTGAGGTGCGCCGCCCGCACGGGCGCTTCGCAGCGCGCATTGACCGGCCGGCGCCGCCCGGCTATGTTCACGTGTTGACCACTTGCCGTATGCCGCCTTGACCAACCTTCTGATCGTCCTTGTTCTCGTCGTCGCTGCGCTTGGGGTCTGGTGGGCTCTGCGCGGTCGCGCCGCCCGGCGCGTCGACGCCCATCCCGCGGACCAGCTCGACACACTCGCCGCCTGGCCGCCCCAAGCCACTCGCGTGCTCACGACCAGCGAGCGCGAGGCCTACGACTTGCTGCGCCGAGCACTGCCGGCCCACATGATCCTGGCGCAAGTGCCGCTGCAGCGCTTCATCAAGGTGCCCACGCGCAATTCGTATTCGGAGTGGCTGCGCCGCGTCGGACACCTGAGCGCCGACCTGCTCGTCTGCGACCGGCATTCGCAGGTGGTCGCGGTGGTGGAAATCATTGGCAGCGAGCCGCTCAGCGAGCGCGCCGAAAGGCGGCGCGAACGCATGGCCCGCGTGCTGCGGGCCGCGGAGATCCCCGTGCACCTCTGGCCGGCCGCGACGCTGCCGACGCCCGAAGCCGCGCGCGAGGCAATCGTGCCGACACCTCCGGCTGCGGAGTCGGTGCCGCCGGCAGCGGTGCCGGGCAGCCACTCGCTGCCGGGCCGCCTTTCGGGCTCCGGTGCGTTTGCCGATGCGGCGCCCGATCCCGCGGCCGAGGATGAGGGCGCTGTGCGCGAACCGCCGCCTTCGACGTGGTTCGACGACCTGGAAACCCAGCCGGCGCCACTGGCGCCCGAGCCCGCCAAAGACCCGAGAGAGAGCAAGAGCCGGCCGGGGCGCTAGCTCCGTTAGCCCCGTCAGCTCAGCAGCGCGTTCGCGAACTCGCGCGCGTTGAAGGTCTGCAGGTCCTCGAGCTTCTCGCCGACGCCGATGAAGTAGACCGGGACGGGCCGTTCCCGCGCGATCGCGGCGAGCACGCCGCCCTTGGCGGTGCCGTCGAGCTTGGTGACGATGACTCCGGTGAGCGCAAGCGCCTCGTCGAAGGCCTTGACTTGCGTAAGCGCGTTCTGCCCGGTGTTGCCGTCGACGACGAGCAGCACCTCGTGCGGCGCGCCTTCTTGCGCCTTCGCGATCGTGCGCCGGATCTTCTTCAACTCTTCCATCAGGTGGAGCTGCGTCGGCAGCCGCCCCGCCGTGTCGACGACCACCACGTCGCAGCGGCGCGCCTTGCCGGCGACGACCGCATCGAAGCTCACCGCCGCCGGGTCGCCGCCTTCCTGGCTGACGATCTCGACGTTGGTGCGCCCCGCCCACACGGCGAGCTGTTCCTTTGCGGCCGCACGGAACGTGTCACCTGCGGCCAGCAGGACCTTCTCGCCGGCCTCGGCCAGGTGCCGGGTCAGCTTGCCGATGCTGGTCGTCTTGCCGGCGCCGTTGACACCTACGACCATCATCACGGTGGGTGTCGCCGCACCGACCGTCAAGGCCTTCTGCAGCGGCTGCAGCAGTTCGGTGATCGCGTCGGCCAGCAAGCCCTTGACGGCGGCCGGATCGGTCGCGCGCGCGTCCTTCACGCGCCGCTTCAGGTCGGCGAGCAGGAATTCGGTTGCCTTCACGCCGGCGTCGGCCATCAGCAGCGCCGCTTCGAGCTCTTCGTACAACGCATCGTCGATCTGCGTGCCGGTAAAGACCTGCGTGATGCTCACGCCGGTCTTGCGCAGGCCGCTGCGCAGCTTGTCGAGCCAGTTGCCGCGCGTCGGCGCGACGATCTCGACCAGTGCGGGCTCGGCAACCGCCACCGCCGGTTCGGGTGCGAGCGTCGGCTCGGGCAGCGGCGGCGCCTGCGCAGAGGACGATGTCGGAGGCGGTTCGGCGGGCGCGGTGGGCTCCGCCGGGCGCAAGCCGCCGCGCAGCTTGTCGAACCAGCTGCCGCGCGCCGGCGCGGCCGGCTCTTCTACTTGGCGCTCCAGGGCAGGCGCGACCTCCGGGGGCGCCGGCGGCGGCTCACCTGCACTCACCGTCGGCACCGGCAAGCTCGGCAAGGCGGGACCGGATGTGGCGGCGGGCGCGGCGGGTTCCGCCGGGACCGCACCGTCGTCCGCCGGAACCGCCGGTTCGGGCGGACGCATTTTCTGGAAGAAGCTGAACATGCGCGGGGGATCGCGACCGTCGGGTCGGGGTTGGAGTGCACGGCTGAGCGCGTTCCGAGCGACGCTATAATCGCGGGCTCAGGCGCTTTAGCTCAGTTGGTTAGAGCGACGGAATCATAATCCGCAGGTCCGGGGTTCGAGTCCCTGAAGCGCCACCACACACAGGAAGCAAGGGCTTGGCAGCGATGCCGAGCCCTTGCTTTTTTCCGGTGAGTCATCTTGCTCCCGGTGCACGCCGGCGTCGCCGAACCGGCCCGGTAAAATCATCGCCCGCCCCTCAACAGCCACTGGATCTACACCATGTACCGCTGTGCCCTGGCCGCCGTCGCGGCCGTCTGCTTCGTTTCGTCCGCCGCGGCCCAGCCGCAGCGCAACTTCCCGCAGCACGCCTTGCGCGGCGCGCTGACGATCACGTCCCCCGCCGATGCCGTGCTCAACGGCAAGCCCGCACGGCTCGCCCCCGGGCTGCGCATTCGCGGCCAGAACAACATGCTGGAGATGTCGGGCGGCCTGATCGGGGCCAAGCTGCTCGTTCACTACACGACTGACATCGACGGCCTGGTGAAGGACGTGTGGGTGCTGACACCGGCCGAAGCGGCCAAGAAGCCGTGGCCGGCCACGACGGAGCAAGCGACAGCGTGGACCTTCGATCCGGTGGCGCAGACTTGGGCCAAACCATGAACCCGAGCAAGAAGGTGTTCATCAAGACCTTCGGCTGCCAGATGAACGAGTACGACTCGGACAAGATGGCCGACGTGATGCGTGCCGCCGAGGGTTACGAGCCGACCCGCGACGTCGAACAAGCCGACCTGATCCTCTTCAACACCTGTTCCGTGCGCGAGAAGGCGCAGGAAAAGGTGTTCAGCGACCTCGGCCGCGTGAAGCACCTGAAAGCCAAAGGCGTGATGATCGGCGTCGGCGGCTGCGTGGCGAGCCAGGAGGGCGCAGCGATCATCGAACGCGCACCCTACGTCGACGTGGTGTTCGGCCCGCAAACGCTGCACCGGCTGCCCGAGCTGCTCGCGAAGCGCTCGCAGCAGCAGCGCCCCCAGGTCGACATCAGCTTTCCGGAGATCGAGAAGTTCGACCACCTGCCGCCGGCGCGTGTCGACGGCGCGAGCGCCTTCGTCTCGATCATGGAGGGCTGCTCCAAGTACTGCAGCTACTGCGTCGTGCCCTACACACGCGGCGAGGAAGTGTCGCGTCCGTTCGACGACGTGCTCGTCGAAGTCGCCGGCCTCGCCGACCAGGGCGTGAAGGAAGTGACGCTGCTCGGCCAGAACGTCAACGCCTATCGTGGCGCGATGGGCGGCAGCGGCGAGATCGCCGATTTCGCGCTGCTGATCGAGTACGTCGCCGAGATTCCCGGCATCGAACGCATCCGCTACACGACCAGCCACCCGAACGAGTTCACGCAACGGCTGGTCGACGTCTACGCGAAGGTGCCGCAGCTCGTGAACCACCTGCATCTGCCGGTGCAGCACGGCAGCGACCGCATCCTGATGGCGATGAAGCGCGGCTACACCGCGATGGAATTCAAGAGCACGGTCCGCAAGCTGCGTGCGGTGCGGCCGGACATCAGCCTGTCCAGCGACTTCATCGTCGGCTTTCCCGGTGAAACCGACGACGACTTCGCGAAGACAATGAAGCTGATCGACGACGTCGGCTTCGACGGGAGCTTCAGCTTTGTCTTCAGCCCGCGGCCCGGCACGCCGGCCGCCGCGCTGCACGACGACACGCCGCAGGCGGTCAAGCTCGCCAGGCTGCAGCACCTGCAGGCGGTCATCGAGGACCACGCCAAGCGCATCAGCGCGTCGCGCGTCGGCACCGTGCAGCGCGTCCTCGTCGAAGGGCCGTCGCGCAAGGACCCAAACGAGCTGATGGGCCGCACCGAGTGCAACCGGATCGTCAACTTCAAGGGCCCGCCGCGGCTCGTCGGGCAGATGGTCGACGTGACGATCACCGAGGCCTATCCGCACTCGCTGCGTGCCGAGGTCGTGACGGCCGAACTCGCCGGCGAGGCGCTGGCCGGGTGACGCGCGTGCCCCTCAATTCGGCTGGCTCACCACCTGGTTGCGGCCGGCGTTCTTGGCGGCGTAGAGCGCGCGGTCGGCGCGCTTGAGCAGCGTGTCCAGCGAGTCCCCGGGGAACAGCACCGCCACGCCGAAGCTCGCCGTCAGCCGCCCGGCGCCGCCGAACGGCGTCGCCTCGAGCGAGCGGCGCAGCACTTCGGCGAAGGCCACGGCCGCCGAGAGGTCGGTGTGGGGCAGCACCATCGCAAACTCCTCGCCGCCGATTCGGTAGAGACAGTCGCGCCGCTTGGACGCCAGCAGGACGCGCTGCGCGAACTCCTTCAGCACCGCGTCGCCGATGTCGTGCCCATGGCTGTCGTTGACCCGTTTGAAGTGGTCGATGTCGACCGCCACCAGCGCCAGCGACGCGCCGCTGGCGCTGCAGGCCGTGACCAGAGCCTGGCCCTGCTCCTCGAAGCTGCGGCGGTTGCGCGCGCCGGTCAGCGGGTCCTTGGTCGCGAGTTCCCGCCAGGTGCTGCTGCTGGTTTCGATCGGCGCGATGACGGTGCGGCTGAGGATGCGGTTGAGCACCAGGAACAAGGTGCCGAACACGAGCAGCGACGCACCGACGTGGCGCCACCACGTGTCGCGGGCTTGCGCGATGGCGCTCGTCGTCGGCACCGACACGATCTGCGCGCCGACGGCTTCGCCCACGGTCCAGCCGAAGCCGTCCTTGGCGCCGTAGCGCTGCAGCAGACTGGCCGGTGCCGAGCGGGCCGCGCCGTGGCAGCCGATGCACTCGGCGGTCGGCCGCACCGGGCGGGCGACGTAGAGCATGTCGCCGGATGGGCTTTCGATGACGTGCGTCAGTTCGGTCAGGCGGCTGTCGGCCCGGAACGCGTTGATCGCGTCGACCTGCCAGCCGCTCGCCCGGTTGACGGGATTGGTCGGGTTCAGCGCCACCTCGACGTAGCGGTACAGCGGCCGCGTCTCCTCGAGCAGCGCCATCGTCCGGTTGGCGGCATAGGCCGGGATGCTCTGCGGATGCAGCACGGTGCTGCTCGGCGGCAGCAGCGGCCGCACATCCTGCATCGTGTACTTGCGCACCGCCATCGCCATCTCGGCCTGCAGCATCGCGTCGCGCCGCACCTGCGTCATCGCACCGTCGACCAGCGAGCGGTACAGCACGGCCGAGCTGACGCAGAACACGATCACGAACGTGAGCGCGAGGGTGAGATTCAATCGGGCTCGGGCACTCATGCGTCAAGAAGTCGTCCACGCCAGCACATGGCCCCCGGTGCGCCTGCACAAGGACCCAGGCGACTGTGACGCAAGCGGCGCCTCGACGGTGCGGCATTCAGCGGCGAAATTACCGGCCCGTGGCGGAAACGAGGGGGGATACCGGCCTCAGCGGCGCCCCGGGCCGAAGGCGGCCCACCACAGACCGAGGGCACAGGCCAGCACCATCGCGCCGTAGGTGGCCATCTTGCCGTCGCTGCCGAACGTGACGAGGCCGACGCTGGTGGCAAGCGCCGCGCAGCCGGCCGACCACCCCCACAGCCGGATCCAGCGCGCACCTGCCAGCCGGCGCCGCCACATCAGCTTGGCGGCCAGCGACGCGAAAAAGGCGACGCCCACGGGGCTCGCGTAGAGATTGA
This sequence comes from Piscinibacter sp., assembly GCA_035513255.1. Classification (GTDB taxonomy): domain Bacteria; phylum Pseudomonadota; class Gammaproteobacteria; order Burkholderiales; family Burkholderiaceae_C; genus Albitalea. The sequence continues at coordinate 52,022 of DATKCI010000228.1, read as the reverse complement.
GCAGGTGCCAGAGGCCGCCGAAAACGTCCAAGATGGGGGGGTGCGAAAAAAGGGGAGAAGAGGCGGGTGAGCTGATCCGGATCAATTCCGGCCGGGCCTTTTGGACGAGCCCCAAGTCTTTGAATTGCAACGAATTTTATAATCGCGCCATGAGTGTCCTGGCTCTCGGGTTGAATCACGCCACGGCCCCGCTGGATTTGCGCGGCCGTTTTGCGTTCGCACCCGATCAACTTGTGCCGGCGCTGCAGGCGTTTCGCCAGCGCGTGCCGCGCGCACCGGAGCTAGCGCTGGTGTCGACCTGCAACCGCACCGAGCTCTACGTCGCCGACGACCCGGCACACACGCAGGCGCTCGTGGAGCCGGCGGTCGACTGGCTCGCCGACGTGGGCGGCGTCGGCAGCCACACCTTGCGCGACCATGCCTATGTGCTGCAAGGCGGCGCGGTCGCGCGCCACGCGTTTCGCGTGGCCAGCGGCCTCGATTCGATGGTATTGGGCGAACCGCAGATCCTCGGCCAGATCAAGCAGGCGGTGCGCGAGGCCGACACCGCCGGCACGCTCGGCGCCACGCTGCACCAGATGTTCCAGCGCTCGTTCGCGGTGGCCAAGGAAGTGCGCACGTCGACCGAGATCGGCGCGCATTCGATCAGCATGGCGGCCGCGTCGGTGCGCCTCGCGTCGCAGCTGTTCGAAGACCTCGGCGAGTTGCGGGTGCTGTTCGTCGGCGCCGGCGAAATGATCGAACTGGTGGCCACGCACTTCGCCGCGAAGAACCCTCGCTCGATGGCGGTCGCCAACCGCACGCTGGAACGCGGCGAAAAGCTCGCCGGCCGCTTTGGCGCGGAGGCCTTGCGGTTGGCCGATTTGCCGCAGCGGCTGGCGGAGTTCGACGTCGTCGTCTCGTGCACGGCCAGTTCGCTGCCCATCATCGGCCTCGGTGCGGTGGAGCGGGCGCTGAAGCTGCGCAAGCACCGCCCGGTGTTCATGGTCGACCTCGCGGTGCCGCGCGACATCGAACCGGAGGTCGCCCGGCTCGCCGACGTCTACCTGTACACCGTCGACGACCTGTCGGCACTGGTGCAGATGGCCGGCGAAAAGCGCCAGGCGGCCGTCGAGCAGGCGGAAGCCATCATCGAGACCGGCGTGCAGGGTTTCGTGCACTGGCTGGGCCAGCGCGGCACCGTGCCGCTGATCCAGGCATTGAACGCGCAGGCCGACGACTGGCGCGCGGCGGAAATCGCGCGCGCGCGCAAGCTCCTCGCCAAGGGCGAAGACATCGACGCCGTCCTCGAAGCCTTGTCGCGCGGCCTGACGCAGAAGATGCTCCACGGCGCCCTGGCCGAACTGCACGCGGCCGACGCGGAGCAGCGCACGCACCTGGCGCAGACCGTGTCGCGCTTGTTCCTGCGCAACGCGACTCGCAGCCCCGACGACACGCGTTAGCGGCGCACCGCCACTCCGGGCGGGGCTTCCCGCGTGGATGCTCACGCCGTCGTCCGTCCTCCCGAACGAGCCTCCGATGAAAGACACGCTGCGCCAACAATTCCAACGCCTCGCGATGCGGCTCGACGAGCTGGACGCGACCTTGTCCGATCCGGCGATCGCCGTCGACATGAAGCGCTTTCGCGAGCTGACGCGCGAGCATGCCGAGGTGTCCGACGTGGTCGGGCGCTTTCGCCGCTACGAGCAGCGCGAGCGCGATCTGGCCGGCGCGCGCGAGATGCTGGGCGAACCCGAGATGGCCGAGCTCGCGCAGGAGGAGGTCGCCGCCGCGCAATCCGACGTCGAGCGACTGCACCACGAGCTGCAGGCTGCGCTGCTGCCGCGCGACCCCGACGATGCCCGCAACGCCTTCCTCGAAATCCGCGCCGGCACCGGCGGCGACGAATCGGCGCTGTTCGCTGCCGATCTCGCGCGCATGTACCTGCGCTATGCCGAGCGCCGCGGCTGGCGCGTGGAGGTGATGTCGGAAAGCGTCTCCGAGCTCGGCGGCTACAAGGAAGCGGTGTTCCGCATCGAGGGCGACAAGGTCTACGAGAAGCTGAAATTCGAATCAGGCGGCCACCGCGTGCAGCGTGTACCGGCGACCGAGACGCAGGGGCGCATCCACACCAGCGCCTGCACCGTGGCCGTGCTGCCCGAGCCCGACGAAGCCGAGGAGATCGCGCTGAATCCGTCGGAGCTGCGCATCGACACCTTCCGCGCGAGCGGCGCCGGCGGCCAGCACGTCAACAAGACCGACAGCGCGATCCGCATCACCCACCTGCCCACCGGCATCGTCGCCGAGTGTCAGGACGACCGCTCGCAGCACCGCAACAAGGCCAAGGCGATGGCCGTGCTGGCGGCACGGCTGCGCGACAAGGAGCGTTCCGAGCGTGCCGCGAAGGAAGCCGCGACCCGGCGCGGCCTGATCGGCAGCGGCGATCGCAGCGACCGCATCCGCACCTACAACTTTCCGCAGGGGCGCCTGACCGACCACCGCATCAATCTCACGCTGTACAAGCTGCAGCTGATCCTCGACGGCGACCTCGATGAAGTGATCGTCGCGCTGGAAGCGGCGCGCGCGGCCGAGCAGCTGGCGTCGCTGGAAAGCGGCGCCGCATGATGACCGTCGCGCAGGCCCTGGCCGAGGCGCGGCGCCGCGGCGTCGAAAGGCTGGACGCGCAATTGCTGCTTGCACATGCCATGCAACGGCCGCGTGCATGGCTGATCGCGAACGACGAGGCGGCGCTGACGGAGCGCCAGGCAACGGACTTTGCGGCTTGGCTGCGGCGGCGTGCCGACGGCGAGCCGCTCGCCTACATCGTCGGCGAGAAGGAGTTCCATGGCCTCACGCTGTCGGTGAACGACAAGGTGCTGGTGCCTCGGCCCGATACCGAGACGCTGGTCGACTGGGCGCTCGAGCTGCTCGCAGGCGAGTTGCGCGACCGAGCGGCACCGCGCATCGTCGACCTCGGCACCGGCAGCGGTGCCATTGCGCTCGCGCTGAAGCAGGAATGTGCCCGGGCGCACGTCGATGCGGTCGACATCAGCGACGACGCACTCGGCGTGGCCCGCGGCAACGCCGAACGGCTCGGCCTGGACGTGCACCTGCTGACCAGCCACTGGTGGAGTGGTCTCCCGCACGAGCGCTTCGACCTCGCGGTGAGCAATCCGCCTTATGTCTGCGCCGGCGACCCCCACCTCGCCGCCCTGCGCCACGAACCGACCCTGGCGCTCAGCGCCGGCCCCGACGGGCTGGACGCACTGCGCGTCATCGTCGCCGAGGCGCCTGCCCACTTGACGCCGGGCGGATGGCTGCTGCTCGAACATGGCCACGACCAGGCGGAGTCAGTCGCCGCACTGCTTGCCGCCACCGGCTTCGAGCAGGTGCAGTCGCGGCACGATCTGGCCGGCATCGCGCGATGCAGCGGTGGGTGTGTGGCCGCATAGCGGCGGCGCGTCGCGCCGATTCGCGCCAAATGCGTCACGCTTCCCCGAGTTGAGGGGTCGACGCCCTTTCATGGGCACACAAGACGCCGCCGTCGGCGTAGCATGAATATGAAGAACGGGCAGCCACCCGTTCTGCTCGCCATGCAACTGCGTCAGTTCGAGGAGCTTGTCATGCGATCAGCACACTGGATCATGATGGCGGCGCTGGCGCTCACGCCGGTCTGCGGTGCCTGGGCAGTCGAGGGCGGCGGGTTCAACCCGGGCGGCAACGGCCTGTGGGCACGCTGGCAGGGCCGCCTGTCGGTGGGCACGACGACGCCGCTGCTGCGCGCCGACCCGATGAACAGCGAAAGCAGCGGCCTCAAGATCAGCGGCGTCAGCCTGCTCGGCGACTACTACTTCTCCCGTTCGCTGCGGCACGGCGCCGGCGGCTTTCGCGCGACCAGCGGCCTGCTGCTCGGTTCGCACGCGCAGTCGCTGCTGTCGACCTCCGCTTCGACCGGCCTGAGCGGACGCGCGTTCACGGTCGACAGCCGCCCGTTGGCCGACGACGGCCTCGCATCCGGCGTGGAGGCCGGTGCCGCCGACAGCGCAGCGTCTCCCTACCTCGGCATCGGCTACACCGGCCTGTGGAGCAAGACCGGCTGGGGTTTCAGCGCCGATCTGGGCGTGATCGCGTCGCGGCCCGGTTCCGCCGTCAAACTGGGCCGCCCCGCGGCCGGCGAGCCCAGCCTGGACGAAGTGCTGCGCGACCTGCGCCTGTCGCCGATCTTCCAGGTGGGCGTGTCGTACTCGTTCTGAGAGCCTCGTGGCGCGACGGGGCCAAGCACGGCCACCGACGATACGGCCGCGGGTTTGCCGTATAAATGGGACTGTTCCCGAATCCTTTGCCTCGCAGGAGGCCTTCCGACCATGAGCGACGTTCAACAACGCATTGACGATCTCGTCAAATCCAATCGAGTGGTGCTTTTCATGAAGGGCACGGCCCAGTTCCCGATGTGCGGTTTTTCCGGCCGCGCCGTGCAGATCCTCAAGGCCTGCGGCGTGAACGACCTGAAAACCTTCAACGTGCTCGAGGACGACGCCGTACGGCAGGGCATCAAGGACTACGCCAAGTGGCCGACGATCCCGCAGCTGTATGTCAACGGTCAGTTTGTCGGCGGCTCGGACATCCTGATGGAGATGTACGAAGCGGGCGAGTTACAGCAGGTGCTGGGTACAGAGGCCTGACGAGGTGCCCGCCGTACCGGCCCGGGTCGTCGTCGGCGTCACCGGCGCCACCGGCGCGGCCTATGCCGTGCGCCTGCTCGAACGGCTGCGGGCCGAGAAGCGGGAGATTCATCTCGTCGTCAGCGCAGCGGGCATGCTCAGCGTGCACCACGAGCTGGGCCTGGACCGCAAGGCGCTTGAAGAGCTGGCCGACGTGGCTTACCACCCGGCCGACGTCGGCGCCGCGATCGCCAGCGGCTCGTTCGCGACCGACGCAATGGTGATCGCGCCGTGCTCGATGAAGACGCTGGCCGCGGTGGCGCACGGCCTGTCCGACAACCTCCTCACGCGCGCCGCGGACGTGACGCTGAAGGAGCGGCGGCGCCTGGTGCTGATGGTGCGCGAAACGCCGTTCAATCTCGCCCACCTGCGCAACATGACCGCGGTCACCGAGATGGGGGGCGTGATCTTCCCGCCGCTCCCGGCGTTCTACCACCGCCCGCAAAGCATCGACGAGCTGGTCAACGACACGGTGGAGCGGGTGCTGGCGCTGATCGGCGTCGACACCGCGGCGCCGAAGCCGTGGAGCGGCCTGTAGCAGCCGCCCGTTTTCAAGCCGCCAAGGTCGGCTTGTGGTCCCAGGCCTTGCGCGCGCCGAACACGAGGTTCGGATACTCGGCGCGGCCGCGGCTGCCGTTGTAGCGGCCGAGTGCGAGGAACAAGTCGCCCCGCTCGATGTCGAGGTAGTGGCGCAGGATCACGCAGCCGAAACGCAGATTGGTCTGCAGGTGGAACAGTGCCGTCACGTCGCCGCCGCCGATGAGGCGGGCCCAGAACGGCATCACCTGCATGTAGCCGCGCGCCCCGGCGCGGCTGATCGCGTACTTGCGAAAACCGCTCTCGACCTGGATCAATCCGAGCACCAGCGCCGGCTCCAAGCCGGCGCGCTTGCTCTCATACCACACGGTCTCGAGGAACTCGATGCGGGTCGTGGCATCGGCTTGGCGCTTGCGCAGCCGGTCGCTCATCTCGCCGAGCCAGCGCAAGTAATCCAGCCGGGCCTCGGTTTCGATGAAGTGCGGCTTCGGCGGCGCGCCGTTGGCGATCGCCCGGGACAGCGCGGAACGCACGGCGTCGGCCAAGGGCTCTTCCACCTGCGCGCCGGCATGCGCCGGCGCGGCGGCAAACAGGCCCGACCAGCCCGCCAGCGCCGTGACCGCCAGGCCGCGGCGCTGCCTTCCATGGCCGGACAGCAGCGGAGCGGAAACGACAGTCGATTCGGTTTTCAATGCAGGGCCCTGGCGCAGCGGAGCAGCTTCGGTCGACACGGCCGCCCATGGTTCCAGAACCTCCGCCGCCGCGGGCGGGAAAATATCACATGCCGAGGCGCTTGGCGACAAACGGCAGCACGTCGGCCACCGGCACCGCGGTGGCTTGCGCATCGCGGCGACCCTGGTACTCGAGCTGGCCTTCCTTCAGTCCGCGGTCGGAGATGACGACACGGTGCGGCACGCCGACCAGCTCCCAGTCGGCGAACATCGCGCCCGGCCGCTCGCCGCGGTCGTCGAGCATCACGTCCACGCCGCGGGCCAGCAGCTCGTCGTGCAGGCGGTCGGCCGCTTGTTTCACGTCGGCCGACCGGTCGTAGCCAATCGGGCAGATCACGACGGTGAACGGCGCCAGCGCATCGGGCCAGACGATGCCGCGCGCGTCGTGGTTCTGCTCGATGGCCGCGCCGACGATGCGCGTGACGCCGATGCCGTAGCAGCCCATCTCCAACAACTGCGGTTTGCCGGTCTCGTCGAGGTAGGTCGCGTTCATTGCCTTCGAATATTTGGTGCCGAGGAAGAACACATGGCCCACTTCGATGCCGCGCTGAATGGCGAGGGTGCCTTTGCCGTCCGGCGACGGATCGCCTTCGACGACGTTGCGGATGTCGGCAATCAGCTCAGGCTCGGGCAGATCGCGGCCCCAGTTGACGCCGGTGAGGTGGTAATCGGCCTCGTTTGCTCCACAGATGAAGTCGCTCATGTTCGCGACCGTGCGGTCGGCCACGACCCTGACCGGTTTTTTCGTGGCGATCGGGCCGAGATAGCCCGGCTTGCAGCCGAAGTGATCTTCGATTTCCGAGACGGTCGCAAAGCGGTAGCCGTCCTTCAGGCCCGCCACCTTGCCGGCCTTGATTTCATTGAGGCCATGATCGCCGCGCACCAGCAGCAGCCACACGGTCGTCTTCACGACGTCACCGGCCTCGTTCTTCTCGTCGGTGGCCAGCACGAGCGATTTGACGGTGCTCGCCAGCGGCACGCCGAGCAGCGCGGCCACGTCCTCGCAGGTTGCCTTGCCGGGTGTCGGCGTCTTGGTCATCGCTTGCGCCGGCGCGGCGCGCTGCTGCAGCAGCGGCAACGCCTCCGCGAGCTCGATGTTCGCCGCGTAGTCCGAATCCTTGCAATAGACGATGGCGTCTTCACCGGTGTCGGCGATCACCTGAAACTCGTGGGACCTGTCGCCGCCGATCGCGCCGGTGTCGGCGGCCACGGCGCGGAACGTCAACCCCATGCGCTCGAAGATGCGCACGTACGCCGCGTACATCGCCTCGTAGCTCTTGTCGGCCGCCTGCGGATCCCGGTCGAAGGAATACGCGTCTTTCATCGTGAACTCGCGGCCACGCATCACGCCGAAACGAGGTCTGCGCTCGTCGCGGAACTTGGTCTGGATGTGATAGAAATTCTTCGGCAGCTGTCGATAGCTGCGCAGCTCCTGGCGCGCGATGTCGGTGATGACTTCTTCGCTGGTCGGCTGGATCACGAAGTCACGATCGTGACGGTCCTTCACCCGCATCAGCTCGGGGCCGTAGGCCTGAAAGCGCCCGCTCTCCTGCCACAGCTCGGCCGGCTGCACGACCGGCATCAAGAGCTCCACGGCGCCGGCGCGATTCATCTCCTCGCGGATGATGGCCTCGACCTTGCGGATCACGCGCAGCCCCATCGGCATGTAGCTGTAGATGCCCGCGCCGAGCCGCTTGATGAAACCGGCACGCATCATCAGCTGATGGCTCACGACCTCGGCGTCGGCGGGCGCTTCCTTGAGAGTGGAAATGAAGAACTGGGAGGCTTTCATGCGGGGCGCGGAAGGGGAGGAAGTCACGCGGCGCAGGTGAGGGAAACCCAAGGGGTTGAAACCCGTCACGCCGGTGCAATAATCGTTTCAACGAGAATTTTGGGGTTGATTATGCTCGACCGTGAAGGGTTCAGACCCAACGTCGGCATCATCCTGCTCAACCAGAAGAACCAGGTATTCTGGGGCAAACGCATCCGCACTCATTCCTGGCAGTTCCCGCAAGGGGGCATCAAATACGGCGAGACGCCCGAGCAGGCGATGTTCCGCGAACTCCACGAAGAAGTGGGGCTGGTGCAGGAGCATGTACGGATCATCGCGCGCACGCGCGACTGGTTGCGCTACGAGGTGCCCGACCATTTCATCCGCCGCGATGCGCGCGGCCACTACCGCGGGCAGAAACAGATCTGGTTCCTGTTGCAGCTGACCGGTCGCGACAGCGACATGAACCTGCGCGCCACCGACCATCCGGAGTTCGACGCCTGGCGCTGGAACGAGTACTGGGTGCCGCTCGAAGTGGTGATCGAGTTCAAGCGCAACGTCTACCAGATGGCGTTGACGGAGCTCGCGCGCTTTCTGCCGCGGGGCAGCCACCACAATCGTTACCTGCGTTCGGGGATGCGGCCGCACCATCGGGACGACGACCGCGACATGCCGCTGCCGGTGCGGCGCGCAGCAGCGAATGAGGAGGCGTCGGAGCCACCGATCGTCGGGTCGGATCCTCAGTGAGTGACAGCCTCGTGCTCGCTCATTGGGCATCCTCCGCGCTGCGCGCTGCGGTATGAGCCCTTCGGGCGGCCGGGCGGGCTCAAGCGAGCACGAGATTGTCTCTGTGGATCATCTCCGGCTCGCCGGTGAAGCCGAGCAGCCGCTCGAACTCGCTCGACGGCTTGCGGGCGATCAGGCGGGCTTCGCTGCTCGAATAGTTAGCGAGCCCTCGGGCAATCTCGACACCGGCGAGGCTGCGCACCGCGATCACGTCGCCGCGGTGGAAGTCGCCGCGCACCTCGACCATGCCGATCGGCAGCAGGCTCTTGCCGCCGTCGCGCAGCTTGGCCATCGCCCCATCGTCGACGACGACGGCGCCGCGCAATTGAAGGTGGTCCACCATCCACTGCTTGCGCGCCGCCATCTTCTGCGTGGCGGCGAGCAGCGCGGTGCCGATCGATTCGCCGTTGGCGAGCCGGATCAGCACGTCGGGTTCGCGGCCCCAGGCGATCACCGTGCTGGCGCCGCTGCTGGCGGCACGCTTCGCGGCCAGCACCTTGGTGATCATGCCGCCCTTGCCGATGCTCGACCCCGCGCCGCCGGCCATGCGTTCCAGTTCGGCGGCGCCGGCCTGCGCTTCGTTGATGAAGCGCGCCTGCGGATCGCGTCGCGGATCGGCCGAGTACAAGCCCTTCTGGTCGGTGAGGATCACGAGCGCGTCGGCTTCGACCAGGTTGGCCACTAGCGCACCCAGGGTGTCGTTGTCGCCGAACTTGATCTCGTCGTTGACGACGGTGTCGTTCTCGTTGATGACCGGGATGACCTTCAGGCGCAGCAACGTGACCAGCGTCGATCGGGCGTTCAGATAGCGTTCCCGGTCGGCGAGGTCGGCATGGGTGAGCAGCACCTGGGCGCTGCCCATGCCGTGCTCGCGCAGCTTGGATTCGTAGATCTGCGCGAGCCCCATCTGTCCGACGGCCGCTGCCGCCTGCAGTTCGTGGATCTCTTTCGGGCGCGCGGCCCAGCCGAGCCGCTTCATGCCTTCGGCAATGGCGCCGCTGGAGACCATCACGATTTCGCGCCCTTCGGCCGCGAGCGCCGCCATCTGCCGGCACCAGTTGCCCACGGCCTGCGCGTCGACGCCACGGCCTTCGTCGGTCACGAGGCTGGAGCCGACCTTGACGACGATCCGGCGGGCGGTACGCAGCGCCTCGGTCATGACTCGGCGGCTCCGCTGGACTCCGTGTCGAAGCGCGGATCGGGATCGTCGGGCACGACGTTCTTCAGCTTCGACACGTGCGCGTAGATGGCATGGATCAAAGGCTCGCAGCCTTCGCGCGTCAGCGCAGAGATCTGGAACACAGGCCCCTTCCACTTCAGGCGCTTGACGAAGTCCTTCACCCGCTTCTCGCGCTCGTCGGCCGGCACCATGTCCAGCTTGTTGAGCACCATCCAGCGCGGCTTTTCGTACAACGACGTGTCATATTTCTTCAGCTCCGCCGCGATCGCTTTGGCCTGCGCGACCGGATCGACGTTGTCGTCGAACGGCGCAAAGTCGACCAGGTGCAGCAACAGGTGCGTGCGCTGAAGGTGGCGCAGAAACAAGTGGCCGAGCCCGGCGCCTTCGGCCGCACCTTCGATCAGGCCGGGAATGTCGGCGACGACGAAGCTCTGCTCGGGCGCCACGCGCACGACGCCGAGGTTCGGGTGCAGGGTCGTGAACGGGTAGTCGGCGATCTTCGGCCGCGCGTTCGATATCGCTGCGATCAGCGTTGACTTGCCGGCGTTGGGCATGCCCAGCAGCCCCACGTCGGCCAGCACGCGCAATTCGAGCTTCAATTTGCGCTGCTCGCCGGGCCAGCCGGGCGTCTTCTGCCGCGGCGCGCGGTTCGTGCTGCTCTTGAAATGCAGGTTGCCGAAGCCGCCGTCGCCGCCCTTGGCCAGCATCACTTTCTCGTCGGGCACCAGCAGTTCGGCGACGACCTGGCCGCTCTCGGCGTCGGTGATGATCGTGCCCATAGGCATGCGCAGCACGATGTCGTCAGCGGCGGCGCCGTACTGATCGGAGCCGCGACCGGCCTCGCCGTTGCGCGCTTCGTGGCGGCGCGCGTAGCGGAAGTCGATCAGCGTGTTGAGGTTGCGGTCGCCGACCGCATAGACGCTGCCCCCACGCCCGCCGTCGCCGCCGTTGGGGCCGCCGAACGGGATGAACTTCTCGCGGCGAAAGCTCATGCAGCCGTTGCCGCCGTTGCCCGCGGCAACGTCGATCGTGGCTTCGTCGACGAATTTCATGGCTGTGGGTGCGAAGGGAGGCGCAACGTGGGGATGGTACAAAAAACAAGCCCCGGCGGGCCGGGGCTTGTTCGGTGGCGTGGCGCGCGCTTACGCGGCCTTCACGCTCACCGTCTGGCGGTTCTGCGGGCCCTTGACGGCGTAGCTCACTTCGCCGTCGACCAGCGCGAACAGCGTGTGGTCGCGTCCGATGCCGACATTGGCGCCGGCGTGGAACTTGGTGCCGCGCTGGCGGACGATGATCGAGCCGGCCGGAATGACCTGGCCGCCGAACACCTTCACGCCGAGCATCTTCGGTTGGGAATCACGGCCGTTCCGGGTGGAACCGCCGCCTTTTTTCTGTGCCATGGTTCAGATCTCCTTGACTTGGCAACTCAGGCGTTCACCGCACTGATTTCGATCTCGGTGAAGTTCTGGCGGTGACCTTGTCGCTTTTGATAATGCTTGCGACGGCGCATCTTGAAGATGCGCACTTTGTCATGCCTGCCGTGGGCCACCACCGTGGCCTTGACGATTGCGCCCGATACCAAGGGAGTCCCGACCTTCAGGTCAGCGCCGTTGCCGACAGCCAACACCTGGTCGATCGTGATCTCTTGGCCAACATCCGCAGCAATCTGTTCTACCTTGATCTTTTCGCCTGCAGCAACCTTGTATTGTTTGCCGCCGGTTTTTATGACCGCGTACATATCAGCCCTTTCGTTTCAAACCCCGCCTGCCGCCGGAAATGTTTGGGAAATGCTTTGGGGTCGGCCCTGAAAGGGCCGTGGCAGGCGCAAGCCCTGCGTTGGACGCAGAGCCGGCGATTCTACAACGAATGCACTTGACCCGCCAAGGTCCGGTCTCGCGTTCCTATAATCCTGCCCGTGTCGACCCAGCCCAGCGTCCAGACGGCGCCTTCCCCCGCTTCCGCCGCGCCGGCCTCCGGCGCGGTGATGCTGATGGCCGCCGACATGAAAGAGGTCGACGCGGTGATCCAGCGGCGCCTCCGGTCCGACGTGGCGCTGATCGATCAGATTGCGCACTACATCATCAGCGCCGGCGGCAAGCGCATACGGCCGGTGCTGGTACTGCTGTTCTCGAAGGCACTCGGCTTCACCGGCCCCGAACGCTTCGAACTGGCCGCCACGGTGGAGTTCATCCATACCGCCACCTTGCTGCACGACGACGTCGTCGACGAATCGGCGCTGCGGCGCGGCCGTAAAACCGCCAACGCCTTGTTCGGCAATGCCGCGAGCGTGCTGGTCGGCGACTTCGTCTACTCGCGCGCCTTCCAGATGATGGTGTCGGTGAACCGCATGCGCGTGCTCGAAGTGCTGGCCGACGCGACCAATGTGATCGCCGAGGGCGAGGTGCTGCAGCTGATGAACATGCACGACCCCGACATTGCCGTCGAGGACTACTTGCGGGTGATCCGCTTCAAGACCGCCAAGCTGTTCGAGGCGAGCGCACGCCTCGGTGCGGTGCTTGCCGCTGCGCCGCACGAGGTCGAGGAGTGCTGCGCAGACTACGGCCGCTCGCTGGGCACTGCGTTTCAGCTGGTCGACGACCTGCTCGACTACGAGGGCTCGACGAGCGAGCTCGGCAAGAACGTCGGAGACGACCTGCGCGAAGGCAAGCCGACGCTGCCGCTGCTGGTCGCGATGTCGCGAGGCTCCTCGGCCGAGCGTGAGCTCATTCGGCACGCCATCGAACACGGCGAAGTGGCTCGGCTTGCGGAGATCGCCGAGATCGTGCGCCATACCGGGGCTGTGGCGGCCACCCGTGACGCGGCGCGCGCCGAAGCCGAGAAGGCGCGCGAAGCCTTGCGCGTGATCCCGCCGTCGGCGAGCCGAGAAGCTCTGCTAGAATTCTGCGTTCGATCAGTCGACCGCTCCTCCTAAGGGTACGGAGCGGGCCGGCGCGATCGGGAAGAGGCCCAAGCAACGCGCTTGAGCCGTTTGAATCGGGGTGTAGCTTAGCCTGGTAGAGCGCTACGTTCGGGACGTAGAGGCCGGAGGTTCGAATCCTCTCACCCCGACCAGCCTTTCTCTTTCCTGCCCTTGCACTTTGTTTCCACTGCGCGCGCCCTTGCGGCTCAATGCGGTGTACACGCTCGGCGTGAATTGTTGGCAGTCTCGCGTATTTCCGCGATTTACAGTGCCTCACGATTCGGCGATCATCCCCGGGTTGTCCTCGTGGAGTGAACACTCAGTGTCCCGTTTCTCAGCCGCTGGCCCGCTCCGCGTTCCCCTCGTTTTTTCGCTTGCATGCGCCGCGGTCGGGCCACCGGCCGGCGCGCGGCCGTAGCACGTGGAGACGTTTGCCGACACGCCCCAGTCCACCCTCTCCGGGGTGGCGCGCGTGCTCGTCCACGCGGGCCGGCTGAATGCGAAGGCGGCCGAGGATCTCGTCAAGAGCGCAAAGGAGAAGAAGGCCAGCTTCGTCGCGTCGGTAATCGCCGCGGGCGCCGTCACGCCAGCTGATCTCGCACACACGCTGGCCGGCTCGCTGGCCTTGCCGCTGCTGGACCTGAACGCCGTCGATGCGCAGAAGCTCCCGCGCAACATCATCGACAACAAGCTAGCAGCCCAATACCAGGTCGTCGTGCTCGGCAAGCGCGGCAACCGCCTGTTCATCGGCGGCGCGGACCCGACCGACCAGGAAGCGGTCGAGCGCATCAAGTTCGCGACTCAGCTGACGCCCGAGTGGGTCATCGTCGAACACGACAAGCTGGCCAAGGTGCTCGAGAACACCGGGGCGAGCGCGGCCGAGGCGCTGGAGTCGATGGCCTCCGGCGACTTCGAGTTCGACGTCACCGACGACGTCACGACGCAGGAGGCCGAGACGGCCTCGACCGAGGTCGAAGACGCGCCGGTCGTGCGATTCCTGCAGAAGATGCTGATCGACGCGATCAACGCGCGCGCCTCCGACCTGCACTTCGAACCCTACGAGTACCACTACCGCGTGCGCTTCCGCATCGACGGCGAACTGCGCGAGATCACGCAGCCGCCCATCGCGATCAAGGACAAGCTGTCGTCGCGCATCAAGGTCATCTCGCGGCTGGACATCGCCGAAAAGCGCGTGCCGCAGGACGGCCGCATGAAGCTGAAGTTCGGCAGCAAGGCGATCGACTTTCGCGTCAGCACGCTGCCCACGCTGTTCGGCGAGAAGATCGTCATTCGTATCCTCGACCCGTCCAGTGCCAAGCTCGGCATCGAGGCGCTCGGCTACGAGAAGATCGAGAAGGACCGCCTGATGCTGTGCATCCAGCGGCCCTACGGCATGATCCTCGTGACCGGCCCCACGGGCTCGGGCAAGACGGTGTCGCTGTACACCTGCCTGAACATCCTGAACCAGCCGGGCGTGAACATCTCCACCGTCGAGGATCCGGCCGAAATCAACCTGCCGGGCATCAACCAGGTCAACGTCAACGACAAGGCGGGGCTCACGTTCGCCGCGGCGCTGAAGTCGTTCCTGCGGCAGGATCCGGACATCATCATGGTCGGCGAAATCCGCGACCTCGAAACAGCCGACATCGCGATCAAGGCCGCGCAGACCGGCCACATGGTGATGTCCACGCTGCACACGAACGACGCGCCCACAACGTTGACGCGTTTGCTGAACATGGGCGTCGCGCCGTTCAACATCGCCTCCAGCGTGCTGCTGATCACGGCGCAGCGCCTGGCGCGCAAGCTGTGCGAGACGTGCAAGACGCAGGCCGACTATCCTCGCGAGGCGATGCAGAAGGCCGGCTACGCCGAAAGCGACCTCGACGGCAGCTGGCGCCCGTACCGAGCCGTGGGCTGCTCGGCATGCACCAACGGCTACAAGGGGCGCGTCGGCATCTACCAGGTGATGCCGATCAGCGAAGAAATCCAGCGAATCATCCTCGCCGAAGGCACGGCGGTCGACATCGCGCAGCAGGCGCAGCGCGAAGGCGTGCGTGACCTGCGCCAGTCCGGACTCATCAAGGTGCGGGCGGGCGTGACGACACTCGAGGAAGTGATCTCGGTGACCAACGAATGACCGGGATCGACATGACCAGACAATGTTGGGGGCGAGGAGCAGATTCCTCGGAGACACTATGGCGACTGCAGTAGCCGCGAAAGGCATCAAAGACCTGGTCTTCGAATGGGAAGGCAAGGACAAGAACGGGAAGCTCATCCGTGGCGAGATGCGCGCCGGCGGGGCGGCGATGGTCAGTGCAACGCTGCGCCGCCAGGGCATCCTGATCCTCAAGGTCAAGAAGCGCCGCCTGAGCGGCGGTCGCAGCATCAAGCAAAAGGACATTGCCGTGTTCACGCGGCAGCTGTCGACGATGATGCGCGCCGGCGTGCCGCTGATCCAGTCGTTCGACATCGTCGCGCGCGGCAGCACGAACGCGAAGATGACGCGGCTGCTCAACGACATCCGCGGCGACGTCGAGACCGGCACCAGCCTGTCGGCGGCGTTCCGCAAGCACCCGCTGTACTTCGACGCCCTGTACTGCAACCTCGTCGAGGCCGGCGAGGCCGGCGGTATTCTCGAAACGCTGCTCGATCGCCTGGCCATCTACCAGGAAAAGACGATGGCGATCAAGAACAAGATCAAATCGGCGCTTATCTATCCGGTCGCCGTGCTGGTCGTCGCCTTCGTCGTGCTCGCGGTCATCATGATCTTCGTGATTCCGGCGTTCAAGGACGTGTTCTCGTCCTTCGGCGCGGACCTGCCGGCGCCCACGCTGATGGTCATCGCGCTGTCGGAGTTCTTCGTCAACTGGTGGTACGTGATCTTCCCCGGGCTGATCGGCGGCGTGTACTTCTTCTTCGAGTCGTGGAAGCGTTCCGAAAAGATGCAAAAGGCGATGGACCGCCTGCTGCTGCGCGTGCCGGTGTTCGGCGAGCTCGTCAACAAGTCGGCCGTGGCGCGCTGGACGCGCACGCTGTCGACGATGTTCGCCGCCGGCGTGCCGCTGGTCGAAGCGCTCGATTCCGTCGGCGGCGCCTCCGGCAACGCGGTGTTCGCCGAAGCCACCGAGCAGATCCAGAAGGACGTCTCCACCGGCAGCGCGCTGACCACGTCGATGCAGACCACCGGCGTCTTTCCGACGATGGTGCTGCAGATGTGCGCGATCGGCGAGGAGTCGGGCTCGCTCGACCAGATGCTCGGCAAGGCGGCCGAGTTCTACGAGGACGAGGTCGACGAGGCGGTCAAGGGCCTGTCCAGCCTGATGGAGCCGTTCATCATCGTGATCCTCGGCACCTTGATCGGCGGCATCGTCGTTTCGATGTATCTGCCGATCTTCAAGCTGGGCCAGGTGGTGTGACCGGGTCGATGGACGCCCGCACGGCCGAACTCCTGCTCTCGCCGCCGATCCTGGCCCTCCTGGGCCTGTGCATCGGCAGCTTTCTGAACGTCGTGATCCACCGGCTGCCGCAGATGCTGGAGCGCGGCTGGAAGCTCGACAGCGCCGAGATGCTGGGTGTGAAGATCGCCGAACCGCCGGCCGTCACGCTGTCGACGCCGCGCTCGCGCTGCCCGTCGTGCGGGCATCAAATCGCCTGGCACGAGAACATCCCGGTCCTCAGCTACCTGCGTCTCGCGGGCAAGTGCTCCGCCTGCAAGACCCGGATCTCGCCGCGCTACCCGTTCATCGAAATCCTGACCGGCGTGCTGTTCGCGGCCACCGCTTGGCGCTTCGGCGCCGAGCCGACGACCCTGCTGT
Source organism: Piscinibacter sp. (assembly GCA_035513255.1). Classification (GTDB taxonomy): domain Bacteria; phylum Pseudomonadota; class Gammaproteobacteria; order Burkholderiales; family Burkholderiaceae_C; genus Albitalea. The sequence goes on along the minus strand of DATKCI010000228.1, from coordinate 35,582 downwards.
GGTGCGGCTTCGTCGCCGTGCTGGTCGCGCTGGCCGGCATCGACTGGGACACGACGCTGCTGCCCGACAACCTCACGCTGCCGCTGCTGTGGGCCGGCCTCGTCGGGTCGGCGCTCGGCTGGACGATCCCGCTGTCCTCGTCGCTGTGGGGCGCGGTGGCCGGCTACCTGTCGCTGTGGTCGGTCTACTGGATCTTCAAGAAGGCCACCGGCAAGGAAGGCATGGGCTACGGCGACTTCAAGCTGCTGGCCGCGCTCGGCGCCTGGCTCGGCGTGCAGATGATCCTGCCGATCGTGCTGGCCGCGTCGGTGCTGGGCGCCGTCGTCGGCATCGTGATGAAGATGACCGGCGCGCTGCGCGAAGGCCGCTACGTACCGTTCGGTCCCTTCCTCGCCGGCGCCGGCATCGTCGTGATGCTGGCTGGCCCGGCGCGGGTGCTCGGCTGGTTGGGCTGGGCCTGAACCGGATTCGGGCATGGCGATGCTCCGCATCGGCCTGACCGGCGGCATCGGCAGCGGCAAGAGCACCGTCGCCGGCCTGCTGGCGGCTCATGGCGCCGCGGTGATCGATACCGACGCGATCGCACGACAGCTCACGCTGTCCGGCGGCGCGGCAATCGATGCGATCCGTTCGGCGTTCGGAGACGACTTCATCGACGCCGCCGGCGCGCTCGACCGCGAGCGCATGCGCGCGCTGGCCTTCGCCGAGCCTGAGGCGAAACGGCGGCTCGAAGACATCCTGCATCCGCTGATCGGCGCCGAGACCGCGCGGCAGGCCGCTGCGTCGCACGCCGCGATTCAGGTTTTCGATGTGCCGCTGCTCATCGAGTCGGGGCGCTGGCGCGCGCAGGTCGACCGCGTGCTGGTCGTCGATTGCAGCGAAGCCACCCAGATCGAGCGGGTCGTTCGGCGCGCCGGCTGGTCGCCGGAGATGGCGCGTGCCGTCATTGCGCAGCAGGCGGCGCGTGCGGCGCGGCTGGCCAGCGCCGACGCAGTGATCCACAACGACGGCATCACGCTGGCGCAGCTGGGCGCCAAAGTCGACGCCCTCTGGGCGCATTGGCACAGGAAGCGGTAAGTTTTCACGGAACCCTGTGAAACAATCGGGGATCGATGCCGTGGCAGCGCACACGCGCGGCGCCTGAAGCCAGCCCGAGGAAGCCCCACTTGGTTCTCTACGAATACCCGTTCAACGAGAGCATCCGCACGATGTTGCGGCTCGAACACCTGTTCGATCGCCTCGGCCAGCTGATCCCGCGCGAGACCGCGGTCGACCACCACTACGCACTCGCGACGATCTTCGAGATCATGGACGTCGCCGCGCGCGCCGACCTGAAGTCCGACCTGCTGAAGGAACTCGAGCGCCACAAGGCCCAGCTTGCCGGCTACCGCGGCAACCCGTCGATTTCGGAGCAGGCGCTCGACGAGATCATCGGCAAGATCGACCACGCGTTCAACGGGCTGAACCAGCTACAGGGCAAGGCCGGGCACGCGCTGACGGCCAACGAGTGGCTGATGAGCATCCGAAGCCGCATCAGCATCCCCGGCGGTACCTGCGAATTCGACCTTCCCGCCTATCACGCGTGGCAGAAGCTTCCGGTTCAGCGGCGGCGCGCCGATCTGCTGCAGTGGATCGCTACGCTGATGCCGCTGGCCGAGGCGCTGAACGTGCTGCTCGGCCTGCTGCGCGACGCGGGCGTGCCGCACAAGGTGGTGGCGCCCGGCGGACAGTACCAGCAGAGCCTGCCGGCCGGCCGCACCTATCAGCTGATGCGCGTGCGCCTGAACGGCAGCGAACCCCTGGTGCCCGAGATCAGCGGCCACCGGCTGATGGTGTCGGTGCGCCTGATGCGCCAGGACGCCGAAGGCCGCTTGAAGCCGAGCACGGCCGACACCACATTCGAACTCACTCTTTGCGCCTGAGTGCGAGCATGAGCGTTCCGATGCCTAAACGCATCGTCACCTGCCCGACCTGCGGCGGCGACAGCGTCTACGCGGCCGAGAACCCGTACCGGCCGTTTTGCAGCGAGCGCTGCAAAAACGTCGACTTCGGGGCTTGGGCCACCGAAAGTTACCGGGTGCCCGCGCCTTCCACGTCGGCGGACGCCGACGACCCGGACAACCCGGCGCCTGCGACCCACTGAGCTGCCGCCGGGGTCCCTCGCCGCGGTGCCGACTTGCTCGACAACCGGCGGGCACACTCTTGAAAGCTCAAGAGCTGCCCCTATAATCTCATCTGCTAGCACTCGCATCTATTGAGTGCTAAACGACACCCGGTGCTGAAAACGCATCCGCTGTCGAAAGTGAATGAGCACCAACTTCTGCTCGTTACCCCAAGGTCTGTGAGACATCAAGGAGATGCTATGAAACTTCGTCCGTTGCACGATCGCGTGATCGTCAAGCGCCTGGAACAGGAAACCAAGACCGCCTCGGGCATCGTGATCCCCGACAACGCGGCCGAGAAGCCCGATCAGGGCGAGGTGCTGGCCGTCGGTCCGGGCAAGCGCAACGACAAGGGCGACTTCGTGGTCCTGAATGTCAAGGTCGGCGACCGCGTGCTGTTCGGCAAGTACAGCGGCCAGACCGTCAAGGTCGACGGCGACGAGCTGCTGGTGATGCGCGAAGAAGACCTCTTCGCCGTCGTCGAAAAGAAGTGACCCGCGAAGCGGGTCATCCCGGCGAAAGCCGGGATCCAGGCCAACAGTAAGCGGGTCATCCCGGCGCAAGCCGGGATCCAGGCGAGCACCAAGCGGGTCATCCCGGCGCAAGCCGGGATCCACTTAGGCAGCGAGCCTGACCCGCCAGACGAATCGATGCAGTGGCTTCCGGCGTTCGCCGGAATGACGCGAATCAACTAGGAGAAACAAACATGGCAGCAAAAGACGTGGTCTTCGGTGGCGAAGCCCGCCAGCGCATGATCGAGGGTGTGAACATCCTCGCCAACGCAGTCAAGGTGACCCTCGGCCCGAAGGGTCGCAACGTGGTGCTCGAGCGTTCGTTCGGCGCCCCCACCGTCACCAAGGACGGCGTGTCGGTCGCGAAGGAAATCGAGCTGAAGGACAAGCTCCAGAACATGGGCGCGCAAATGGTCAAGGAAGTCGCTTCCAAGACCAGCGACAACGCCGGTGACGGCACCACCACGGCGACCGTGCTGGCCCAGGCCATCGTGCGCGAAGGCATGAAGTACGTGGCCGCCGGGATGAACCCGATGGACCTGAAGCGCGGCATCGACAAGGCGGTGACGACCCTGGTCGAGCAGCTGAAGAAGCAGTCCAAGCCCACGACGACCAGCAAGGAAATCGCCCAGGTCGGCGCGATCTCCGCCAACAGCGACGAGTCGATCGGCCAGATCATCGCCGACGCGATGGACAAGGTCGGCAAGGAAGGCGTCATCACCGTCGAAGACGGCAAGAGCCTGAACAACGAGCTCGAAGTCGTCGAAGGCATGCAGTTCGATCGCGGCTACCTGTCGCCCTACTTCATCAACAACCCCGAGAAGCAGTCGGCCACGCTGGAGAACCCGTTCATCCTGCTGTTCGACAAGAAGATCACCAACATCCGCGATCTGCTGCCGGTGCTGGAGCAAGTGGCCAAGTCGGGCCGCCCGCTGCTCGTGATCGCCGAAGACGTCGAAGGCGAGGCGCTCGCCACGCTGGTGGTCAACACGATCCGCGGCATCCTGAAGGTCGTGGCCGTCAAGGCGCCGGGCTTCGGTGACCGCCGCAAGGCCATGCTGGAAGACATCGCGATCCTGACCGGCGGCAAGGTCATCGCCGAAGAAGTCGGCCTGACGCTCGAGAAAGTCGCGCTGACTGATCTCGGCCAAGCCAAGCGCATCGAAGTCGGCAAGGAAAACACGACGATCATCGACGGCGCCGGCGCCGCCGCCGACATCGAGTCGCGCGTCAAGCAAATCCGCGTGCAGATCGAGGAAGCCACCAGCGACTACGACCGCGAGAAGCTGCAAGAGCGCGTGGCCAAGCTGGCCGGCGGCGTGGCGGTGATCAAGGTCGGTGCCGCCACCGAAGTCGAGATGAAAGAGAAGAAGGCCCGCGTCGAAGACGCGCTGCACGCGACGCGTGCGGCCGTCGAAGAAGGCGTGGTGGCCGGTGGTGGCGTCGCGCTGCTGCGCGCCAAGCAAACGGCCGGCGAGATCAAGGGCGACAACCCCGACCAGGAAGCCGGCATCAAGCTGATCCTGCGCGCGATCGAGGAGCCGATCCGCATCATCACGCAGAACGCCGGCGACGAGCCGAGCGTGGTCGTCAACGCGGTGCTGGGCGGCAAGGGCAACTACGGCTACAACGCCCAGAACGGCCAGTACGGCGACATGATCGAGATGGGCATTCTGGACCCGACCAAGGTCACGCGCACGGCGCTGCAGAACGCCGCGTCGGTCGCCTCGCTGATGCTGACCACCGAAGCGATGGTCGCGGAAGCGCCGAAGGACGAGGCCGGTGCCGGCGGCGGCATGCCCGGCGGCATGGGTGGCATGGGCGGCATGGGCATGGACATGTAAGTCCTGGCCTTGGCCGACATCCAAAGGGCTGCTTCGGCAGCCCTTTTTCATGGGGCGGTCGAAATGCACGGTGCGCATCCTCTCCCAGCATCGTCCCCAGTGGGCGCGCCGGGAAGCGGCCGACATAATGCCGCCACAATAGGCCCCTGCGACCCCGCAATGCCGCTCACTGCCCCGCTCCAGCGCTTCGTCGACGATGAACTCGCGCGATCCACCGCGCTCGCCGAGCGCACGGTCGGGCTGACGCTGGCGCAGCTGCAGCAGCCGCGCGACGGCATGCTGAGCGTGGCCGAGCGCGAGCACTACCGCGAACTGGTCCAGGAAATACCCAGGCAGGCGAGTGCGTTCGTGCACGGCTTCGCCGATGGCCTGCGTTCGGCGGTGGAGGTCGACTTGCGCCGGCCTCACGACACCTCGTCCGGGCTCGCCGGCCCGCGCGGCCTGCAGCTGATGGACGAGTCGCGCGTCGAAGCGGACATCGAGGTCTCCTGTGCCGCCCAACTGATCGAAGGCGCCGCCGACTGGGAGATGCGCGAGCTGCAGACTTTCACGTCGGCACTCGCCGGCCAGGCGCACGTGAGCGCGGACACCAACCCGCTGCAGCCGCTCGCCTACGCCCGCGCGCTATGGGACGCCTGCTGCGCGGTGACGCCGGTGACGGCGCAGCGATCGATCCTGCTGCGCGTGGCCGCGGGCGTGATGTCGGGCCAGATGAAGATGGCTTGGGCGGCCGCCTGCACGCGGCTCGAATCGCAAGGCGTGGAACCGAGCATCTACCGCACCGTCGTGCTGGCACCGGGGCCGGTCGTCGCCCGCGCGCTCAGAGTCGATGTCACGCAGCCCGGCGCGCTGGAGGGTCTGCTGTCGAGCATGCCGGGCGGTGCATCGGGGGACGAGGTGCCGCGGCCGCGTTCACGCGGCGTCGACGGCCCGAACCCGGCGTTCGAGCAAGCGCTGATGTGCCTCGAGTCGCTGCTGCAGCGCGCGAGCGCAGCACCCGGCTCCTCGCCGGCGGCTTCGCCCCAGCTGCGCGAGCACCGCGCGATGCTCCTCGCGAGCACGCAGGAAGCGGTGGATCGGCAGATCGTCGAGCTGATGTCGCGCCTGTTCGAGGCCGTGCTGTCCGAGCCGAGCCTGCCGCCGGCGTTCCGCGAGGTGATCGCGCGGCTGCAGGTCTCGATGCTGCGGGTCGCTCTGGTGGATGCGTCGATGCTCGAGGTGCACGACCACCCGGCATGGCGGCTGATGAACCGCATCGGCAGCGCGGCCGAGGGCCACGGCGAACGTGCGGATCCACGGTCGGCAGCGCTGCTCGCGTGTTGCGAGGTGCTGGTCGAGGACATGGCGCGCGCGCCGGTGCAGGACGCGCTGCTCTACAAGCAGAACCTCGCTCGCCTCGACGCTTTTCTCGGCGAACAGCTGCGCGAGCAGCAGGCGCGCGCGCAGCCGGTGATCGACGCGCTCGCCAAGATGGAGCAGCGCGAGGAGCTGGAGCAGCAGATCTCGCAGCGGCTCACCGAACAGATGGCGCCGATACGCACTTCTGCCACCGTGCGCCGCTTCGTCACGAGCACGTGGGCCCGCGTGCTCGCCGAGGCAATTCAGCGCTTCGGCGAGAACACCGAACCGGCGACGGCCTATTTGAAGGCGACCGATGACCTGCTGTGGAGCCTGCATCCGCCTGATCACCCCCAAAGCCGCAAGCGCTTGCTGACGATGTTGCCCGGCCTGCTGCAGCGCCTGCGCGACGGCTTCGCGCTGATCGGCGTGCCGCCGACGGAACAGCAGCCGCTGTTCGACGAGCTGATGGCGGTCCACACGGAGGCGCTGCGCCCGGGACAGCCGGGCAGCGAAGCGGCGCCGACGGCGCATCAGATCGTCGAACGCCTGCGCGACGAATCGGTGTGGGAACCGCCGAGCCGGCCGCCGTTCAGCGAGTCGCTCATCGATTTGTCGTCGCTGGAAACCGTGCCGGTCGAGGCGCTGCCCAGCGCACCGGCCCCGCGCGACGACGCCGCCGCGCGGGTGAAATCGCTGCAGAGCGGCAGCCGCCAGCAGCTGTTCTTGCAGGGCCGGTGGACCCGCGTGCAACTGCTGTGGCGCAGTCCGCGCGGCCAGTTCCTGGTGTTCGCCGGTGCCGATCCGACGCGCCCGCATTCGGTCACCCGCCGGGCGCTCGAACGGCTCAGCGAAGAGGGGCTGATGAAGCCGCCGGAAGACCTGTCGCTGGTGCAGCGCGCCGTGGACACACTGGTGAACCGACTCGAATCCCCGGCCTGATCGCACGGCCACCCCTGTTTCGCGGGGGCAGCCACCCGGTTCAGGGGTGGCGTTCGGCGAACGAGCGCCTAGACTGGGCCTCACGGCAGGGCAGCAGTACAGAGGTGGTGCGATGACGGACAGCGAATTGATGCGCTCGGGCGACGGCAGCGTGGAGTCGTCGGAGGGCTGGGTGGCCCGGCTGCTCAGCCCGGAATTGATCGAATACAGCAGCGGCTGCGCCGCCTGTCTCGTCAACGTGAGCTACTCGCCGGCGCAACGCGCGCGGCAGATCTACGCGACCGAGTCGACGTCGGAGCTGTTTCCCCGTCTGCGCGAGCACCTGCGATCCGCCGCACCGCTCTTCGAGGGGCGCTACGTCGTGGTCTGATCCGCGGCGCCGGGCTGCGCCAGGGCGGATTCGATCTCCTGCGCAATGCGCGCCGGCTGCTCGTGGATGACCCAATGCGTGGCCTGCGGAATGCGCACCAGCGTCAACTGCGGCACGAAGGCCTCCAGCCCATCCACGAGGGCCGGCAGCAGCGCCCGATCGCCTTCGGCCCAAACGACGTGCGTGGGCACGCGCACCGTCACCATCTGCGGCGACAGCTGCAGCTGCATCACCGAGCTGTCGTTTTCGGTCGGCGGCCGCAGCGGCGAGGCGCGGTAGTAGCTCACCGGCCCGGCCAGGCCCTGGCGCCACACCGCCCGGTACTGCGCCTTCACGTCGTCCGTGAGCCAGCCGGCGCCGGGCCGCGAAGCATCCACGTCGCCAGGACCGGCGAGGAACGGCCACAAGCGCGCGAAATCGTCTTCGGCGAGCCGCTGCGCCGCATCGGCTCGGCTGAGGAAGTTCATGTAGGCGCTGGCCGCCTGCTGCGCGGGGTTGTGCTGCAGTTCGCGCAGGAACGTGGCCGGGTGCGGCGAGTTGATGATCACGAGCCGCTTCAGCCGCTGCGGATGCAGGGCGGCGACGTTCCACGCCACCGCGCCGCCCCAGTCGTGCGCAATCAGCGCCTCGACACGGCCGCCCAGCCGGTCGATCAGCGCGGTGATGTCGGCGACCAGGTGCTTCGCGCGGTAGGCCTCGGGCTCGGCCGGCGCCGAGGACTGCTCGTAGCCGCGCAGGTTCGGCGCGACGCAGCGATAGCGCGCGCCGAAGTGCCGCAGCATGTCGTCCCAGACGAATGCCGCTTCCGGGAAACCGTGCAGGAACAGCAGCACCGGCGCGTTGTCCGCGCCGGCGACGCGGCAGGACAGCCGGATGCCGTGCGGCAGCTCGATGAACGAGGTGTCGATCATCGGTGGGTCCATCCATGCAGGACGACCGCGGCATCGCCGATGCCGGTCTTGGCGAGCGCGGAGAACAGCGTCACGCCGACGTCGGCCTCGTCGGTCGTCATCTCGCCGAGCGCTTCCTGCGCCGCCGCCAGGGCCTCGCGCGATTCCTTGCGGTTGAGCTTGTCTGCCTTGGTCAGCAAGACCAGCAGCTTGACCGAGCCGTTGCCGACCCGCGGCGAGACGAAGCTCAGCAGCTGCCGGTCGAGGTCGGTGAAGCCCAGCCGCGAATCGACCATCAGCACCACGCCGGTCAGGCTGCGGCGCACGTCGAGGTACTCGGCCATCACCTGCTGCCAGCGCAGCTTCGCGCCGCGCGCCACCGCCGCGTAACCATAGCCCGGCAGATCGGCGAACAGCGTATCCGGCGCGGTCTTGGGGCCGAGTTCGAACAGGTTGATGTGCTGCGTGCGGCCCGGGGTCTTGGACGCGAAGGCGAGGCGCTTTTGCTGCGTCAGCATGTTGATCGCGGTCGACTTGCCGGCGTTGGAGCGGCCGACGAAGGCGATCTCGGGCAGCTCGGTTTGCGGCAGCTGATGCAGCTGGCTCGCCGTCGTCAGAAAGCGCGCGGTGTGCGTCCATGCGAGCGCGGCCTTCTCGTCGCCGAGCGGCGAGTTGCCGTCGTCCGCGGACTGGATTTGATCGGTCATGGGCCGCCCAAAGCGATCATTGTAAAATCTCCGGGTTTTGCACCAGAGAAACCGACCCCCGACATGAAGTCTGCTGCCCACCTGCTGTCCGGCCTGCTGCTCGCCTCGCTGGCCGCCACCGCATCGGCCGCCGATGCCCCCGCCGCCAAACCCGATCTGGCGAAGGGGCAGGCCAAAGCCACCGAAGTGTGCATTGCCTGCCACACCGCCGACGGTTCGCGCGGCAGCCCGGCCAACCCGATCCTGCAAAGCCAGCACCCGGAGTACCTGGCCAAGCAACTGGTCGAATTCAAGGAAGGCAAGCGCGACAACCCGATCATGAAGGGCTTCGCCTCGGCGCTGACCGAGCAGGACATGAAGAACGTTGCCGCGTTCTACGCCACCAAGCAGGCCAAGCCCGGGTTTGCGAAGAACAAGGAACTGGTGAGCCTGGGCGAGCGCATCTTCCGCGGCGGCCTGCCCGACCGCGATATCCCCGCGTGCGCCGGCTGCCACAGCCCCAACGGCGCCGGCATCCCGTCACAGTACCCGCGTCTGGCCGGCCAGCATGCCGAATACACCGACGCCCAGCTGAAGGCGTTCCGCATTTCGGTTCGCAAGAACAGCCTGCAGATGGTCGACGTGGCGCTGAAGATGTCCGACAAGGAAATCGCGGCGGTGGCCGACTACATCGCCGGCCTGCGCTGAATCACTGAACTTCCCGCCCAAAGGCCGGTCTTGCACCGGCCTTTTTCCATTCTCCTGCCCCGCCCTTCGGCCCGGATAATCACCGCATGAGTCTCTCGACCACCGGCATCGAGCTCGGCGCGCGTTCGCGCCGGCTGCGCGACAGCGTCGAGCTGGTCTCGTCGATGCGCTTCTCGATCTCACTGCTGACGGTGATCTGCATCGCCTCGGTGATCGGCACGGTGATCGGCCAGAACGAACCGGCGAACAACTACGTCAACCAGTTCGGGCCGTTCTGGGCCGACGTGTTCCGCACGCTGAAACTGACCGCCGTCTACAGCGCCTGGTGGTTCCTGCTGATCCTCGGGTTCCTGGTCGTATCCACCAGCCTGTGCATCGCGCGCAACACGCCGAAGATCCTGCACGACCTGCGCAACTACAAGGAGCACCTGCGCGAGCAGGGGCTGCAGGCCTTCCACCTGAAAGGCCAGGGCGTCAGCATCGAAACGCCCGAGGCCGCGTTCGAGCGGATCTCCCGGCTGCTCACCGGCGGCGGCTGGAGGGCGAAGGCACAGGTGCGCGACAACGGCACGATGATCGCGGCCCGCCGCGGCGCGGCCAACAAACTCGGCTACATCGCCGCGCACTCCGCGATCGTGCTGGTGTGCATCGGCGGCCTGCTCGACGGCGACCTCGTCGTGCGCGCGCAGATGGCGCTGCGCGACAAGAGCATCTTCACCGGAGAGGGCTTTCTGCGCGACGTGCCCGCCCAGCACCGGCTCGGTCCGGACAACTCCACCTTCCGCGCGAACCTGCGGGTGCCGGAACAGGGCCGCTCCGGCGTCGCGGTGATCGCGATGCAGGACGGGGTGGTGCTGCAGGAGCTGCCGTTCGACGTGGAGCTGAAGAAGTTCATCGTCGACTACTACGAAAGCGGCATGCCCAAGCTGTTCGCGAGTGAGATCGTCATCCACGACCGCGAGACCGGCGAGGCGATCCCCGCGACCGTGAAGGTCAACGAACCGGCCTTCCACCGCGGCATCGCGATCTACCAGAGCAGCTTCGAGGACGGCGGATCGTCGCTGAAGCTGCGCGCGATCCCGGTGAGCGCCGGCGGCAAGCCGTTCGACATCGACGGCGTGGTCGGCGGCAGCACCAAGCTCACCCACACCGGCGCGGCAGGCAAGCAGGAGCTGACGCTCGAGTTCACCGACCTGCGCGTCATCAACGTCGAGAACTTCGGCGCTGTCCCCGCGGCGGGCGGCGGGACCGACGTGCGCCGTGTCGACCTCGTCGACTCGCTGCAGGAGCACCTGGGCTCGGGCGCGAAGGTGCGCACGAAGAAGGAGCTGCGCAATGTCGGCCCGTCGGTGAGCTACAAGCTGCGCGACGCGGCCGGCCAGGCGCGTGAATTCCACAACTACATGCTGCCGTTCGAGCTCGACGGCCAGCGTGTGTTTCTGGCCGGCGTGCGAGACACGCCGGCGGATTCCTTCAAGTACCTGCGCATCCCCGCCGACGACAGCGACAGCATGGCCGACTGGGTGCGCCTGCGCGAGGCGCTGGCCGACCCGGCGGCGCGCGAGGCGGCAGCCGAGCGCTACGTCGCGATCGCCGGCCCCACCGACAAGCCCGAGATGCGCGCGCAGCTGAAGGCGACCGCCGTGCGGCTTCTGGCGCTGTTTGCCGGCGCCGACGTGATGAAGGGGCGCGAAAACTCGCCCGGCGGCCTGCAGGCGATCTCCGACTTCCTCGAACTGAGCGTGCCCGAGGCCGATCGCGAGCGCATCTCCGAGGTGCTGCTGCGCATGCTGAACGGCAGCCTGTTCGAGCTCTTGAACCTGACGCGCGAAACGGCGGCGCTGAAGCCGCTGGCGCCCGACGAGACGACGCAGCGCTTCATGACCCACTCGGTGCTGTCGCTGTCGGAGAGTTACTTCTATCCGGCGCCGGTGCTGATCCAGCTGACCGGCTTCGAGCAGGTGCAGGCAAGCGTGTTCCAGGTCGCGCGCGCGCCCGGCAAAACCCTCGTCTACCTCGGCTCGGTTTTGCTGATCGTCGGCGTGTTCGCAATGCTCTACGTGCGCGAGCGCCGACTGTGGGTGTGGCTCGCGCCGGAGCCCGGCGGCGGAACCAAAATGACCGCCGCGCTGTCGACCACCCGTCGCACAATGGACGCAGACGCGGAATTCGAGCTGCTGAAGGCGGCCATTCTCGGCCAGCCCGCCCATCCTGCCGTCCAGCTAGACGTTTCCCATCGCGAGAGCAAGCCATGAACACCACGACGCTCACGCTCGGCCGCCCCGGGCTGTTTTCCGGCCGCTCCGCCTTCGACTGGCTGTTCGCGGCCCTCGTGATCGGCGGCGGCCTGTTCGCATTCCAGCGCTACCAGGGCGCGATGGACGTCTACGAAAAGTGGATCCTGATCGGCGCGATTCCCGTCGTCGTCGCGCTGGGCTGGTTCTGGGGCCGGCTGCGCGCGCTGATGCTGTGCGTGGCCGGCGCGTCGCTGCTCGCGATCACGCTGTACGGCCGGTCCACCGACGACTTCGGCGCCGATCTCGCCCAGGCCGAGCAGGTCTTCCTGCTCAAGTACTTTCTTTCCAGCCAGAGCGCGATCCTGTGGATGAGCGTGCTGTTCTTCATGAGCACCGCGTTCTACTGGATCGGCTTCCTCGCGAAGACCGACGACAACGCCGCCGTGCGCCTCGGGTCCCGCCTGGCCTGGGTCGCCGCGTTCATGGCGCTCACCGGCATGCTGGTGCGCTGGTTCGAAAGCCACCAGATCGCGCCGGACGTCGGCCACATCCCGGTGTCCAACCTGTACGAAGTGTTCGTGCTGTTCTGCTGGATGACCACGCTGTTCTACCTCTACTACGAACAGCACTACGCGACCAAATCGCTCGGCGCCTTCGTGATGCTGGTCGTCAGCGCCGCGGTCGGCTTCCTGCTCTGGTACACCGTCGTGCGCGAGGCCCACGAGATCCAGCCGCTGGTGCCGGCGCTGCAGAGCTGGTGGATGAAGCTGCACGTGCCGGCCAACTTCATCGGCTACGGCTCGTTCGCGCTGTCGGCGATGGTGGCGTTTTCGTACCTCGTCAAGCGCCACGCGGGTGAAGGCGGCTGGCTCAAGCTCGCGCCGCTGTTCCTGCTGGGCATGGTGCTGTGCCTGGAGCCGGTGGTCTTCCGCAAGAACCCGATCGAAGCGCTGAGCAGCTACTGGGCGGTGTACTTCGGCGCGTCGGCGCTGATCGTCGGCGGCATCCTCGCGGCGCGCCGGCGGATCGCCGAGCGGCTTCCGTCGTTCGAGGTGCTGGACGACGTGATGTACAAGTCGATCGCGCTCGGCTTCGCGTTTTTCACGATCGCGACCATCCTCGGCGCGTTCTGGGCCGCCGAGGCCTGGGGCGGCTACTGGAGCTGGGACCCGAAGGAGACCTGGGCACTGATCGTCTGGCTGAACTACGCCGCCTGGCTGCACATGCGGCTGATGAAGGGCCTGCGTGGCCCGGTGGCCGCCTGGTGGGCGCTGGTGGGCCTGGCGGTGACGACTTTCGCGTTCCTCGGCGTCAACATGTTCCTCTCCGGCCTGCACTCCTACGGCGAGCTATAGTCGCGCCAGGCTCACTCGGATTCGCACCATGCCCTATATCCGCCGAGGTCCCGACGGCCAGATCGAAAGCCTGCACCGCCACGGCGGCGAGGGCATGGAATTTGTTCCCACCGGGCACGCCGAGCTCCAGAGTTTCGTCGGCCACGGGTCCAGCCCGGGCGGAGCGTCCGATTTCGGCCGACTCGACGCCGAGTTCGTGCGGGTGATCGAAGACGTGATCGACACGCTGATCGTCAAGAACGTCATCAACATCACCGACCTGCCGGGCGAGGCCCAGGCCAAGCTGTTCGCCCGCAAGACCTTCCGCGAGCGCGTGTCGCAAAGTTCGCTGCGGCTGTACTCCGACAGCAAATTCAACACGGTGATCGACGACACGAACTTCGGCGGCTTGCCTTGAATTCGTAGCCCGGATGCAATCCGGGGTGTGCCGCCGATGTCGCGCCGCTCCCGGATTGCATCCGGGCTACGTGTAAGAACGCCACGGGGACGCCGACACACCTGCACAGGCCACCGACCGGATTCACGCCATGCATTTCCTCAAAGACCGCGGCTTCGCGCTGCCCTCGTCCGAAATCACGCCCCATGCCGTCTACGAAGGCCGGCGCGACCTGCTGAAGCTGCTGGCCGCCGGCGCGGCCGGCGCTGGCCTGTCGTCCTGGGCCGCGCGAGACGCGCTCGCGCAAACCGCCCCTCGCCCGAACAAGCTCGCCGCGCTGACCGGCGCGCGCAGCACGGTGGCCGGCGCGATGACGATGGAAAAGCTCACGCCCTACCAGGACGTGACGACCTACAACAACTTCTACGAGTTCGGCACCGACAAGGCCGATCCGGCGCGCAACGCCCACACGCTGAAGACGCGGCCGTGGACCGTCTCGGTCGAAGGCGAGGTGAAGAAACCCAAGGTCTACGACATCGACGAACTGCTCAAGCTGAGCGCGCAGGAGGAACGCATCTACCGGATGCGCTGCGTCGAGGGATGGTCGATGGTGATCCCGTGGGTGGGCTACTCGCTGTCGGAATTGATCAAGAAGGTGGAGCCGACGAGCAAGGCGAAATACGTCGAGTTCGTCACGCTGGTCGACCCGAAGACGATGCCTTACGTCGGCTCGCGCGTGCTCGAGTGGCCGTACGTCGAGGGCCTGCGCATCGACGAGGCGATGCACCCGCTGACGCTGCTGAGTTTCGGCCTCTACGGCGAGGTGCTGCCCAACCAGAACGGCGCGCCGGTGCGTGCCGTCGTGCCGTGGAAATACGGCTTCAAGAGCGGCAAGTCGATCGTGAAGATCCGCTTCGTCGAGAAGGAGCCGCGCACGAGCTGGGTCAAGGCGGGGCCGGCCGAGTACGGCTTCTATTCCAACGTCAATCCAAAGGTGGACCACCCACGCTGGAGCCAGGCGACCGAGCGCCGCATCGGCGAAGACGGCCTGTTCCAGAAGAAGCGGCCGACCTTGATGTTCAACGGCTACGAAGCCCAGGTCGGGCAGATGTACGCGGGGATGGACCTCGCGAAGCATTTCTAGCCGCCATGTCCGCCGTGCTCAAACCGGGCCTGCCCCCTGCAACGCCCGCCCGGCCCAAGCCGCTGCTGCTGCATCCGGCTGCCAAGCCGCTGCTGTTCGTGCTGTGCCTGCTGCCTTTTGGCTGGCTGTTCTACGGCGCGTGGGCCGACACGCTGGGTGCGAACCCGGCCGAAGCGCTGATCCGCGCCACCGGCGACTGGACGCTGCGCTTCCTGTGCCTCACGCTGGCCGTCACGCCGCTGCGCCAGTGGACGGGTCAGGCGGCGCTCGCGCGCTTTCGACGCATGCTCGGGCTGTTTGCGTTTTTCTACGTCGTGCTGCACTTCCTCGCCTATGCATGGCTCGACATGGGGTTCGACCTGCAAACCATCGTGACCGACATTCCGAAGCGCCCGTTCGCGCTCGTCGGTTTCACCGCGTTCATGCTGATGATTCCGCTGGCCGCGACCTCGTTCAACCGCGCGATCAAGGCGCTCGGCGCCCGGCGCTGGCAGCTCTTGCATCGCGCGGTGTACGCGATCGTGCTGCTCGGGTTGCTGCATTTCTTCTGGATGCGGTCGGCCAAGAACGACTTCGCGGAGGTGGCGGTGTACGCCGCCGTGATCGCCGTGCTGCTGGGCTGGCGGCTGCGCACTCGCTTCGCGCGCCCGGCCGGCGGATCGGCCGCGTGACCTGCGTCACGCGGCGACGCGGCGCAACGGCGATCGAAGCGCCTGCGCCGCAGCGCAAGCCGGAGAATGGCTGTTCGCCCCTGCTGCGCCCATGCCCGACTCCGCCCTCCTCGCTTCCCCCGCCGCGTCGACGGCCGCGGCCGAACTGATCGCGCAGTCGGCGGCCGCGCATGCAGCGGGGCAGCACGTGGAAGGGGTGAGTCTGGCCGAACAGGCCGTGTCCGCCGCCGCTGCGGCTGACGACCCGGCGTTGTCGGCGCGGGCCTACACGCAGCTTGCCGCGCACCGCTGGCGCCTCGGCCAGTTCGAACATGCCGCGCGGGCCTCGCGCGAAGCCGCCGCGCGCTGGGAACCGCTGGGCGGGCGTGAGGAGTGCGACACGTTGTGCCTGCTCGCGATCTCGTACAGCGAGCTGGGCCTGCACGAAGAAGCGCTGAAGACGGCGACCGCGGCGTTCGACAAGGCCCGCGCGCAGGCCTTCGAACTGCAGATCGCGCAGGCACTGAACCGCATCGGCGTGTGCTTCGACCGCCTGGGCGACCCGCCGCAGGGCGAAAAATTCCTGCTGCAGTCGCTCGGCCACGCGCGCGAGCTCGGGGCGCAGGGCGAGGTGATGGGCGCTTTGAACAACCTGATGGCCACGACGATCAGCGCGTTCTACCACTACCGCCAGCGCGGCGAATCGGAGCTCGCGCACGGTGCGCTGCAGCGGTCCCGGCACTACGGGCGGCAGGCGGTGTCGCTGGCGCGCCGGCATGGCGACAGCTACCGCGTGGCGGTCACCGAGGGCAACCTCGGCGAGGTGCTGGGCCTGGCCGGGGAATACGAGGAGTCGCACCGGGTGCTGCAGCAGACGGTGCAGCAGGCGCAGCGGCGCGGCTACCGCGCCGTCGAATTGCGCGCGCACCACAACATCGGTGAGATCCTGATCCTGCAAGGGCGGCACGACGAGGCGGTCGTGGTGCTGCAGCGCACGCTCGAGGACCTCGTCGACAGCGACCACGAGACGACGCGCCTGCGGGTGCACTCGGCGCTGTACCGCGCGCTCAAGGCCGCGGACCGCTTCGAGCCGGCGCTGCGCCACTGCGAGGCCTACCACGCGCTGGAGCTGCAGCGCGCGGCACTGCAAAGCCATGCGCAGGCCCGGCTGATGGTCAACCGCATCGACGTCGAGAACGCGCTGATGGACGGCGAACGCGCGCGGCTGGAGGCCGAGCTGCAGCGACTGCGCAGCGTGACGCTCGAAAACGAAAAACGCCAGCTCGAGGCGCGCACCGCCGAGCTGCAGCGCGACACGCTGGAAGACCAGCTCACGCGGCTCGCGAACCGCCGCCGCGTCGACGAGGACCTGCCGCGCCTGTGCGCACGGGCCCAGGAATCCGGCCAGCCGCTCAGCCTCGCGGTCGTCGACCTGGACCACTTCAAGAGCGTCAACGACCGCTTCGGCCACAGCGTGGGCGACAACGTGCTGCGTGCGGTGGCGCAGGTCTTTCGTGTGAAGACGCGGCCCGGCGACCTGATCGCGCGCATGGGCGGGGAGGAGTTCCTGTTCGTCTTCGTCGACACGCCGCACGGCGTGGCGCAGGAGGTGTGCGAGCGGCTGCGCGCCGCCGTCGAGGCCCATCCGTGGGCGGAAGCCACGGCAGGACTGCGCGTGACGATCAGCCTGGGCCTGTGCGGGGCGCGGGCCGGCGACACGCCGCGCCTGCTGATCGACCGGGCGGACGCCGCGTTGTACGAAGCCAAGCGCCGCGGGCGCAATCAAGTGGCGCTCGGCTGAACGCGCCTCACGTCGACGGCGAGGTGGTGTTCTCCAGCTTGGCTTTCACGAAGCCGCTCGCCGCATACCGCGTGACACGCTCGTAGTAGCGGTCGGTGAGCCGCTGCACCATCGCGCCGTACGCATCCATCAGCTCCGGCCGGATGCTGAAGTGGTCGTAGTTGACGACCACCTGCACGCGCCGGCCCAGCGGTTCGACGCGCGTGGCCACCTCCGTCTCGATCTCGTCGATGTCCTGCGCGCTGTCGACCGACAGCCCCTCGAAGTTGATGAACAACACGTTGCCGCGCGCGTCGTAGTCGATGCGGCGCGCGAGCGGCACGGTCAGCAGCCGCTCGCGCAGGTTCATCGTCGCGTCGGCGAACAGCGCGTCGTCCATCAAGCGAAGCTTCGCGCTGATGGCCGGCGTGAAATCCATCTGCTGCAGGATGTGCCGCTCGAGATCGATGCCGGGGGCGATCTCGATCAGCTCCAGCCCGGCATCGCCGAGCTGGAACACGCAGCGCTCGGTCACGTAGAGCACGCGCTGGCCGCGCCTTCTCGCCATCTCGCCGCTGAAGGTGCGGTGCTCGACCTCGTGGACGAACTTTCGCATCGTGCCTTCGCTGTGAATCGCGAGCTGGCCGTCGGCCACGCGCAGCTGCAGGTCGCAGGCGGTGAAGGTGCCGACGAACACCACTTCCTTCGCGTTCTGGCTGATGTTGATGAAACCGCCGGCGCCGGCCAGACGCGGGCCGAACTTGCTGACGTTGAGGTTGCCGTGCCGGTCGACCTGCGCGAGCCCGAGCACCGCGAGGTCCAGCCCGCCGCCGTCGTAGAAGTCGAACTGACTCGGCTGGTCGATGATCGCCTGCGTGTTGACCGCGGCACCGAAGTTCAGCCCGCTGGCCGGAATGCCGCCGATCACGCCGGGCTCGGCGGTCAGGGTCAGCAGGTCGATGATCTTCTCTTCGGCGGCCACGTCGGCCACGCCTTCGGGCATGCCGATGCCGAGGTTGACGACCGCGTTGCGGCGCAGCTCCAGCGCGGCGCGACGCGCGATGACCTTGCGCTCGGTCAGCGCCATTGGCGCGAGCGTGTTCATCGGCACGCGGATCTCGCCCGAAAACGCCGGGCTGTAGGGCGTCACGAAGGTCTGCATGTGATGTTCCGGCTTTTGCGCGACGACGACGCAGTCGACCAGCACACCCGGCACCTTGACCTGGCGCGGGTTCAGCGAACCGCGCTCTGCTATGCGCTCGACCTGTGCGATCACGATGCCGCCGCTGTTGTGCGCCGCCATCGCGATCGCGAGCGCCTCCAAGGTCAGCGCCTCGCGCTCCATCGTCAGGTTGCCGTCGGGATCGGCCGTGGTCGCGCGGATGATGCCGACCTGAATCGGGAATGCCTTGTAGAACAGCACCTCCTCGCCGTCGATTTCCATCAGCCGCACCAGATCGTAGGTCGTCACGGCGTTGACCTTGCCGCCGCCGTGCCGGGGATCGACGAAGGTGCCGAGCCCGACGCGGCTCAGCGTGCCCGGCTTGCCGGCAGCGATGTCGCGGAACAGGTGCGAGATGACACCCTGCGGCAGGTTGTAGGCCTCGATCTCACCGGCCACCGCGAGCGCTTGCAACTGCGGCACCAATCCCCAGTGCCCGCCGACGACGCGCTTCACAAGCCCGGCGTGGCCGAAGTGGTTCAGGCCGCGTGTCTTGCCGTCGCCCTGCCCGGCGGCATAGACCAGCGTGAGACCGCGTGGCGCGCCGGTGCCGGACTCGGCCTGCGTCGCGAGGAAGCGCTCTTCGAGCGCGACGGCGATGCCTTCGGCGAAGCCGATGCCGACGAAGCCGCCGGTGGCGACCGTGTCGCCGTCGTGGATGAGCCGCACCGCTTCCGCGGCGCTGACGATCTTGTCGGGCCGCGCCGGGTTGGCGGCCGAGGGGTTCGATGTGTTCAGGTGCATGCTGGCGTCTCACGCCGGCACGCACCGCGGCGGACTATCCGCCGTTGCGTGCCAGAACGGGCTTCAATGCTGCCCCGGTGTGGCTGGCCGCGCACCGGATCAAACCCTCAGGCGTCGTCTCGGCCACCACGCCGCCGCCGCGCACGCCGCCTTCCGGGCCGAGGTCGACGATCCAGTCGGCTTCGGCGATCACGTCGAGGTCGTGTTCGATGACCACGACGCTGTGTCCGCCGTCGACCAGCCGGTGCAGCACGCGGATCAGCTTCTCGACGTCGGCCATGTGCAGGCCGACGGTCGGCTCGTCGAGCACATACAGCGTGTGAGGTGCCTTGTTGCCGCGGCGAGTCACATCGTCTCGAACCTTGGTCAGTTCGGTCACGAGCTTGATACGTTGTGCCTCGCCGCCGGACAGCGTCGGCGACGGCTGGCCGAGCGTCAGGTAGCCGAGCCCGACGTCCTTCAACAACTGCAGCGGGTGCGAGATGTTCGTCATCACGGCGAAGAACTCCACCGCTTCGTCGACCTCCATGCGCAGCACGTCGCCGATGCTCTTGCCGCGCCAGCTGACCGCGAGTGTCTCGGCATTGAAACGCTGGCCATGGCAGACGTCGCACGGCACCTTCACGTCGGGCAGGAAGCTCATCTCGATCGTGCGCACGCCCTGCCCCTCGCAGGCCGGGCAGCGGCCGTCGCCGGTGTTGAAGCTGAAGCGCGCCGGCGCATAGCCGCGCGCGCGCGACTCCAGCGTGTCGGCGAACAGCCTGCGGATCGTGTCCCAGAAGCCGATGTAGGTGGCGGGACAGGAACGCGGCGTCTTGCCGATCGGCGTCTGGTCGACTTCGAGCACGCGATCGATCTGCTGCCAGCCGTCGACCCCTTCGCAACCTTGCCAGTTCGGCTTGGCACCCCGCGTGTTGATGAACTGCAGGTTGGACAGCAGCACGTCGCGCGCGAAGGTCGACTTGCCGGAGCCGCTGACGCCGGTGATCGCGACGAGGCGCTTCAGCGGGAGATCGACGGTGATCTGCTGGAGGTTGTGCAGGCTGGCTTGGTTGACGGTCAGCCATCCTTGCTCCCTCTCCCCTTTGGGGTGAGGGGCTGCGCGTGGCGCCGCGCCCTCACCCTGGACTGAGCCTGTCGAAGGCCCCGCGCATCCTGAGCTCGTCGAAGGGCCCTCTCCCAGAGGGAGAGGGAGAACGCCGCGGCGCTTTTGCAGCGGGTGCACAAGCGGATTGGCAAGAAACCGTCCGGTCACGGAATCCGGGACCGACGAAATCTCCGTCGCCGTCCCCTGCGCCACCAGGGTGCCGCCGCGCTTGCCGGCGCCCGGCCCGATGTCGATGATGTGGTCGGCCCGGCGGATCGTGTCCTCGTCGTGTTCGACGACCACCAGCGTGTTGCCCTTGTTGCCGAGCTTGTGCAGCGCGTCGAGCAGGATCTGGTTGTCGCGCGGGTGCAGGCCGATCGTGGGCTCGTCGAGCACGTAGCACACACCCTGCAGGTTGCTGCCGAGCTGGGCGGCCAGGCGGATGCGCTGCGCTTCGCCGCCGCTCAAGGTCGGGGCGGCGCGGTCCAAGGTCAGGTAGCCGAGCCCCACCTCCTCGAGGAACTCGAGCCGGCTGTGGATCTCGGTGATCACGTCGCGGGCGATCTCGGCATCGCGCCCGGTCAGCTGCAGCGACTCGACCCACTTGCGCGCGTCCGTCACGGCCCACTGGGCGATCCATGCGATCGAATGGTCCTGGAAGGTGACGCCACGCGAGATCAGGTTCAGCCGGGTGCCGCCGCAGTCCGGGCACGGCGCGTCGACCACGCCTTCGACCTCGGTCTCCTCCGACGGAAAGCTCTGCTCGCGCCCCTTGTTGTCGTCGTCGCGCACCGAGTCGTCGTAGGCCTTGCGCTGCTCGCGCGTCAACGCGAGCCCGGTGCCGACGCAGGTCGTGCACCAGCCGTGTTTGCTGTTGTAGCTGAACATGCGCGGGTCCAGCTCGGGGTAGCTGGTGCCGCAGACCGGGCAGGCGCGCTTGGTCGAAAACACCTTCACGTCGCCGACCTTGCGCGTCGGGGTGCCGGCGAGCATTGCGCCGCGCAGGCCTTCGAGCGGGCTCAGCAGGTGCATCACGCCCTTGCCCAGCTCCAGCGTGCGGCCGAGCATCTCGCGCAGCTCGGCTTCGTTGTCGGGGCGCACGACGAGGTCACCGACCGGCAGCTCCAGCGTGTGTTCCTTGAAGCGATCCAGCCGCGGCCATGGGTCGACCTTGACGAAGTCGCCGTCGACACGCAGGTGGGTGTGGCCGCGCGCCTTGGCCCATTTCGCGAGGTCGGTGTAGACGCCCTTGCGGTTGACGACCAGCGGCGCGAGCAGGCCCACGTGCTGGTGCTTGTGGTCGCGCAGGATCTGCGCCGCGATGCTCTCGACGCTTTGCGGCTTGACCGGCGCGCCGTCCTTCACGCAGTGCTGCAGTCCGAGCTTCACGTAAAGCAGGCGCAGGAAGTGCCAGACCTCGGTCGTCGTCGCGACGGTGCTCTTGCGCCCGCCGCGCGACAGGCGCTGCTCGATCGCGACGGTGGGCGGGATGCCGTAGACCGCATCGACTTCGGGGCGGCCGGCCGGCTGCACGATGCTGCGGGCGTAGGCGTTCAGCGACTCGAGGTAGCGGCGCTGGCCTTCGTTGAAGAGGATGTCGAAGGCGAGCGTGCTCTTGCCGCTGCCCGACACCCCAGTGATCACGCTGAAGCGGCCGCGCGGGATGCTGACGTCGAGCGACTTCAGGTTGTGCTCGCGGGCGTTGACGATGCGGATGGATTCTTCCCCTCTCCGAGGGCCACGAAGGGGCCCCTTCGTGGCCCCGGGAGAGGGTAGGGTGAGGGCGCGGCGCTGAGAGAGCAGCTGACTCTGAAGTGGCGCGCCCTCACCCCAGCCCTCTCCCAGGAGGAGAGGAAGTTTTTCGTTCGCTTCGAGGGGGGCTATGCCCATCGTGATGTCGTAGTCGCGCAGCGCCTTGCCGGTGTGCGAGCTGCGGTGGCGCTTTACTTCCTCGGGCGTGCCGACGCACACCACCTCGCCGCCGCCCTCGCCGCCTTCCGGTCCGAGGTCGAGCAACCAGTCGGACGCACGGATCACGTCGAGGTTGTGCTCGATGACGACCAGCGAATGGCCGGCGTCGAGCAGCTTGCGGAACGCGCGCATCAGCTTTGCGATGTCGTCGAAATGCAAGCCCGTGGTCGGCTCGTCGAACATGAACAAGGTGCCCTTGCGGGCGACCGGCTGGCGGCTCGCGGTCGCGCTCTGTGCCGCTTCGGCAAGAAAGCCGGCGAGCTTCAGCCGCTGCGCTTCGCCGCCGGACAGCGTGGGCACCGGCTGGCCCAGCTTCACGTACTCCAGCCCGACGTCGACGATCGGTTGCAGCACGCGCCGCACCTCGCGGTCGCCGCTGAACAGGTCGACCGCTTCGCTGACGGTCAATTCCAGCACGTCGGCCACGCTGAGATCGCGGACCGCACCATCGGCCGCGCGGCGCGTGATCTTCACGTCGAGCAGCTCGGTGCGGAAGCGCCGGCCGTCGCAATCGGGACAGCGCAGGTAGACGTCGGAGAGGAACTGCATCTCGACGTGTTCGAAGCCGGAGCCGCCGCAGGTCGGACAGCGCCCGTCGCCGGCGTTGAAGCTGAACATGCCCGCGCCGTAGCCGCGCTGCGCGGCCAGCGGCGTGCCGGCGAACAGCTTGCGGATCTCGTCGAACGCGCCGACGTAGCTCGCGGGATTGGAACGCGCCGTCTTGCCGATCGGCGACTGGTCGACGAAGACCGCTTCGGTCAGCCAGTCGGCGCCGAGCAGGCGGTCGTGCGCGCCGGGCGTTTCGGTCGGCTTGCCGAAGTGCCGCGCCAGCGCCGGGAACACCACGTCCTGCATCAGCGTGCTCTTTCCCGAGCCGGACACACCGGTCACGCAGACCAGGTGCTGCAGCGGGAACTCGACCGTGACGTGCTTCAGGTTGTGCTCGCGCACGCCTTCGACGATCAACTTTGGCGTGGACTCGCCGACCAGCCGCTTGATGCCCATGCTGACGTGCTTGCGCGCGCCGAGGTAGGCGCCGGTCAGCGTGTCAGCGTGTTTCGCCGCGTGGGGCGCGCCGTCGAAGACGATGCGCCCGCCGCGTTCGCCGGGGCCGGGGCCCATGTCGATCAGCCGGTCGGCCGCGAGCATCACCGCCGGGTCGTGCTCCACGACGACCAGCGTGTTGCCGGCGTCGCGCAGCCGGTGCATCGCCTCGACGATGCGGTTCATGTCGCGCGGGTGCAGGCCGATGCTCGGTTCGTCGAGCACGAACATCGTGTTGACCAGCGAGGTGCCGAGCGCCGTCGTCAGGTTGATGCGCTGCACCTCGCCACCGCTCAGCGTGCGGCTCTGGCGGTCCAGGGTCAGGTAGCCGAGGCCGACGTCGCAGAGGTACTTCAGCCGGGTGCGGATCTCGTCGAGCAGCAGCTTCAACGCCTCGTCGAGCATCGTGCTCGGCAACGACAGGCCGTCGAAGAAGCGCCGGATGCGGTCAATGGGCATCAACATCAGGTCGTGCACGGTCAGCCCCGGCATCGCCTCGAGCTGATCGCGCGACCACGCCACGCCGGCCGGCATGAAACGCAGCGCCGGCGCGAGCACTGAGTCGGCGTCTTCCTTGCCGCCCAGCCGCCACAGCAGCGCCTCGGTCTTCAGCCGCGCGCCGCCGCAGGTGCCGCAGGGCGTGTAGCTGCGGTACTTCGACAAGAGCACGCGGATGTGCATCTTGTAGGCCTTCGATTCGAGGTACTCGAAGAAGCGCTTGACGCCGTACCACTGCTTGTTCCAGTTGCCGTTCCAGTGCGGCGAGCCGTGGATGACCCACTCGCGCTGCGCGTCGGTCAGCTGGGCCCACGCGGTGTCGCGCGGGATACCGGCCTCGCCGCCGTACTTCATCAGGTCGTCCTGGCATTCCTTCCAGGCCGGCGTCTGCATCGGCTTGATCGCGCCGCTGCGCAGCGTCTTGCGATGGTCCGGAATCACGAGCCCGTAGTCGACGCCGATCACGCGGCCGAAGCCGCGGCAGGTCTCGCAGGCGCCCATCGCCGAGTTGAACGAGAACAGCGCCGGCTGCGGGTCGCTGTAGCGGATGTCGCTGTCAGGGCAATGCAGGCCGGTGGAGTAACGCCACAGCGCCGGTTCGGCCTCTTCGGCGAGCACGTAGACATTGACCCGTCCGCTGCCGCGCTTGAGCGCGACCTCGATCGCCTCCACTGCGCGGACCTTCTCGGTGCCCTGGATGCGGAACCGGTCGGCCACCACGTCGAGCAGCTTGCGCGGCCCGGTCGGCGACGCGACTTCGCGCTGCGCCTGCACCTTCGTGAAGCCGCTGGCCGCCAGCCACTGCTCGACTTCCTCGGGTGTCGCGCTCGCGGGCAGTTCCACCGGAAACGTCACGACCAGCCGCGGATCGGCCTCCCGTGTGCGCTCCATCAGCTCCGCATAGATCGTTTCCGGCGAGTCGTGCCGCACCCGCTTCGCGGTCTGCCGGTCGAACAGCTCGGCGGCGCGGGCGTAAAGAAGCTTCAGGTGGTCGTTCAGCTCCGTCATCGTGCCGACCGTCGAACGCGAGGTGCGCACCGGGTTGGTTTGGTCGATCGCGATCGCCGGCGGCACGCCGTCGACACGGTCGACCGCCGGCCGGTCCATGCGGTCCAGGAACTGGCGCGCATAGGCGCTGAAGGTTTCCACGTAGCGCCGCTGCCCCTCGGCGTACAGCGTGTCGAACACGAGGCTGGATTTTCCCGAACCGCTGGGGCCGGTGACCACCGTCATCTCGCCGGTGCGGATGTCGAGGTCCAGGTTCTTCTGGTTGTGCTGGCGGGCGCCGCGGATGCGTATCAACCCGGTCGACGGGCCGAAGGCCAGATCGGGCTCACGTGGAACACCGGAGGTCATGGGGGTGGGGGTGAGGCGGGCGGAGCCGAACATTCTAGGGACGCGCAGCAAACCCGCGGAACCCGGGCCTTTCACACACTTTGGCGGGCCGACCTCGGTTTTCCACAATGCGTGCGGCCGGCACACTCGCAACACTGACCTTCGGTTGGGCACCTGACGACCTACGACAAGCCCGCCGGAACGCAAGGAGACACGCATGACCTCATTGGCAAGCATCTGCCGGGCTCTCTCATTGAGCCTGGGCGCCCTGTTCCTCTCGACCGCTTCGCAGGCACAGATCGTCGTCGGACAGTCGTCCGGCTTCACCGGGCCGGTCTCGGCCGGCGTGAAGGAAAACTCTGACGGCGCCAAGCTCTACATCGACCATGTCAACGCGACGGGCGGTGTCGCCGGCCAGCGCATCGAGCTCGTCTCGCTGGACGACAAGTTCGACCCGAAGCTGACGGTGGTCAACGCACGCAAGCTGATCACCGAACACAAGGCGATCGCGCTGTTCCTGATCCGCGGCACGCCGCACACGCAGGCCGTGATGCCGCTGCTGGAAGAGTTCAAGGTGCCGCTGGTGGCGCCGTCGACCGGCGCGATGCTGCTGCACAAGCCGGTCAACCCGTGGATCTTCAACGTGCGAGCCACCTACCAGCGCGAGTCAGAGAAAGCCGTCACCCACCTCGCGACGATCGGCCTCACGCGCATCGCGCTGGTGCACGTGGACGACACGTTCGGCGAGGACTGCGCGACCGGGGCCCGCAAGGGCTTCGAGGCGGCCAAGCTCGAGCCGCTGTTCGTCGAGAAGTTCGATCGCGTGAAGTCCGACTTCTCGGTCATCGCGAAGAAGGCCGCCTCGATGGAAGCGCAAGCCGTCATGTTCATCGGTTCGGCAGGGGCCGTCTCGGAGGGCACCAAGGTCATCCGCAACGCCGGCTCGCGCGCGCAGATCGTGACCGTGTCCAACAATGCATCGGGCGGCTTCATCAAGATGCTGGGCGAACATTCGCGCGGCGTCATCGTCACGCAGATCTTTCCGTACGAGCGCTCGCTGTCGGCCCCGATGGTGAAAGAGGCCTTCGACCTCGCCCGCGCGAAGGGCATGACCGAAGTCACGCCGGCGATGCTGGAGGGCTACGCCGGCGCGAAGGTGCTGGTCGAGGGCCTGCGCCGCGCCGGCGCGAGCCCGACCCGCGCCAGCCTGCGCCAGGCGATGGAGACCTTCCGCAAGGTCGACATCGGCGGCCTCGAAGTGACCTACACGGCCGGCAACCACAGCGGCCTGGACTACGCCGACCTGTCCATCATCGGCCAGGACGGCAAGTTCCGGCGCTAAAGCGTGCCGCGCTGCGACGCCAGCGCCTCCAGCACGTCCGCCGCGCGCACCGGCATGCGGCTGAACCGCACGCCGACGGCATCGCGCAGCGCGTTGGCGATCGCCGCAGCGCCGGCGACCATCGCGGTCTCGCCGGCGCCGCCGGGTGCATCGCCGTCGTCGATCAGCGTGACGGCGATGGTCGGCACGTCACCGATGCGCGGGATCGGCGAATCGGCGAAAGTGGCCGCGGCGACGCCGGAATCGGCGACCGGCAGCCGCTCGACCAGCACCATCCCCAGGCACCAGACGAGGTTGCCCTCGACTTGCGCGCGCACGACGTCGGGGTGGACGACGCGGCCGCAGTCGTGTGCACACCACAGGCGGGTGACCCGCACCGCGCCGCTGGCGCGGTTCACCGCCACGTCGGCAATTGCGGCGGCGACGCTCATGCCCTTGTAGACGCCGCCGGCGATGCCGCGGCCACGAAGCATCGCGGCGTCGCTCGGCGGCCGGCCGGGCCAGCCGGCATCGCGCGCCACCGCCTTCAGCGCACGCACGAGGCGCGTGTCGCCCAGATGAGCGAGCCGAAACGCGAGCGCGTCGGTGCCGCTGGCCCGCGCGCATTCGTCGATCGTGCTTTCCATCGCCAATGCGTTCGGTCCGGCGCCCAGACCACGCCATGGGCCGGTGTGCACCGGCAGACGAAGCACGTCGAACTCGATGCGCTGCCGCGGCACCTCGTACGGCAGTTGTGAACCGCGCGCCACGCCGTCGTCGCCGATGAAGTCCGTGAAACGCTGCATCCACGGCGGCAGCGCGGCCGAGGTGAACAGGATGTGGCTGCTCGCGAAGGCATGCCACCAGTCGGTGAGGCGGCCGTCCTTCACGCGGGCGCGGATGCGGTGGCTGGACGGCGGGCGGTGGAACCCGAGCGTGAATTCCTGCGCGCGTGTCCACTGCAGCTTGACCGGCGCCGACACCGCACGCGACAGCACCGCCGCCTCGAGCTCGACCGTGGGAAGCGTCTTGCCACCGAAGGCGCCTCCGACTCGGTGCGCCTGCACGCGAACACGCCGCTCGTCCAGACCCAGGCGCTTGGCGAGCACGTCACGCTGGTAGAACAGGTCCTGCGTGCCGGCCCACAGCTCGAGCATCGCGCCGTCCGGCGCTGCGCGGTACGAGGCCACCGCGCAGCGCGGTTCGATCGGCGCGTGCGCTGCCAGCGGCACGTCCAGCCGCAGATCGACGGTCCATGGCGCATCGCGCTCGATGGCGTCGCTTTTCGGCGTGTGGCGCAGGGCGCCGTCGCCGAGCCGGCGATCGATGTCCAGCCGAGCGTCGATGTCTGCCTGCCCGAATTGCCCGTCGACGCGCCACTGCAGGCCGAGCGCGACGGCGATGCGGTCGAGCGCCCCCGGCGTGCGCGCGACGATGCCGACGCCAGTGCTGCCCGCATGCCGCAGCAGCTCGTCGTGCACGATGGCGACGAAACCCGGCACCGCCCGCGCCGCCACCTCGTCGAACGCGATCGGCTCCGACAATAGTTCCGGCGACACCTCCGCGCGCAACACGCGGCCGTACAGCAGGCCGGGCAGGCGAACGTCGCTCGCGAACAGCGGCGCACCGGTGACGATCTCGCGGCCGAAGGCGGTCGGCACGGACCGGCCCACATGGCGGCGCGCCGAGCCGGGCCCGAGGCTGCGCAGCTCGGCGATCGGCACCGCGCGCGGCGCCAGCGTGCCTTGCGTTTCGCCGCGCGCCAGCGCTTCGCGAAGCGTCGCGCAGGCCTGCGCCAGCGGCAACGCGAATGCCTTGATCGACTCGCTGCCGACCGTCGCCCGCACGCGGGCCACGTCGTCCGTGGAAGGCAGCTGCAGGCGCACCGCATCCGATTCGACCCCGAGCTCCTCGCAGGCGATCTGGCGCAGCGCCGTGCCGATGTGCTGGCCGATCTCGGCCCGCGCAAGGAACAGCGTGAAGCCGCCGCCGTGATGACGGATCCAGCCCATCGCGTCGTCGAGCGACGGCGCCGGCCGCTTCGGGATGACCGGAAACGTGCAGCCGCTGAAGAAGCCGACGGTCAGCCCCGCGGCCGAGGCGGCCAGGAAGGAGCGGCGCTTCATCGCTTCGGCCCGGCCGGCTGTCCGGCGACACGGTGGATGGCCGCGCGCACGCGGTGCTGCGTGCCGCAGCGGCAGAGGTGCCCGGCCATGGCGTCGTCGATCTGGGCGTCGCTCGGCTGCGGCACCGAACGCAGCAACGCGACCGCGCCGACGATCTGGCCGCTCTGGCAGTAGCCGCACTGCGGCACCGCTTCGTCCAGCCAGGCCTGCTGCACCGGATGCAGCGTATCGCCGCGCGCCAGGCCTTCGATGGTGGTGACTTCGCGACCCTGCACCGCGTGCAGCGGCAGCAGGCACGCGCGCTGCGCCGCGCCGTCGACCAGCACGGTGCAGGCGCCGCACAGGCCGACGCCGCACCCGAACTTCGTGCCGACCAGGCCGATGGCCTCGCGCAGCACCCACAACAGCGATTCGTCTTCCCAGCCCGCCGGCACGTTCTGGCTGCGGCCGTTGATCGTCAGATTCATTCGACACTCCTTCTGCGGTGGTCACTAAGCGTCGCGCCTGCGGATGTCCCGATGCCACACGGTTCGTATCGATTCGTTTCGGATTGTTGGTACGCACCACGGCTCCAGTGCTACACTGATCCCGTGTCCCGCCCGAGCAACGCAGGCAAACCATGGCCAATCTCACGATCGTCGTCGATGACCAACTGCTGCGAGCCGCCCGAGTGCGGGCCGTTCACGAAGGCACGAGCGTCAACGAGATTTGCCGTGAGGCGATCGCGCGCTTTGCACAGACCGAGGGCGACGGCGCCGCACGCGCCGCCAGGCTGAAAGCCTTGGCAAAGAAAGCACGACCGCTGCCCGAGCCGCTGTGGCCGGGCCGCGAAACCCTTTATCGCGAATCGGGTCGCGGCGCCCGATGAGCGCCTTCTTCGACACCAACGTCGTCGTCTACGGGTTCGACCGCGGTGCCCCGCTGAAGCAAGAACAGGCCTTGGCGCTGTTGAGCGACCACATGTCTGCAGGAACCGCCGTGTTCAGCACCCAGGTGCTCCAGGAGACGTACGTCACGCTGACCCGCAAGCAGGCCCTCGCACCCGCCGACGCGCTTGAAGTCGTGCGCGCCTTGTCGCAGGAACGGATCATCGGATCGAGCGCCGAGTTCGTCGTGCGCGCGTTGACCCTGAGCCAGAAGCGCCGGCTGTCGGCATGGGATGCGCTGGTGATTCAGGCGGCGCTCGATGCCGGTTGCACCACGCTGTACTCCGAAGACCTTCAGCACGGCGTCAGAATTGACGAGCTTCGCATCGTCAACCCGTTCGCGCTCGAGGCCCACGAATCGCCAGCGACGCCGCGATCGGCGCGCGCGCAGCGCTGACCCGTAGCCCGGATGAAATCCGGGAGCAGCGTTCGAGCGATGCGCCGAATCCCGGATTGCATCCGGGCTACGACCCCGCGAAGAAGCGCTCCACCAGCGCGTACTGCTGCGGCGTGTTCAGCGCCGGGGCGTGGCCGCAGCCGGGAATCTCGATGACCACGGCGCGCGGTCCGCGCTGGCGCATCGCGTCGGCGGTTTCGGCCAGCAGCAGGTCCGAGGTTTCGCCGCGCAGGCACAGCACCGGCAGGTCCAGGCTGTCCCAGGCGTCCCACAGCCGGTAGTCGTCGTCGTGGTGGGTGAACTGCATCACCATCGCGGGGTCGTAGTGCGGCGTCACGCGGCCGTCCGGCAGGCGACGCGTCGATGTCTCGGTGAGGCGCCGCCACTGGGCATCGCTGAGCCAGCCGTACGGTTTGTAGACAGTTCGGAAATACGCTTCCAGTTCGCTCACCGTCGCGAACGATGCTGGGTTGCCGGCGTAGCTGCGAATGCGCGCGATTGCCGCATCGGCGAGCTGCGGGCCGTTGTCGTTGAGGACCAGCCGGCGTATGCGTCCGCGCAGGGGGCCGGCCGCGGCCAGCGTACCGATGGCCCCGCCCATCGAGGTGCCCAGCCAGTGGAAATGCTCGATGTCGAGCTGGTCCACGAGCGAAAGCGCGAGCTTGACGTAGAACCGGAGGCAGTATTCGTTCTCCGGGTCCGGGCTCCATTGGCTCAGCCCGCGGCCGATCGCGTCGGGGCAGATCACGCGGTAGTGCTGCGACAGGTGCTCGGCAATGTCGTCCATGTCGCGGCAGGTGCGGGCAAGGCCGTGCCAGGCAACGATGGTTTCCGCATGGCCATGGCCCCATTCGGTGTAGTGGAGCTCGCGGCCTTCGCAGGCCAGGTAGTGGGACGTGAACGACATGGGGGCTCTCGTGCAACCGGATCGGGAGGGGCCTCTCAGTCGGGCACCGTGACGGTGTCGCCGGCGAAGCCAATCGCGTCGCCGGCCGCCGGCGTGGCGGCGATCGGCGGAACGTTGGCGGCCGTGATCGCCGGTGCCGCGCCGGCCACGCCGCCGCGCGGAACGGTGCGCACGACCTGGCTGGCCGGCAGCGCCGTGCCGTTCTTGAGGTGCGCGTACATCGCATCGAGCGCGCGGTTCAGATACAGGTGCAGCGGCACGTAGCGCGTGTCGTAGTCCCAGCCGGGGAGGACGGCCGGCGAGATGCCGATGAAGCTGTCGAAGTGCTGCGCATTCGTGACCTCGATGTACGACAGCCGGCTCTCGGCCCCTTCGGTGAGCTTGTTCAGTGCGTAGTAGGGGCGCGAGGTGTGGTTCACCGGCAGCAGCGCATCGTCCCGGCCGTGAACGATGAGGGCCGGCTTGCCGCGCAGGTCGCCGCTGCGCCGGGTTTCGTCGAGGCCGGCCTGCAGCGCGAGTGCCGCATCGCCGGTGCCGGTCAGCAGGTCGCGCAGGCACAGCGCCCCGTCCAGGTTCCAGTCCATCAGCGACGTGGACGGCGAGACCGAGATCAAGTCGCGAATGGGCCCGGCCGGGTTGGCGTCGTTGATCAGCGCCACGTTGGGCACCGACTGCGGCGGCACGCCGTTGCCGGTGGCGAACATCTGCGCGAGCTGCGCCGGATCGATCGTCGTCACGGTCCCGGTGGCCGCGTCGATCGCCGCGTAGCTGTAGCCGCACAGCCGGTCGGCGACGCTGGCGCGTGCAAGCGCATTGGCGAAGGTCACGCTGACCGCGGGCGCCACCTCGAAGGCGGCGAGCGATGCGTGCAGGGCGTCCGACTCCGGCTCCCAGCCGTAGTCGCGCAGCTTCTGCAACGCTTCGTCGGCCTGCGCGGCCGTGGTGGTCGCGTCGAGCAAGCCCTTGGCCTTCAGCGATGCGCAGCGGTTGCCGGCGAAGAAGCCGAAACCGGCGGCGTAGCTGGCCTGGAACGGCGTGCCGGCGAGCTGGCTCGACAAGGACGCGCAGCTCTGGAACAGGTTGGCGTGCGTGGTGAAGTCGACCAGCGGTTTGCCCGACACGGCGAGCGTGGTGGCGCCGCGTTGCACGCCGACGCCCGAGTCGGCCGGCATCTCGACCGCCGGCTCCGACACGGCGACGCCGTCGATCAGGTCCTGCGTGTCCTGCTCCGCCGCAGCGATCGCCGCGCCGCCGCCGTTCGAGATGCTCGAAGCGATGACCAGCGTGTTGGCCGGCGTGAACGTGCGCAGCCGGGCATTGCCCGCGAGGTTCATCTCGCCATGGCGTTCATTGATCGCGTAGAACGCGAACTCGATGGCCTGCAGCGTGAACAGGCCCCAGTCCTTCTCGGGGTTGCGTTCCGAATGGGCATGTTTGAACGCGAAGCGGTTGGGCGCGGCGGCATTGAACGCGATCCGCTGCGCGTCGGACAGCGGGGCGCGGAACTGTGCGTCGTCGCCGGCGACCATCGCCGTGGCGCGGGTGCCGTCCATCAGCGGCACCGTGTCGTTCGCGAGGTCGTGCGGCGCCGCGCCGGTGCCCTTGTCGGTGTAGGCGACCGCGCAGCCTTTTTTCAGCCCCCACTCGGCGGTGGAGATCGCGCCGTAGATGCCGCGTGACCCGGACGAGGTGGCGGTGACGATGCAGGGGTTGGCGGGGTCGAAGCCGGCCGGAATCTGCACCATCAGCGTGACGTTCTGAAAACCGCTGCCGTCGTCACTGAACGCGATGAACTCCACGCCGGCGATCTTGCCCTCGCCTGCGGTCACGTTGCCGTCGGCATCGACGTTCGGGCCGTACAGCGTGCCGTAGCCGCCCGCCTCGGTCATGTCCAGCAGCGCGCGGTAGTTGTTGTAGATCGCCGCGCGGCGCAGCTCGGCGGCGGTCGGCTGCGCGGGGTCGGCGTAGGCCGGCAAGGCGCCGGCGAGTCCGGTTTTTCCGAGGCCGGCAGTCAGCAAGTCGTCGGCGCCGCCGTCGTAGCTCGTTTCGGTGACCTCTCCCACATAGGCGGGTTTGGCGTTGAGTTCCTCCACCGGGTCGCTGCTCGAACCGCATGCGGCGAGCAAGCCGGCGAGGGTGCATGCCCACAACGTGTTGCAGCGGCGCGGTAGTGGCTGGGTCATTCGATGGCTCCTGGCGGGTCTCGGGGGGGTTCAGCGGCGGGCGATGGCAGGTCCTGCGGCGCGCAGCCGTCCGACCACGCCGCTCGGAAAGTGGTAGACCGACAACACGAACAGAATGCCCAGCCACAGCAGCCAGCGATCGGGCGACACCAGCTGCGACAGCACCGGCACGCCTTCGACGGCCGACGCGCCGAGCTGCATCAGGTCCTGCAGGTAGCTTTGCGCGAGCACGAACAAGGCGCCGCCGATCACCGCGCCGTAGATCGTGCCCATGCCGCCGATGACGACGATCAGCAGGATGTCGACCATGATCTCGAACGACAGCGAGGTGTCCGGCCCGTTGTAGCGCAGCCAGAGCGCGAGCAGGCAGCCGGCGAGCGTTGCGAACAGCGCGGACAGCACGCTCGACAGCGTGCGATAGACCACTGTGCGGTAGCCGATCGCCTCGGCGCGGAAGTCGTTCTCGCGAATCGCCTGCAGCACGCGGCCGAACGGCGAGTTGACGATGCGCAGCATCGCGAGCACCAGCACGACGGCCGTGACGAACAGCAGGTAGTAGGTGAGGAAGCGGCCGTCGATCGATGCGCCGAGGAAGGTCTCTTCGAGGTACTCGGTGCCGGGCTGCAGGGCCTCGGGCACCCTGAAGCTCAGCCCGTCCTCGCCGCCGGTGAACTCGGAGAGCTGCGAGGCGAGCGTCAGGAAGGCCGATGCGACCGCGAGCGTGATCATCGCGAAGAAGATCGCCTTCACGCGCAGGCTGAACAGACCGATGAGCAGCGACAACACCAGCGAGATCGCGAGGGCCGCACCGATGCCCAGCGCGAGCGAGCCCCATTGCGGACCGAGCCGCGTGCTGGCGATCGCCACGCCGTAGGCGCCAATACCGAAGAACATCGTGTGCGCGAAGCTGACGATGCCGGTGTAGCCCAGCAGCAGGTCGAAGCTAGCCACCAGCACGATGAAGACGAGGATCTTGGCCGAGACGTTCAGCGCGCGCGTGCCAGGGAACAGGAACGGCGTCAGCGCAAGGCCGAGCACGATCGCGACGAGCAACAGCGTGAGCCAGCGGTTGCGCGGCAGGTCGTGGGAGAGCAGGCGGTTCAGCATGGTTACTCCGCGCTCCCGCCGGGCCGCCCCAAGGGGTGCGGCGCCCCCTCGGGGGGCAGGAGCAAAGCGACGTGGGGGTTCATAGGACTACCGGTTCGTCACGGGGTACAGGCCCTGCGGGCGCCACAGGAGGATCATCACCATCAGGCCGATGTTGGAGAACATCGCGACCTTGGGCGCGAGGAAGCCGGTGTAGTTGGCCATCAGCCCCACCAGCAGCGCGCCGACCAGGCAGCCCAGCGTGGAGCCGAGTCCGCCGATGATGATGACGATGAAGATCAGCACGTTGACCGCCGCGCCCATCTGCGGCACCACGCCCTGCTGGTACAGGCCCCAGAGGCTGCCGCCCAGGCCCGCGAGCGCGGAGCCGGTGACGAACACGCCGATGAAGAGCAGCCGGATGCGGTAGCCGAGGCTTTCGACCATCTCGCGGTCCTGCACGCCGGCGCGAATCAAGAGGCCGAGCTTGGTGCGGTTCAGCGTGTAGAGCATCGCGATCAGCACCGCGGCGCCGATCACGACGGCGAGCAGGCGAAACCGCTCCACCGCCGCGTCGCCGAAAGTCAGCACGCCGCGCAGCGCCTCCGGCAACGGCAGCGGCTGCGGGCCCGGCCCCCAGATCACCTTGATCAGTTCCTCGCCGATGATCATGCCGCCCATCGTGATGAGGATCTGCTTCAGGTGCTGGCCGTAGACCGGCCGCACGAGCACCCGCTCGAAGGCCCAGCCGACCGCGCCGGCGACCGCCATCGCGACCAGCATCGCCGGCAGCACGGCCGCGAGGTTGAGCCACAGGCTGCCGGACGAGGTCCAGTCGGACATCGAGCCGAGCACGCTCATCGCGACGAAGGCGCCGAGGGCGATGAACACGCCGTGCCCGAAGTTCAGCACGTCCATCAGGCCGAACACCAGCGTGAGGCCCGACGCGATGATGAAGATGATCATCCCCATCGCGAGACCGGCCACGGTCAGCGTCAGCCAGGTCGACGAGGAGCCGATGAACGGCCACGCGAGCAGCGCGAGCACCGGGACCAGCGCCATGGGCACCCAGTCGAAGCTCGCCTTCGGGATGGCGGAGGGCGTGGTGGCCGGCACAGTGGCCGCAGCGGTCGCGCTCATGACAGCACCCCGCTCGCCGAGTACGGCGACCCTTCGACAAGCTCAGGGCGATCGGGGATCAGGGTCGGGCCTTGCTTGGGGCGGCCCGGCGCCGCGGCCCGTGGAGAACAGGTTGACACTGGGTGTCTCATGCGTGACGCCTCCACGCTTTCGTCACACCGGCGAACGCCGGTGTCCACGCGTGGCAGTGGATCCCGGCTCGGCCGAAGGCCGGCCTGTCCTGAGCCCGTCGAAGGGCCGGGATGACGCCACTGTTGCGGGTCCATTCCATCGTCATTGATGCGCTCCCAATGAAAGTCCCAGCAGCTTGTGCTGCAGCGATTCGTCTGTTGCCAATTCGGCCATCGCGCCGCGGTGCACGACACGGCCGTCGTCCATCACCGCCACGCGGTCGCCGAGCGCGCGCGCGACCGCGAAGTTCTGCTCGACCAGCAGCACCGTCGTCTGCGTGGACTTCAGTTCGCGCAGCGCGGCGATCAGGTTCTGCACGATCGCCGGCGCCAGGCCCTTGCTCGGCTCGTCGATCAGCAGCAGGCGGCGCGGCTCGACCATCGCGCGGGCGATCGCGAGCATCTGCTTTTGGCCGCCCGACAGCTTGCCG
>DATKCI010000227.1:0-16123 GCA_035513255.1 Piscinibacter sp. | reverse complement strand
CGCCTGAGAGGCTGAGAGTCTTTCGATCATGCCCGCTCATCACGCCAGAAGGCGCCC
The DNA here is from genome assembly GCA_035513255.1 of Piscinibacter sp. Lineage (GTDB taxonomy): Bacteria > Pseudomonadota > Gammaproteobacteria > Burkholderiales > Burkholderiaceae_C > Albitalea. The sequence goes on along the minus strand of DATKCI010000227.1, from coordinate 16,066 downwards.
GCTCGTCGTTGCAAATGCTCGCCATAGCCCGAGCTATGGCTGTGCTTTGCGCCTAGATCGGCCACCTTCTGGCGCGCTGCTCGGGCACGCTCGAAAAACTCTCAGCCTCTGACACCCGGCCGTGGTGCGCACCACGGAGTAGTACGCCTGCTTTGCCTTCCCGCCAATCCCGGAAAGCACTGAGGTCCCGGGCGCGGCACGGTCCGAACATCGCGCGCACACCATGGCGAGCATCGAGTTCCAGTCGGTCAGCAAGGGCTACGTCGGCCACGCCAACGTGATCCGCGACGTCAACCTGCACATCGGGCAGGGCGAGTTCTGCGTCTTCGTGGGCCCCTCGGGCTGCGGCAAGTCCACGTTGCTGCGCATGATCGCCGGGCTGGAGGAGATCGGCGCGGGCGAGCTGCTGATCGGCGGCGAGCGAATGAACGACGTTCCGGCCGCGCGCCGCGGCGTGGCGATGGTGTTCCAGAGCTACGCGCTGTTCCCCCACATGACGGTGCGGCAGAACCTGTCGTTCGGCATGAACCTTGCGAAGCTGCCGCCGCCGGTCATCGCCCAGCGGGTCGCGTACGTGGCCCGGCTGCTGCAGCTGGACGAGCTGCTGGATCGCAAACCCCGGGGCTTGTCGGGCGGGCAGCGCCAGCGCGTGGCGATCGGCCGGGCGATCGTGCGCGAGCCGGGCGTGTTCCTGTTCGACGAACCGCTGTCCAACCTGGATGCGTCGCTGCGCGTGCAGATGCGCTTCGAGATCGCCCGGCTGCACCGCGAGTTCGGCCAGGCGAGCACCGTGTACGTCACCCACGACCAGGTGGAGGCAATGACGCTCGCGGACCGCATCGTCGTGCTGAATGCCGGCGCGACGGTGCAGCGCGACGGCAGCGTCGCGCAGTGCGGCACGCCGCTCGATCTGTATCACCGGCCCCGCAACCTGTTCGTCGCGGGGTTTATCGGGTCACCGCGGATGAACCTGCTGCCGGGCACGCTGCTGGAAGGTCATGCGGCGCACGCGCTCGTGCGGTTGGACAGCGGCGAAACCGTGCGCGCTGCGGTGCATGCGGCGCGGCTTTGCCCCGGCGAGCGCGTGACGCTGGGGGTGCGGCCGGAACAGGCCACGCTGGGCGACTCGACCCAGCATCTGACCCGCCCGCTGCTGTGGCAGGAGCGGCTGGGCGAAACCACCTACCTCTACTTCGAAGGCACCGGCAAGGAGCCGATCGTCGTCAAGGCGGCGGGCGACGTGCCGGTGGCGCCGGGGGCCCGGCTTGCGGTGGCGCTGCCCGCGGACTGCGGGCACGTCTTCGATGCGGAAGGGGTCGCACTGGAACGCACCGCGCAGCCCGGCTGATCTAGCTGCACATCAGCGCCGTGTAGCGCCGCTGCCGTTGCGAAGCAGCGCCTCGCCGCGCCAGCGGCCGCCGCGTCGACGCCGTTGGGCGCGAAGCGTCCAATGCCGATGCCGCTCGACTCAACTGCCGCGACGCAGCAGCGTCCAGGCTTCCAGATTGAGTTCGTCGATGATCAACCCGCCGGCAAAGCTCAGCAGCCGGGTGCGCTTGAGTTCGACGCGGTCGCCGACGTTCAGCGCCACGCCAGGGATACCGTCGTGGGGGAAGATGAGGTTCAGCGCCGACTCGTCGATCACGCGATCGCCCGCGACAGCGCGACGCAGCGTGAAGTACTCGGCAGCGGAGAAGCGCCGCGCATCGTCTCGCAGCTGCGCCAGCACCAAGCTGCGACCCTCGATGAACAGTCCGCGAGCAGGCGCCCGCCAGCGTACCTCGGCGCCGTAGAGCCACGCGGCAGCGTGAGGCCACTGCGCGGGCCGGTCGAGCAACTGCAATGCACGCGAGATCGGATCGATGGTGGGGTCATCCTGCATCAGGTGAGGGGAATCTGGAGCCGATTCCCCAGTGTCGGCGTCACGGGCCGCCGCCGCATCACCCAAAGGAGCCATCGTCCAGCGCCGATGGACCTCAGAGGGTGCCCCGCCTCCAAAGATTCGCCGCTTGGCCGCGGTTGTCGCAGTCGAGCTTGTCCAGGATGTTTGCGATGTGGCGCTTCACCGTGTGCGAGCTCAGTGAAAGCTGCCGCGCCAGCAGCTTGTTGGGCAGTCCTTTTGCCACCAGCTCCAGCACTTCACGTTCGCGCTCGGAAAGCCGAAGCGCAACCTCCGTCAGGGGCATGGACGCCAATGTCGGTGCGGCATCGCGTGGACCATGGTCCCATGCTTCCAGCATCTGCCGCAAGCTCGCGACCTGTGCGGATTCCGGCGCTTCGGCAGGGCAGAGGTCGAGCAAGCGGCGCACCACTGCGGGCGGTTCCAACAGCAACCGGCCGGGCGTGCCGTCGCGCGCAATCTCCTGCACCACGGGCAACACAGTGGTCCAGGCTTGGGACGGGTTTCGACGAAGCGTGTGCAGATACGCCAGCGCCACTCTGGGATCCGCGTAGAACGCGGGCGCCGGGTACCGGGCATGATGGGCCGCCGCCGCTTGAAGCGCCGCTTGCGCCGCATCGAGATTGTCTGCAAGCAGCGCGGCCTGTCCGCAGATGGTGTTCACCGCGCCCTCTGTCAGGGGCCATTCGCGGTAGCGCAGCGGCCCGGCAAGCAACGCGGCCTGGGCTGCAAGCGCGTCACCATCCATCGCCATCCAGAATGTGCGTGCAAGAACGCATCGATATGGACGCTGCCAAACGCGACTCAAGCCGTCGGCATCCCCGGACTCGACATCCGCGAGCAGCGCCTCCAGCACCCGCCGAGCGGCGTCGAACCGGCCACCGGCGGAGAGCAGCAGCCCTTGCAGGTGCGTCGCGTCGAGGAGCACGTAGCGCACCTTGCCGAAGCTGTGCTGGATTTGTTCTGCACGTTCTAGCGCGTGTGTCGCACCATCGCGGCGGGCTTGCCACAGGGCCGCCCAGGCGCCGAGGACCACGGGCGTCGAATGCCACGGCATCGCAGCCGGCTTCGGCACGGTGCCGCACAGCGCGGCAAAACGCAAATAGGCCTCAGTGACGCCGGGAAGCCCGCCGAAATGGCAGTTGAACGTTTGCGCGACCAGCGGCGCGTACTGCTGCGGATCTTCCGCGACCAGAACGTTCATCGCGGCCAGATGGTCGCCGACACGCTCGCAGTGCCCGAGCGAGAAATCGCTCCAGGCGCGCTGAAGATGGAACTGCGCTGCGTCACTGGAAGGCAGATCGAGTGCCAAGCTGCTCTCGGTCAGCGCGGCACGTTCGTCGAGATGGCCCAGCGCGCCGAGTGTGGCGGCAAGCAGCACTTGCGCACGCAGGCGACCGGGCAGATCTCCGGATTGCGCAAGGCCGTCGGCAGCCGGCGCGGCGTAGAGCAGCACCCGCTCCCAATCCCAGCGCGACCAGGCGCATTCAGCGCGCAACAAGGCCAGCCGCGGTTCCGCTTGAACCATGTCGGCGGGCAGGCGCTCGATCCATCGCTCCACGCTGGAGTAGGCGCCTTCGCTGACCAGCCTCAGCCCATGACGGGCGATCAGGTCCATCGCCTCACTCCAGCACTCTGCATCGAGCCAATGGCCGATCGCGCGCTCAGGCAGACGCTCCGCGCCGGCGGCGCGCTGATGCAGCGACAACTGGTACTCGCGCGGTTCACGAGCAAGTTGCGTCAGCAGAAAGTCGCGAAACAGGTCATGAAAACGCAGCACCGGTTCATGTTCTTCGATCACGCTCAAGAAAAGATGGCGGCGCGACAGAGCGTCGAGCGCTCTGACACTGTCGCTGCGCAACGTCACGGCCTGACAGAGCCGCGGACTCAGCTCCGGCAGCACGGCACATGCAACCGCGAACTTCCGCAGGTCTGCCGGCAGCTTGTCGAGCACCTCTTGCACCAGGAAGTCGAACAGGGCCTTGGGGGCTGCCTCGCGCTCCAGTAACGCGCCGAGGATCCGTGTTCCGGTGTTCGAGGCAAGAAACAGGTTGACGCCCACAGCCCAGCCGCGAGTACGCTCTACGGTGTCGCGCACCACCTCCAGCGCTGGTGCACTGCCCCAGCGGCGCTGCGCGAGGGCGACGACGGTCTGCTCGTCAAAGCGCAGCTGGCTGGCATCCAACTCGCCGAGTTCTCCGTGGCCGCGCAGCCGCGCCAGCGGCAAGGCCGGCTCACTGCGGGATGCCACGACCAACGCCACATGCTCAGGAAGACGTTCGATCAGCGCTTCGAACAGGCTCGCAGCCACAGGGTCCGTGATGCGATGGAGATCGTCGAGCAGCCAGACCACGCGCTGCACCGGCGCGGTGCAGAGTGCGTTCACGATGCCGGCGAGAGCCGCGCGCGCCTCGGTGCCACGTCCAGTGACGTTGGCCACCAGTGCGCGGGGATCCATTTCCCATGCCAGATCGAGCGGCAACAGCGAACGAACCAAAGTCGCGAGCAGTTGGGCCGGATCGTTGTCGCTGTCGTCCAGCGCGACCCAGACATACGTTTCACCCGGTTCACCGGGATCGGCAAGCTGAAGCATCAACGTCGTCTTGCCCGAGCCCGCGGGTGCGCAGATCAGTGTCACCGGATGCGCCAGCGTCAGCGTCCGAAGGCGAGCCAGCAGTGCGTCACGGCGCACGAAATCCCGCCGCTGGCGAGGCACCCGGAACTTCGTCAGCGGCAGGTCCGTCGCCATCGGCAAAGTCTGAAGCTCGGCAGTCACGGTTGATTTCTCGCTGAGAGGTGGGGGCCCATTCTAGTAAGAGAGAGTAAGCGCACCGTCTATCTGGGGCGAGCGCGCGACCACCTGAAGACGGCCCCCGACATGACCGCCTCGTCCGCCGATACCGCGCGGACTGGTTCATGCGGACTCTCCCATGGCCCGTCAAGAGGGGTCCAGTGGCTCCTTTGGACGATGCCGCTCGGCGGCAAGAGCGGAAGACTCTGCCTCGTCCCTCAACCATGCTTCAAGGAGCTTCCCGTGATCACCCGTCTCTCCCTGCCATTGTTCGCCGCCGCAGTATTGCTGTGCGGCAGCGCGCGCGGCCGCATGGTGGGTGCGCGGCTCGTGGAAAGCAACCGCGACCAGTTCTTCAGCTATGACGACGAGGATGCGCTCGCGCTGCTCGGCGCTCAGCTCGCACAGGCACTGGCCGCGCTGCAATCGGCCGAGCTCGATGCCGGCGTGCCGGTGGGTTCAGAGGTGGCGCAGCCTGCCGACGCGGCGCCGGCCGGTCCGCCGCTGCGTATTCGACACTATCCACGCGACGACAGCGTGTTCATCGATGACGAGTACCTGATCAGGGGCGTGGCCGGGGCGATCTTCTCGAAGATCGCCAACGAGTTCGTGCGGCGCGGTCGTTCGGAATTCACCACGCGCGAGCTGCGCCTGGCCGGCGGCGACCTGCGTCTGCCCGACGTGCAGGACAACCTCAGCGTGCGGCTGCTGCTGCTTCAGCGCCGACTGATGGAGCGGAATGGCGCGCTGCGAATCGAGAAGACGGGACGCGGCCGATTCCGCTTGGTCACGAACCGGCGACTGGAATTCGTGCCGGAAGCGGCGGCATGAGCGTGTTCACACGGTCGCATCCCGGCGCCGTCACCCCGGCGAAAGCCGGGGTCCACTGTTTGGGTGCTTCCGAGCAGGTTGATTTGTTCGTGTTGCAGGCCGGGTCCCGCCCCGGCGGGCGGGTAACTTTCTTCTGCTGGCCCAGAAGAAAGTCACCAAAGAAGAGGGCCCGACATCAGGCCGTGCACGTGGCTAGGCGGTCCGGCGGGCGGCCTGTGATCGCCGAGCCACATCGAACCGCCTGACCCCTGTTGTTTCGGTCCGAAGCGGACCGAATACCAATACCAAGACCAATACAAGACGAATACCAAGATCGATACCCGGACCCAGGGCCACGCGCAGCGGGCCCGTAGTTGACGAGCGGGCTGACGGTTCGATGTACCTCGGCCGTCAAAAGTGGCCCGCTGGGCCGACGTCGACCCGGCTTGCAACACGAACAAACCAACCTGCTCGGAAGCACCCCAGCGGAAGGCACTCCACCAGCGGACCCCGGCTTTCGCCGGGGTGACGCTTCCTCAGCGACTTGCAATCGCTCCCGGATGTCATCCAGCATGTCATCCCGGCTGCGAGGCTGCACCTCCCTTCGCGCGCCGTCGCGGCGACGGCGGATGCAGCGTCGCTTGCGACATCTCCAGTTCGTCGTGCAACCACTTTCGAAACGAAACGAGCGGCCCCCAGTCGCGCAGCGCCGACGGGTAGACGAGGTGGTACGGGTAGGCCTGTTCGTGCGTGATCGACAAGGGCGAAAGCTTCACCAGCCGGCCGTCGCACAACGCGTCCGCCGCCAGCAGCTCTCGCGCAAGCGCGAGGCCGAAGTTCTGCTCGGCCGCCTGCAACATCAGCCCGGCGTCGTTGAAGTCGGCCACCGGCGTGACGTGCAGGCGCAGCCCGGCGGCGGCGAACCAGCGACGCCACAGATCGGCGTCACCGAGCAGCGGTTCGCGCGCCAGCGCCTCGGGCTGAGCGCCGAGCAGGCGGCGCGCGGCCGCGGGCGAGCCCACGAGGATGATCGGCACGGGCGCGTCGAACAGACGTTCCGCGTCCAGTCCGGGCCACGGGCCGAGGCCTTGCCGCACCGCCGCGTGGAAACCGTCGCGCTGAAGGTCGATCACCTGCTGTGATGCGTCGATTTCGAGTGCCAGCGTCGGATGCCGCTCGCGCCAGCGCCCGATGCGCGGCAGCAGCCAGCGCTGGGCGAACGACGGCAGCGTGGTCACTTTCAGCCGCTGCGCGGAGCCGCTGGCCGCCGCCGCGGCCGCCTGCACGCCGTCGTCGAGCTGCGCGAGCGCGGGCTCCACGCTGCGCAGCAGCGCTTCGCCGGCCGCGTTGAGCACGATGCGCCGGCCGCGGCGCTCGAACAAATCGAAACCGAGCTGTTCCTCCAGGCCGCGGATCTGCTGGCTGACGGCGCTGTGCGTCAGGTGCAGCGTTTCAGCGGCGGCGCGCAGGTTCTGAAGCTGTGCGACGGTTCGGAACGCGGGCAGGGTGTGCAGCGGCAAGCGGGCCATGCTGGTAAGCATAGCTGACCAATGTGGCCAGAACAAGTCGCTTCCCCGCCGGCCTCTGTGCTTCTATGCTTACCAGCATCGAATCGCATCACCGGAGACCGCAATGAACACCGTCACTTGCTGCGCCACGACGATCCCTCTGGTCCGTCCCTGGCACGACCGCTTGCGCGAAGGCGCCATGGACCTGCTGAAACGGGTGCAGACGGCATGGCGCCGCCGCGCCGAGCGCCGGCAGCTCGAACGCGACCTGGAGGCCATCGCCGACATGGACGAGGTGCTCCTGCGCGACATCGGCGCGCCCGAGTGGATGATCGGACAGGCGGCGGTGCGGCGCGAGAGCGAGAAGCAGCAGCGGCTTGAGATGCAACTGGGCCGGCATTTCGAGCACTGAAGCTCAGCCTCTCAAACCCGGTTTAGCGACATCCCCGCCGTGCTGCGCAGCCGCTCGATCAGCTTCGGCGCGATCTGCGTCAGCGGCAGCACCTCGTGTGCCGCACCGGCGGCGATCGCCTCGCGCGGCATGCCGAAGACGACGCAGCTCGCTTCGTCCTGGGCATAGTTGTAGCTGCCGGCGTCGCGCATCTCCTTCATCGCCTTCGCGCCGTCCGCGCCCATGCCGGTCAGCATCAACGCGAGCGCGTTGGGGCCGACGACGCGGGCAGCCGACTTGAACAAGACCTCGACCGACGGCTTGTGCCGGTTCACCGGCTCGCCGTCCTGCACGCGGGCGATGTAGTTGGCGCCGCTGCGCTCCACGCTCAGGTGAAAGCCGCCCGGCGCGATGTAGGCGTGGCCCGGCAGGATGCGTTCGCCGTCGCGCGCCTCGGCCACGCGGATTCGGCACAGCCCGTTCAGCCGCGCCGCATAGCTCTTCGTGAACCCGGGCGGCATGTGCTGCGTGATGACCACCGCGGGGCAGTCGGCCGGCAGATGGGCCAGCACTTCCTTGGTCGCCTCGGTGCCGCCGGTGGAGGCGCCGATGAAGATGATCTTCTCGGTCGACAGGCGGCCGAGGTTGACGACCGGCGAGGGCGCGCGGGCCGAGGCGTCGTTGGCCGCCTCGGCGGCCGGGGGGCTGAGCTGCAGCCGGCGCAGCTGCGCCTTCGCCGCGATCCGCACCTTGTCGGTGATGTCCTGCGCCAGCAACCGCAGCCCGTCGGCCACACCGATCTTCGGTTTGGCGACGAAATCGACCGCGCCGAGCTCCAGCGCACGCAGCGTTACCTCGGCGCCGCGCTCGGTCAGCGTGGAGACCATCACCACCGGCATCGGCCGCAGCCGCATCAGCTTGCTGAGGAAGTCGATGCCGTCCATGCGCGGCATCTCGATGTCCAGCGTGATCACGTCCGGGTTCAGGCTGCGGATCATCTCGCGCGCCGCATACGGGTCGCTGGCCGCGCCCACGCATTCCATGTCGGGCTGGCGATTGATGATTTCGGTGAGCAGGCTGCGCACCAGCGCCGAGTCGTCCACCACCACCACACGCGTCTTGGTCATCTCCATCTCCCCCCTTGTTCAGAACAGGTCCACCGAACCGCCGCCGGTCGCGGCGGGCACCGCGCGCTGCACCGCGGCGCGGTCCTGCGCGGCGAGCGCCTCGGCGTTGTGCGGCATGAGCCGCTTCACCATCGCCTTCCCGCTGGCCGGCAGAAAGCACACCTTGCGCGGATAGATGTCGAGCACGTCCTTGGACAGAATCGGTATGCGCTCGGTCTTCAGGTACTCGATCACGAACGTGGTGTTGCGCTCGCCGACGTTCATCGTGTTCATGCCGGCGATGACCTGCCCACCGCCGAACACCTTGGCTTCCATGCTGGTGCGCGCCGCGCCGCGTTTCATCATCTCGTTGATCAGCAGTTCCATCGCGTAGGAGCCGTAACGACCCGAGTCGCTCGCGCCCTCGGGCAGCATGAAGTGGTTCATGCCGCCGATGCGGGCGTTGCGGTCCCACAGGCAGGCGGCGATGCACGAACCCAGGGTGGTCATGATCAGCAGGTCTTCGTGGTGCACGAAGTACTCGCCGGGCAGGATCTTCACCGCGTCGTTCTTGAAGTGCGCGTCGTAAAAGAAGAACGACGCTTCGCCGGGCTTGCGCGCCTGCGCCTTGAGCTGGTCCAGCCGTGAACCGGCGGGCGGCGAGAGGGAGGAAACGGTGGCCATGGTTTGCTGGATATCGGCGTGCGGCTTCGGCGTCTTGATCGGCGGATCAGACACGCTCGTAGATCGTCTTGCCGCGCAAGCGGAACAAGTCCTTGGACTCGGAGAAATTCTCCGAATGGCCGACGTACAGCAGGCCGCCGGGTTTCATGACGCGGTGGATGCGTTCGAGCACCCGTCGCTGCGTGGGGGCGTCGAAATAGATCATCACGTTGCGGCAGAACACGCAGTCGAACGGGTCGCCGAGCGACCAGCGCAGATCCATCAGGTTGTGCGCACGGAACTCGACCAGCTTGGCGGTCTCGGGCTTCACGCGAATGTGGCCGCTGTTCGTCCCCTTGCCGCGAAGAAAGTGGGCGCGCAGCCGCTCCGGCGACAGGCCGCGCGAGTCGGCCGCATAGACGCCCCGGGCGGCGGTGGCCAGCACCTTGGTATCGATGTCGCTCGCAAGGATGCTCACGCCGTGGTGGCCGATGCTTTCCGCCACCGTCATCGCGATCGAGTAGGGCTCCTCGCCGGTCGATGCGGCGTTGCACCAGATCCGCAGCGGGCGCGCATGGCGCGTCTTCAGGTCGCGTGCCAGTTCGACGAAATGGTGCTCCTCGCGGAAGAACGAGGTCAGGTTGGTCGTGAGGCAGTTGACGAATTCCTGCCACTCGTGCTCGCCGGCAAGGCCTTGCGGGTGCTCGAGCCATTCGAGGTAGCTCGCGAACGAGCGGTAGCCGGTTTCCCGCAGCCGGCGCGACAGTCGGCTGTACACCATCGCCTGCTTGCCGGCGTGCAGGCTGATGCCGGCACGTTGGTAGATCAGCTGGCGGATCCGCTCGAAGTCGGCCGGGCCGAACGTGAACTCCTGTTCGCCCGGCCCCGCGGCGGTGTCGACCCGCACAGGCGGGGCGGGGACGGCAGACAGGACAGCGCTCATTCAGACTCCACGTGGCGAAGCGGCCGGGCAAGGGGGGGCCATGCGGACTGGCCGCTCATGAGATATCGGTCGCAGTGTCCGGCTCTTGAGCCGGCGCGAACCGCCAAGATGCCGCTGAAACACCGAACAGTTCCCGATGGCAGTCGATGGGACCGCTGCTAGACTCGATCGGTGGACTCCGCCTTCCCATCGTGTCAGCGCAAGCCGCCTCCGAGCCGAAACCGGTACCGACGCTGAGGCTGCAAGCGGCGTTGCAATTGCTTGCCCAGGCGGGGCAGAGCTTGCCGGGTGACGCGCCCCAGGGCTCGCTGCGCTGGCTGCAGGCGGTCATCGACGGCTTGTGCGACCTGTCCAGCCGCGACGCGCTGACGGGGCTGTCCAACCGGCGCCAGTTCGAGCTTGCGATCGCCCGCGAAATCGACCGCGTGGCCCGCGCCGGGGAGCCGGCACTGGTGCTGATGGTCGACATCGATCACTTCAAGCGCGTCAACGACACCCACGGCCATGCCGCCGGCGACGAGGTCATCAAGGCCGTTGGCCAGGCGCTGCAGGACTGCGTGCGGCCGATGGACACGGTGGCGCGCTTCGGCGGCGAAGAGTTCGCGATCATCCTGCCCAATTGCCCCCCGGCCTTCGGCCAGACGGTGGCCGAACGCATCCGGCTGAAAGTACAGCGCCGCCCGGTGGCAGTGTCGTCGGGCGCGGAGGTGGCGGTGACGATCAGCATCGGCGGCGCTTTCGCCCCGCAATGGGTGCGCTCATCGGCGCCGCTGTGGATCGAGCGCGCCGACCAGCAGCTTTACCGCGCCAAGAGCGAGGGCCGCAACCGCGCCTGCCTGGAGCAGCCGACGGTGTCGCTGGTCAGCGCCGAAGAAAAGAGCCTGCTGTTCGGCACGTCGCAATTTCAGGACATTGAATGACGAGTTCCCCTTCGAATGCCTCGGCCAGGCGTGCGCGCATCATGGCGGTGACCAGCGGCAAGGGCGGCGTGGGCAAGACCTTCGTCGCGGCCAACCTCGCCGCCGCGTTGACACGCCGCGGCGAGCGCGTGCTGGTGCTCGACGCCGACCTGGGCCTGGCCAACCTGGACGTCGTGCTGAACCTGTACCCCAAGATCACGCTGCACGACGTGTTCACCGGCAAGGCCGAGCTGAACGACGCGATCCTTCCGGCGCCCGGCGGCTTCTCGGTGCTGCTGGCCGGCTCGGGCCTGGTCGAGTATTCGCGCCTCACGCCGGAAGTGCGCGACCAACTGCTCGGCATCATCGACAAGCTGGCGCCGCGCTTCGACCGCATCCTGCTCGACACCGGCGCCGGCATCTCCGACGTGGTGCTGTTCGCGGTGTCGCTGGCCGACGACGTGATGGTGGTCGCCACGCCCGAGCCCACCTCGCTGACCGACGCCTACGCGACGATCAAGGTGCTTGCCACGCAGCAGCAGCGACGCATGATCAAGCTGGCCGTCAACCAGATCAGCCGCGGCGGCGAGGGCCGGGCGATACGCGCCCAGCTGCAGCAGGTGGTCGACCGCTACGTCAGCAACGGCACCGACACGCCGGTGAAGCTGGAACTGGTCGGCGAGATTCCCACCGACCCGTCGGTGCGCGAGGCGGTGCAGCGCCGCCAACTGCTGCTGGAGTCGATTCCCGGCTGCCCCGCGGCGACGGCGATGGGCGTCATCGCCGATAAACTCGCCGAGTGAGCGATCCCACCCCCTACGACCGCATCGGCGGCGAGCCGGCCGTGCGCACGCTGGTCGACCGCTTCTACGACCTGATGGACCTGGAGCACGGCTACGCCGGCATCCGGACTCTGCATCCGACGAGCCTTGACGGCTCGCGCGACAGGCTGTTCTGGTTTCTGTGCGGCTGGCTCGGCGGACCGCCGCACTACGTCGACCGCTTCGGCCACCCGATGCTGCGCGCGCGGCACCTGCCGTTCACGATCGGCATCGCCGAGCGCGACCAGTGGATGGCCTGCATGAAGCAAGCCATGGCCGACGTCGGCCTGGAGCCGGAGCTCGCCGAGCGCCTGGCGGCGTCGTTCTTCAACACTGCTGATTGGATGCGCAACCGTGGAGCATGACGTCGGCGGCTCGTGAGGCGCGGGAAACGATGAGGCGAGCAACGTGGGTCATACCGGCGAAAGCCGGTATCCACTGCGCGCATCACAACACCTCCAACCCCTGCCCGCGCAAGCCCACCAGCAACGCCTTCCCGCTCTCATCGACACGAAACTCGCCGTAGCGTGCACGGGCCCATCGATCGGCTTCGCCTTCTTTGAAGAACCAGGCGTCGCTGACCAGCGTCCATCGTCCGTTCTTCGGAGTCAGCTCGATGCGGATCTCGTCGCTTGCCAGCGGCGTTCCGTCGTCCAGCCGCGCCACTGTGGCGATGCCTTGGGCGTCGCGCCGCGCGACGACGCGGGGACGGTCGGCGGACAGCAGCCCGTCGAGGCGCGACGACACGGCGCCGAGCTGGAAGTTCAGCTGCATGTAGTCGCCTTGCATCAGCGAGCGGGGGTCGACCGGTGCGAGTTCGACGAACACCGGTTCGCCGTCCGCGATCAGGCGCTCCTTCTGAAGGATGCCGATGTTGACGGTCGCGAGCACGGCCAGCGCCGCCAGCACGATGCCGGCCTTGGTACGCAGCGTGGCCGGCAAAGCGGCCACGCGTTTCGCAGCCGGCTCGCCCGGGGGCGCAAGCCAGGCCAGCAGACCGAGCAGCGCACCGGCGCCGACGAGCACGGCCGCCTTCGTCGCCAGCGGCCACCCGAGGTGGTAGTAGAAGCTGCCGACGATCCATGCCGCGGACAGTGCCGCGGCGGCCGCCAGTCGCCAGCGGTGACTCGCGGCGCACCCCGCCAGCACGAACAGCACCGCGCCGAGCGCCGGCATGAATGCGGCGAGCGCGATCAGCACGGCGGCGACCCCGGCCGTCCACAGCTGGCGCACACCGGGCCAGGCAAACGCCAGCCATGCCGCCGCGGCCAGCGCCAGCGCGGCGGATGCGGCTTGCAGCGCCGGCGCATGCCAGGCCGCAGCGGCGCGACTACCCACTTCACCGGCGACGCCGCCTGCGCTCGCGCCGACCAGAAAACTCGTTCCGGACCACCAGGCCAGGCCGGCCAGCGCCGCCAGCACCCAGCCGACTGACAACGATTCCAGCGCGGCGGCGATGCGGGCTCGCCGGCCGTCGCCGAGCGCGCGGGACTGCACCCGGACGGCGGCGAGCCAGGCGGCGACGATCAGGTGCCACCCCACCCACTGGCTGGCCGCGCCGCCGCGGTCGAACAAGCTCCAGCGTCCCGGCAGGCACGCCACGACCGCGAGCACCGCCGCGGCCGCGCCCAGCAGCACCCGCAGCCACGGTCGCGGCAGCAGGGCCGCCACCAGCACGGCCACCGACGCCAGCACGGCAGCGCCGGCCTGCAGCGGCAGGTCGCGGAACAAACCGAACGCGAGCGTGCCGCCGCCGACCAGCAACGCCGGCACCGCAAGCTGTTCGACGAAGAGCGGCACGCCGCGCGAGCGCAGCACCACGACCGCGGCGGCAAGCATCAGCGGTGCGAGAACATACGGTCCGGCGCCGAGGCTGATGAGGTCGCCGAGCAGCAGGCCGACCACGCCCAGCAGCGGCACGGCGGCGAGCCACGCGCCCAGCGCCGTCAGCAGCACGATCGGCCAGGGCCGGCTGTCCTGCTGCGGAGGCTGCGCCGAGGCCGGCAGCAGGCCCGCGGCGATGGCGCGGCGCACGATACGGTCGAGCTGTTCACCGCTCATACCGCCGCTCCCCGTGGCGGCGGCATGCGGCGCGACAGCCGCAGCACCGCGCTCACCGTCGCGGCGAGCAAGGCCGCGGCCGCGAGCCCGAGAATCAGCAGCCGGCCGACCGGATCGCCGCCGCCGTCGAACAAGACGCGGGCAAGGCCGGCGACGAGCAGCGTGTTCAGCGCCAGCGCGACCGCGCTCAGGCCGTAGGCGTCGAAGAAGCGCGCCAAGGACAGAGCGGCGGCCGCCGAGGCCAGCAACAGCAACGCGAGGCCGTAGTGCGGCGCCACCTCCCGATGGAACAAGCCGCCCAGCGCGGTGGCCGTGATCATCACCGCCGACAGCGTCAGCGCGGTGCGCCAGGCCCACGGTCCGGCGCCGGTGAGGCGACTCGCCGCGGGGCTCAGCGCCGCCACCACTGCCAGTGCCGCCGCCCAGCCGAAGAAGTGCACCGGCAAATCGTGCGGCGCGACGCGCCACTGGTGCCCGGTGTGCGCGTGCACCCACAGCGAAACCGCCGCCATCGCGACGGCGGCCCACGGCGTCCAGAGCAGGTCGCTGCGCACGGCGACGGCAAGCGGCAGCGCGAGGACGGCCCACAGCGCGAACAGCTGCCAGGGGTCGGCGCCGGTCTGGTAGGTCTGGCCGAAGTAGGCGAACAGTCCACCCGTGGCCAGCAGCGCCAGCAAGGCCAGCGGGGCACGGGCGGCTGGCCGCCACAGCGCGGCGGCGCAGGTCAGGGCGACGAGGCCCTGAAGCAGCGCGAAGTGGCCGAACCGACTCAACACGTCCCAGTTGGCGGCGATCCAGAAGATGGTGCCGAGGCCGACCAGGGCGGCGGCGAGCCCCGCGGTGCCGCGGCGCAGCCGCAGCGCCAGTGCCGACGGCTCACCGGCGAGCCCCGCGAGGCGCAGCAGTTCGCCGGTGGCTCGTCGGTCCAGCGCATGCCGTTGCACGAGTTCGTACAGCGCGAGGCGCACGTCCATGTCGTCTCCGTCGTCGGCCTGAAAGGGCCTGCATCGTAGGCGAGGGGGCGGCGCAAATGCCACCGCATGTCGTGCGATGCCGCTCGCCGACACCGGCGGGTGCGTGTGCCGATACTGCGCGTCACGAGGCGTACTCGCGGACGTTGTCGCGGAGGGGTTCGCGCGCAGTGGATACCGGCGTTCGCCGGTATGACGAGCCTCAGGCCTGAACCGACCCGCCTCGCAACCCGCTGCGATCCGAGCCGCCGATCGACGAATACAAGCCGGGCACGTCGCGCGGCATCAGCACTTCGATGGCGCGATCCAGCGCCGCGGTCGCGCGGGCCAGGGACTCGCGTTGCGCGGCGACCTGTCCGCTGGCGCGGGCAAGGCGCCGGCGCAGCGTGGGTGGCACGCTGCCGCTGCGGGCCGCGTGGGTGAAATGGTCGACCGCGCGCGCGAGCGCACGGTGCAGTTCGGTGGCGTGGCTGTCGATGGCGGCGGCATCGCGCGCGCGCAGCGCCTCACCCAGCGACGCCAGGCGCGATTCCACTGCCGCCAGCGTGTCTTCGAGCGCAGGGTCGATCAGTGGCGTGGGGTTGGACATTTAGTGCGACGCCTTGGTCAGCAGTTCCTGTGCATTCGCGATCAGCTTGTCGGCGATCGCTTCGGGGTTGACCTTGAAGCTGCCGTCGGCGATGGCCTGTGCGATTCGCGACACCTTCTCGGCGTCGAACTCGGTGTTGGCACCGCCCACGCCGGACATCAGGGAAGCGGCGGTATTCGACAGTTCGACCTGCGCGCTGGCCTCGGCGCCGCTCGGGGCGGTGCCGGCCTTGGCGGTTTGGCCCGTGGCGCCACGGTCCGCCGGAGCCGGGGCCACGGGAGGTTTGTCTGCAGGACTGCCGATCTTCATGATGTTCTCCAAAGGGCCGGTCTGAGACGTGGCCCATTCAACATGGACGGTGTATCGGCCCGCCCCGGCACGACTTTAGGCCTATTTTTTCGACTCTTCACTGCACACCACGCCGTCACCCCGGTAACCTGGGTGAATCTTCATCGCACCTACATCGACACCTGGACCAGGTGATCGGCCACCGGCATGCCGGTCAGCACGCGCCCGCTTCCGGTGCGCACACGCGCCGGCTGGCCTTCCTTGCCGGGCGACAGCGCCTGGCCGACACCGGCCACGCTGAACCCGCTGCCCACCGCCACCACCT
>DATKCI010000226.1:0-2416 GCA_035513255.1 Piscinibacter sp. | reverse complement strand
CTGCCCGGCATCTCCGACTCGCCCGCGCAACTCGCCGAGGTCGTGAGGGCGGCGCGCGATGCGGGTGCGCCGCTGCTCTGGTGCAAGGTGTTGCACCTGACGCCCGGCACGCGGGAGCACTTCATGGAGAACCTGGCACGCGACTGGCCGGAGATGGCGCCACGGTACGAAGACCTGTACGCCGGCCGAATCTACCTGCGGGCAGCCGAAACGGCGCCAACCGAAGCGCTGGTCGAGGCGCTGCGGGTCCGCTTCGGGGTAGAAGACCGCCGCGAGGTGCGGCTGGAGAAGGCCAGGCCAGAGCAGGGCGTGCTGCTGTAGGCGGATAGCAGTGGCACACTGGGTTCGTGAGCCAGCCACGCAAACCGAGCCTGGACGAGCTGCCTTCAGCGGTGCAGGCGGGCGGATGGCCACGCACGCCATTGCTTTCCGGTCAGCAGCACGACGCCTTTGGGGCAATCGAGGACGAGTTCAACACGATGCTCGACCGGAGCATCGAACCGCGCGGGGCGGACAGACTGTTCGACTTTGTGGCCGAGCTTGCGCTGCCGGCAGGAGCTTGGGCGGCGGAAGTCGGCTGCGGTACGGGCCGGCACGCCGTCGAGTTGGCACGCCGCTTCGGATTTCGGGTGGTTGGCGTTGATCCGTCGTCGCGTGATCTTGACGTCGCGCGACAGGCCTTCGAGCGCGCGACGGATGCAGATCGCAGCCTGGAGGGTAGGGGCGAATTCGTGCCGGGTGTGGCAGAGTCTCTGCCGCTGGCGGACTCGACGGTGGACCTGGTCTGGTGCCGCGACGTGCTCTGCCTGGTGGAAGATTTGCCAGCCGCGTACGCCGAGATGCACCGCGTGCTCAAGCCCGGTGGCCACGCCGTGGTGTACCAGATGTTCGCGACGGACCGGCTGGAACCGGCAGAGGCCGCCTGGCTGCTGCCGACGTTGGGGTGCTTCGCCGAGAACATGCGGCCGGAGTATTCGGAGGCGATCATCCGCGCCGCCGGGCTGGAAGTCGACCGTTGTGTCGAGATCGGCACCGAGTGGGGCGAGTACGACCAGGAACAAACGGGAAAGCCCGGCCGGAAGCTGCTGCATGCCGCCCGCCTGCTGGGGGACCCGGACCGCTACATCGAGCGGTTCGGACGTGTGAACTACGATATCGCACTGGGCGACTGCCTCTGGCACGTGTACCGCATGATCGGAAAGCTCAGCGGGCGGCTGTACGTGCTGGCACGGAAGCCCTGAGCGAGTCTGGGACAGGACCGGCCTGGTGGTACGATGCGGACGCAATGAACCCCGACGACATCATGCTCTTCGCCGGCAGCGGAAGCCCGAGGCTCGCCGCCCGGATCGCCAAATGTTTGGGCGTGGCGCTCTGCAAAGGCGAAACGCTGAAGTTCTCGGAAGGCACGCTATTCGTGCGCGTGCAGGAGAACGTGCGAGGTCGGCGGGTGTACCTGGTGCAGTCGACCGTGTTCCCCACGAACGACAACTTCATGGAGCTGTTGTTCTGGCTCGATGCCTTCAAGCGCGCCAGCGCTGAGTCAGTGACAGCCGTCATCCCTTACTTCAGCTACCAGAAGGGTGACAAGAAGGACGAGCCGCGCGTCTCCATCCGGGCCCGCGTCTGTGCGGATGCAATCGAGGCTGCCGGTGCCGACCGCGTCGTTGCCCTCGACCTCCACGCCCCGCAGCTGCAGGGCTTTTTCCGCATCCCGATGGACAATCTCTACGCGCTGCCGGTGCTGTGCGAGCGGCTGCAGGCGGAGCAGCTTCGCGACGTAGTCGTGGTTGCGCCCGATGCCGGCTTTGCCAAGGACGCTCGGCGCTACGCTTCTGCGTTGAGCGCGCCTGTGGCCATTGCCGACAAGGCACGCCGCGACCACGACGAACGGGCCGAGGTGTTCGATATCATCGGCGAGGTCGACGGCAGGACGGCCGTGATCGTCGATGACTTCACGATCTCGGGCGGGACACTGGTCTCTGCGGCGGAACAACTGGTGGCCCGCGGCGCCCGCGATGTCTACGCGATGGTCAGCCACGGCGTGCTCACCGAAGGCTCGGCTGAGCGCATCGACGCCAGCCCCATCCGCAAGCTGATCATCACCGACTCGGTCGAGAACCAGCCGGTGACGCTCTCGGGCAAGATCGAGGTGGTCTCTGTAGCGCCGCTGTTCGCGGAGGCGATCCGGAGCATCCACTACCGCAAGAGCATCAGCGTGATGTTCCCGGACTAGTCACGGCGCAAGCGCCTTCGTGTCCCGCTCCGCCCGCAGCCGTTCCACGATCTCGCTTACCGGCATGGCCCCAAGGTTCTCGCCGCCGCGCACGCGCAGCGCAGCCGCTTCCGACTCGGCCTCGCGGTCGCCGACGATGAGGGCGTACGGGATCTTGCGCAACTGAGCGTCGCGGACCTTCGC
>DATKCI010000225.1:0-24186 GCA_035513255.1 Piscinibacter sp. | reverse complement strand
AGCTGGTGTTCGAAGGCGTGCCCGAGACGATGCAGGCCAAGCGCGAGGCCTTCGAGCAGCTCAACCGCCACTGCCGTGACGACGCGATCCTGACGTCGACCACCAGCAGCATCCTGGTGACGCAGCTCGCCGAGTGGGTGCAACGGCCCGAGCGTTTTCTCAACATGCACTGGCTGAACCCGGCCTACCTGATCCCGGTGGTCGAGCTGAGCACGCATGCCGGCACCGATGCTGCCGTGCTGGCGCGAACACGCGGGCTGATGGAGTCGATCGGCAAGCTGCCGGTCGTGTGCGGGCCAACGCCGGGCTACATCGTGCCGCGCCTGCAGGCACTGATCATGAACGAGGCGGCGCGCATGATCGAAGAGGGCGCGGCGACGGCCGAGGAGATCGACAAGGCCACGCGTTATGGGCTCGGCCTGCGCTTTGCCGCGCTCGGCGTGGTGGAGTTCATCGATTTCGGCGGCTGCGACATCCTTCATCACGCGAGCCGCGAGATGTCTGCGTCTATCGATGCGCATCGGTACGCGGCACCGGCCATCGTCGGGCAGATGGTGGAGCGCGGGGAGCTCGGCGTCAAAAGCGGCAGCGGCTTCTACGACTACGCCGGCCGCGACATCGCCGCCTACCGGTGCGACGTGTTGTCGCGAATGCTCGGCATGCTGCGCCACGCCGGCCTGTGGCGTGCGCCGGCCGAGGCGACCCAATCGTGACCGCCATCCGCCGCGCCTTCGCCGACCTGTCCGTCGGGCAGGTTCACTTCGCGACGTGCGGCGATGCGGCCGCCCCCGCTGTGCTGCTGCTGCACCAGACACCTCGCAGCTGGCTGGAGTACCGCGACGTGCTGCCGCTGCTCGCGCAGCGCTGTCGCGCCATCGCGATGGACACGCCCGGCTTCGGCGATTCGGCGCCGCTGCGCGGGCCGGCGAGCATCGAAGGGTGGGCTGCGGTGGCGGTCGAACTGCTGGACGTGCTGGCCATCGATCGAGCCCATGTGGTGGGCCATCACACCGGAGGCGTTATTGCATTGCACCTGGCCGCCGCGCACCCGACACGCGTTGCGTCGCTGGTGCTGTCGTCCATGCCCTTCACCGGCGAAGCGTTTCGACGCGTGCGGCGCGACCGCCCGCCCATCGATGCGGTCGAGCCGAGCGAAGACGGCAGCCACCTCGCCGCCCTGTGGCAGCGCCGCCAGGGGTTCTATCCGCCGGGGCGGCCGGACCTGCTCGAAGCGTTTGTGCGCGACGCGCTCAAGGTATCGGGCGATGTCGAGGGTGGCCACCGCGCGGTGGCGTCGTACCGCATGGAGGATCACATTCACCGCGTGACGCAGCCGACCTTGCTGATCCGCGCGAGCGGCGATCCGTTCGCCTCGCCGCACGTGCCCGAGCTGCAGGCGCACTTGCCTCAGGCACACGTGGCGGAGATTGCCGGCGGGATGGTGCCGCTGCCGGATCAGATGCCACGGGAATTCGCGCAGGTCGTGCTCGACTTCGTAGCCCGGATATAGCTTGCCTTCACCCCGGCGAACGCCCGCGCCGCCACCCCCTCACGCTGTCACCCTCCGCGCGCCGTCACGCCTTGCGCCGTCACCCGACTCGCCGTCACCCCACTCGCCGTCACCCCGGTGAAAGCCGGGGTCCACGGAGTGCTTACTAGCAGGTTGATTTGTTCGTGTTGCAAGCCGGGTCCCGGCCCGGCAGCCGGGTAACTTTCATTTGCTGGCCCAAATGAAAGTCACCAAAGCAAAGGGCCTGACATCAGGCCGTGCGCGTGGCTGAGCGGTCCGGCGGGCGGCCTGTGATCGCCGAGACACATCGAACCGCCTGACCCCTGTTGTTTCGGTCCGAAGCGGACCGAATACCAATACCAATACCAAGATCAAGCCGACATCGATGCGAGGTGACTCCGCGCCCCTACGCCGTGTTCAGCCGGCTACGCGCGGTTGCATTCCGGCGCTTCACCGGAAGCGGCACGCCTGCAAGCTGAGGCACGACCAGGCGAACGTTCGCCTGCATCGTCGCCACCGCCTTCTTGTCTCCCGACAGGTGTTTCAACAGGGCTTGCTGGAACAGTCCGTCGAACATCGCGTAGGCCACGCCGCTCGACACGCGCAGCGGCTCGCCGGTGATCTCGGCGAAGCGTGACATCACGCGCCAGATCATCTTCTCCAGGCTCTTGTCAATCTCGGCCACGTCGGCGCGGAACGCTTCTTCGAACAGCGACTGCGCCCGCAGGTCGTACCACAGCCGGTGCAACGAGGCTTCGTTGCGCAGCGTATCGCCCAGAGCGGCTGCGAAACCGTCGAGCAGTTCGTCGAAGGTCGTCGCCGTGGCCGTGACCTCGTCGTAGCGCTTCACGCAGCGCGCCTTGTACTGGCGCACGCTGCACAGGATCAGGTCGAGCTTGTCGGTGAAGTAGTAGTGCAGCACGCCGTGCGAGAACTCGGAGTTCTGAGCGATCTCGCGCAGGCTCGTGCGGGCGTAGCCCAGTGTGGCAAGCGTCTGGAGCGCGGCCTCGCCGAGCTCGGCGCGGCGCTCGTCGAACTTGTGGTCGCGGGGTCGGGGAGCAGTGGCCATGCACCGATTGTAGGGAGCCCGGCGTGCCTCGGCCAGTGCTGCCGCCAGTTTTCTTGACATTCGGCAAAACCAGTCTTGACAGTCGTCCAAACGACTCCTAGGATTGATTTCGTTCCTTGACGACTGTCCAAATCACAACAGGAGACACACATGAGCAAGTTCGACCTGACGGGCCGCAAGGCCCTTGTCACCGGTGGCGCGCGCGGCCTCGGTGAAGGCATGGCGCAGGCGCTCGCGGCCGCCGGCGCGTCGGTGATGATCGGCGACGTGCTCACGTCGCTCGGCCGTGATGCGGCAGGCAAGCTCTCAGCCGGCGGCGCGAAGGCCGGCTTCGTGAAGCTCGACGTGACGCAGGAAGACGATTGGCTCGCCGCGGTGAAGGCCACCGTCGACACGCTCGGCGGCTTCGACATCCTGATCAACAACGCCGGCATCGAGGTCACCGCACTGGTGACCGAAATCGACCCCGCAGACCTGCGCCGCATGCTCGACGTGAACATCGTCGGCACCGCGCTCGGCCTGAAGCACGCGTTTCGCGCGATGCGGCCCGGTGGCACGGCAGGCCGAGGCGGCGCGGTGGTCAACATCTCGTCGGTCGCCGCGACGATCGCCTTCCCGGCGATTGCCGGCTACTCGGCCACCAAGTCGGCTGTCGACCGGCTCACGCGCGTGGCCGCGATGGAGTCCGGCAAGCTCGGCTACGGCGTGCGCGTGAACTGCATCTACCCGGGGCTGGTGCCCACCGAGATGGGCATGAAGCTGGCCGCCGACGTCGTCGCCGCCGGCCTGTTCGCATCGCCCGAAGCGGCGGTGGGCGCGATCATCGAGCAGACACCCGCGGGCCGCCTCGGCGAGGTCGCCGACATGGCCGACGCCGTGGTCTTCCTGTGCTCCGACGCGTCGCGCTTCATCACCGGCGCGGGCCTGCCGGTCGACGGCGGCATGGGCATGTAAGACCACCAACCAGGAGCGAGACAAGCATGAGCAAGCCAAAGAAACCCGTCGTCGTCTACGGCGCCTCCGGCTACACCGGGCGGCTGGTGTGCGAGTACCTGCGCGAGTACGGCATTCCGTTCATCGCCGCCGGTCGCAGCGCGGACAAGATTCAGTCCGCGATGAAGTCCAACGTCGCGGGCATCGAGACCGCGAGCTACGAAGTGGTCGAGGTGATCCACACCGTCGAGGCGCTGACCCACCTGTTCAAGGGCGCCTCGGTCGTGCTGAACACCGTGGGCCCGTTCGCCAAGTTCGGCCCCGAAGTGGTCGAGGCCTCTCTGGCCGCCAAGTGCCACTACACCGACACGACCGGCGAACAGGACTGGCTGATCACGCTCGACCAGGAGTACGGCGCGAGGTTTGCCGCCGCGGGACTGCTGTTGTCGCCGGGCCTGGCGCAGATGTACACCACCGGCGAGATCGCGGCGCAGCTGTGCCTCGAGACGCCGGGCCTGGACACGCTGGACATCGCGGTGTTCTGGGGCGGCAGCCCGACCATCGCGTCGACGCAGACGATCCTGGTCAACGCGGCGATGGCCAAGGCCTACTACCTCGAGCAGAACCAGTACGTCGAGCATCAAGCCGATGCGGGCCTGTACAACCTGACGATCCCGGGCCAGCACGAGGCGGCACTCGCTCTGCCCTGGGGCGGCACCTCGCACCCGGTGTGGTTCAAGAGAGATCCCCGTGTGTCCAACGTCAAGGTGCTGGGCGGCGTGTTCAACAAGCCCCTGATGCTGGGCGTGCCGCAGATCGTGGCCGCGGCGCTGAAGGCCACGGACGGCATGAACCCGGACGACCGGTACGCCGCGTTGGCGAAGACGGCCGCCGGCGTGATGAACACGATGCCGCCGCGCGAAAACCCGCGCATCAACAAGTCCGTCGACTCGGTGCACGCGTCGGGCCCGCTGGCGCGCGCGCACTGCGTCATCTTCGGCAACTGCAACTACAAGCAGACCGGCATGCTGCAGGCCTTCGCGGCCGCCTCGCTGCTGCAGCAGGCACCCAAGCGTGTCGGCTTCGCGTCGGGTTGCCAGGCCTTCGGCCACCATGAGCTGCTGGGGGCTCTGCGAAGTTTCGGCCTGGTGCAGTCGCCCGTGCTGTCTGTGCACAAGTAGGGCATGACGACCCCTCGTCCAGCGAGTACGCCGGCCGATCCCCCGAGGGGGCGAGCGCGGACGTGGTTCGTCCAGTGGACGAATCACGCCAGCGAGCGGCCGGCTTGGGAGCGGCCCGGCGCTCGGCCCGCGAAGGAGAACGGATGCGCCTGATCGACTATCTCGACAAGGGGGCGATGCTGGGCGAGGACTCGCCGTGCCTGACGATGGGCACGGCGGATCTGTCGTACAGCGAGGTGCAGCGCATCAGCCACCGCGTCGCGCGCGGCCTGCAGCGCTCGGGGATCCATCCTGGCGACAAGGTGGCGGTGCTGTCGAGCAACGACGCGACGGCTTTCGCCTGCGTCTTCGGCATCTCGCGCGCGGCGGCGGTGTGGTGCCCGGTGAACCCGCGCAACGAAGCGGCCGAGAACCGCTTTGTGCTCGATGCCTTCGATTGCGCGGCGCTGATCTTCCACAGCGCGTACGCGACTATGGTCGAGCAGATGCGCGCCGGCCTGCCGAAGCTGCGCGTGCTGGTCTGCATCGATCGGCCGTGTGCGTTCGCACCCTCGCTCGCACAATGGCTCGAAGGCGTGAGCGATGCGGACATCGACATTCCGGTCGTCGACGACCTCGCGATGATCGCCGGCACCGGCGGCACCACCGGCCAACCCAAAGGCGTGATGCTGTCGGGCCGCAACCTCGAGACCATGAGCGCGCTGACGCTGATGGGCTACCCGTTCGAGGGCCGCCCGTCGTATCTGGCGCTGGCGCCGCTGACGCATGCCGCTGGCGTGCTGTGCCTGCCGGTGATGGCGCTGGGCGGGCGCGTCGTCATCAGCCCCAAGCCGGACCTCGGCGAGTTCCTCGCGCTGATCGAGCACCACCGCATCACCCACACCTTCCTGCCGCCGACGCTGATCTACATGCTGCTCGAGCATCCGCAGCTCGCGCAGACGAGGCGCGATTCGCTGCAGTGCTTCTGGTACGGCGCCGCGCCGATCTCGGCCGCACGGCTCGAAGATGCGCTGACAAAGATCGGGCCGGTGATGGCGCAGCTCTTCGGCCAGACCGAGGCGCCGATGATGATCTCGATGATGGCGCCGCGCGAGCACTTCAACGCCGACGGTTCGGTCGCGCGTGATCGATTGAGTTCGGCCGGCCGCCCCGGGCCGCTGGTGCAGGTCGCGACGATGAACAGCGACGGCGCGCTGCTGCCGCGCGGCGAGACGGGCGAGATCGTGATCCGCGGCTCGCTCGTGATGATGGGCTACTACAAGGACGCGGCCGCGACCGCCGAAGCCGGGCGCTTCGGCTGGCACCACACCGGCGACATCGGTCGCATCGACGACGACGGCTTTCTCTACATCGTCGACCGCGCGAAGGACATGATCATCACCGGCGGCTTCAACGTCTATTCGGTCGAAGTCGAGCAGGCGCTGATGCAGCACCCTGGCGTGCAGGACAGCGCGGTGATCGGCTTGCCCGACGACAAGTGGGGCGAGAAGGTCGTCGCGGTCGTGCAGCTGCACGCCGGGCGCAGCGTGCGGCCCGACGAGCTCGTCGCGTTCGTGAAGGCGCGCATCGGCAGCGTCAAGGCGCCCAAGCTCGTCGACATCTGGCCGGAGCTGCCGCGCTCCAAGATCGGCAAGGTGCTGAAGAAGGACATTCGCGCAGAGATGCTGAAGCGCGCGGCCGAGGTGGCGCCGGCCGAGGGGTCGTCATGACCAGGGCGTTCATCGCCGGTGTCGGCATGATTCCGTTTGCGAAGCCTGGTGCCAGTGAGGCCTACGACGTCATGGCCGCGACGGCGGGCCGGCTCGCGTTGGCGGACGCCGGCGTGGCGTTCGACGCACTGCAGCAGGCCTACGTCGGCTACGTCTACGGCGACTCGACGAGCGGCCAGAAGGCCGTCTACCGACTGGGCATGACGGGCATCCCGGTGTTCAACGTCAACAACAACTGTTCGACCGGCTCGACCGCGTTGTTCCTGGCCCGCCAGGCGATCGAGTGCGAGGCCGCCGAGTGCGTGCTCGTGCTCGGCTTCGAGCAGATGAATCCGGGCGCGCTCGGCACCGTCTTCAACGACCGGCCGAGCCCGTTCGAGGATTTCGACCGCGAGGCCGAATCCCTGGTCGGCATGCCGGATCTGCCCTTGGCCTTGCGCTATTTCGGCGGCGCGGGGCTGAGTCACATGCAGAAGTACGGCACGCCGCTCGAGGCTTTCGCCCAGGTGCGCGCGAAGGCCAGCCGGCACGCGTCGCGCAACCCGTTGGCGCTGCTGCGCAAGGAGCTCACGGTCGACGAGGTGATGAACGCGCCGACGCTGTGGCCCGGCGTGCTGACGCGCCTGATGGCCTGTCCCCCGACGTGTGGTGCGGCGGCGGCAATCCTCGTCTCCGAGAGGTTCGCGAAGTCGCACGGTCTGCGCACCGACGTGTTCATCGCCGCGCAGGCGATGACGACCGACCGACCCGATTCGTTCGAGAGCCACGACATGATGAACCTCGTGGGCTACGGCATGAGCCGGGCCGCGGCGCACAGCGTCTACGAGCAGGCCGGCATCGGCCCCGAAGACCTCGACGTGGTCGAGCTGCACGACTGCTTCGCGCAGAACGAGTTGATCAGCTACGAAGCGCTGGGCCTGTGTGCCGAGGGGGAGGCCGCCGCATTCATCGCCGCGGGCGACAACAGCCACGGCGGCCGGGTCGTGACGAATCCGTCCGGCGGCCTTTTGTCCAAGGGCCATCCGCTGGGCGCAACCGGCCTCGCGCAATGCTTCGAGCTGACCCATCAGCTGCGAGGCAGCGCAGAGCAGCGTCAAGTGCCCGGCCCCCGCATTGCCTTGCAGCACAACCTGGGCCTCGGGGGCGCTTGTGTGGTGACGCTCTACCGGTCAGCCTGACCCCAGTCACCTGCGGGGTGACGGCGTGAGCCTCATTCCTCGTCCGAGACGTCCGACAGGTCCGGGGCAGACTTCCGGTGCAGTTCGACGATGCTGCGCAGCGTCGACTTCAGGTCCTCCGCGCGCTGCAGCCCGAACGGCTCCAGCACCCGTTGCTCGTGCTCGCGCGCCAGCGGAATGAGGCGCGACACCATGCGGGTGCCGGTCGGCGTGATGCGCACCAGCGTGATGCGCCGGTCGCCGTCGTTTTCCAGCCGCTCCACATAGCCCTTGGCCGTCATGCGGTCGAGCAGCCGCGTCACGGTGGGCTGCTTGATGGTGGTGATTTGCGCCAGGCGGCCGATGCTCAGCGGCTCGTTGCCCGCCAGCGTGGCGAGCACCCGCCATTCGGACACGCTGAATCCGTTGGACCTGACGACGAGATGGAACTCGCCCGAAATGAGCTGGCTGGCCTGCGCCAGCAGCGCGGGCAGGTAGTCGTCGACGAAATGGGCTGAATCGCGGCGGACCTTGAGCATCGCGCGATTGTGCCTTCGGGCGGGTTTTCCCGGATCCGTTGACGTATTACTTTTCATATGTTCAACTTTAAACTATTCTGAGTGTCATGGATCGCGGCGCAACCCGCATCCGAACCCGAGGACCACGATGGCTGAGCGTTCGTTCGTCGAGGAAGTGAAGAAGCTGCGGCTCGGCGCGGGCGAGGTGTTCCGCGGCGAGGGCATCCTCGCAGTGACCAAGGCGCTGCTTGAATCGGGCGTCGCCTACGTGGCCGGCTACCAGGGCGCGCCGATCTCCCACCTGATGGACGTGCTGGCCGACGCGCAGGACATCCTCGCCGAGCACGGCATCCGCTTCGAGAACAGCGCCAGCGAGGCCACCGCTGCGGCCACGCTGGCCGCTTCGGTGAACTACCCGCTGCGCGGCGCGGTGACGTTCAAGTCCACTGTGGGCACGAACGTCGCGTCCGATGCGCTTGCCAACCTCGCATCGGGCGGCGTGACGGGCGGCGCGCTGATCGTCGTCGGCGAGGACTACGGCGAAGGCTCGTCGATCATGCAGGAGCGCGGCCACGCCTTCGCGATGAAGTCGCAGATCTGGCTGCTCGATCCGCGGCCCAACCTGCCGTGCATCGTGCAGGCGGTGAAGGACGGCTTCGCGCTGTCCGAGGCGAGCCGCACGCCGGTGATGCTGCAACTGCGCATCCGCGCCTGCCATGTGCACGGCGAATTCATCGCCGCCGACAACGTGAAGCCGGCGTTCACCGTGCGCGACGCGCTCGAGAACCCGCAGCGCGACGTGAGCCGCATCGTGCTGCCGCCCGCGAGCTTTCTGCATGAGCACGAGAAGGTGAACGAGCGCTGGCCGGCGGCGGTGCGCTTCATCGAGGACGCCGGCCTCAACGAGTTCTTCGCCGAAGGCGCCGACGACATCGGCATCGTCGTGCAGGGCGGCAGCTACAACACGCTGATTCGCGCGCTGTCGCGCCTGGGCGTCGCCGATGTCTACGGCAACAGCCGCGTGCCGCTGTACGTGATGAACGTCGCCTATCCGGTGATCGACAGCGAGGTGCTGCGCTTTTGCGCGAGCAAGCGTGCCGTGCTGTTGGTGGAGGAGGGCCAGCCCAACTTCATCGAGCAGAACGTGGCCACGGTCTTGCGCCAGCACGGAGCGACGACGGTGCTGCACGGCAAGGACATGCTGCCGATGGCGGGCGAGTACTCGGCGGCCGAGCTGCTGAAGGGCGCGCGGGTCTTCCTGGAGCGTTATGGGCGGGTCGAGACCCCGGCACCTCGCGCGGCGGTCAAGGGTGCGGTGATCCCGCTCAGGCCCGTCGCCGACAGCGTGAATGCGCGTCCGCCGGGCTTTTGCACCGGCTGCCCCGAGCGGCCGATCTTCACCGCGATGAAGCTGGTCGAGCGCGAGCTCGGGCCGCACCACGTCAGCGCCGACATCGGCTGCCACCTGTTCTCGATCCTGCCGCCGTTCAACCTCGGCAACACGACGATGGGCTACGGGCTGGGTGCGGCGGGCGCCGCGGCGCTGAACGCGTCCGGCGGCAAGCGCGCGATCAGCGTGATGGGCGACGGCGGCTTCTGGCACAACGGACTGACGAGCGGCATCGCCAACGCGGTGTTCAACCGCAGCGACAACCTCACGATCGTCGTCGACAACAGCTACACCTCGGCCACGGGCGGCCAGGACATCCTGTCGTCCACCGCGCACAACCCGACGCGCAGCACCGGTCATGCGATCGAATCGGCGGTGCGCGGCGTGGGGGTGAAGTGGGTCCGCACGCTGCGCAACACCTACGACCTCGCGAGCATGCGCGACGCGCTGAAGGAGGCGCTGACCACGGGCACGAAGGGCCCCAAGGTGCTGGTCGCGCAGAGCGAATGCATGCTGAACAAGCAGCGCCGCGAAAAGCCGCTGGTGCGCCAAGCGGTGGCCGCGGGCCGGCGCGTGGTGCGCGAGCGCTTCGGCATCGACGCCGACACCTGCACCGGAGACCACTCCTGCATCCGCCTGTCGGGCTGCCCGTCGCTGTCGATCAAGCCGAATCCCGACCCGCTGCGCACCGACCCGATCGCCACCGTGCTCGACTCGTGCGTCGGCTGCGGCCTGTGCGGCGAGGTCTCGCATGCCGCGGTGCTGTGCCCGTCGTTCTACAAGGCGCAGATCGTCACCAACCCGACTCGCTGGGACCGGCTGCGGCAGCGGGTTCGCCAGGCGGTGATCGGGCGATTGCAACAACGCGATGCGCGTGCGCGCGAGCGCTACGCCTTCTGAGATGAAACCATCCACCTGGCGCACCCTCCCAAGACCGTCATACCGGCGAACGCCGGTATGACGGTAGGTGGGACGGCCTGTGGGACGGCCTGTGGGACGGTATGTGGGACGGTATGTGGGACGGTATGTGGGACGGCCGCGCTCTGGAGGCTTGCCGATTCATCGCGTCGCGGGTCGCACGACGCGCGGTGGCGCAACTGAGATGAGCAAAGCGATGGCCGGGACCCAACCCATCAAGATCGCGATCCTCGCCATGGGCGGGGAGGGCGGCGGCGTGCTGGCCGACTGGATCGTCGACCTCGGCGAGCACAACGGCCACATCGCGCAGACGACCTCGGTGCCCGGTGTCGCACAACGCACCGGCGCCACGATCTACTACGTCGAGCTGTATCCGAAGGCGCAGGCCGAGCGCGACGGCGGCACACCGGTGCTCGCGCTGATGCCGCTGCCGGGCGACGTCGACGTGGTGCTCGCCTCCGAGTTGATGGAAGCCGGTCGTGCGGTGCAGCGCGGCCTGGTCACGCCCGACCGCACCACGCTCGTTGCGTCCACGCATCGTGTCTATTCGATCGCCGAGAAGACGGCGCTCGGCGACGGCCGCGCCGACAGCGCCCAGCTGATCGCGCATGCACATGCAGCGGCCAAGCGCTTCGTGCGCTTCGACATGGCGCAGGCCGCCGAGCAGGCCGGCAGCGTGATCAGCGCGGTGATGTTCGGCGCGCTCGCGGGCACCGGTGTGCTGCCGTTTTCGCGCGCGCAATTCGAGGCCACCATCGAGCGCGGTGGCGTGGGCGTGAAGCCGAGCTTGAAGGCCTTTGGGGCGGCGTACGAGCGGGCCGGCACCGACGAGCCGGACGTCGCGCCCGCTGTCGTGTCCACGCTGCCGGTGAAGGCCGAGCCGCGCGATGCGCGTGTGCGCGCCTTGCTCCAACGCATCGCCGACGACTTCCCCGTCGGCGCCCAGCCGGTGCTGATCGAAGGTGTGCGGCGCCTCGTCGATTACCAGGATCCGGCCTACGCCGCGCTGTACCTCGATCGGCTCGCGCGCGTCGCGCAACTGCCGGCCGACGGCGAGCCGCTGCTGCTGCTGGAAACCGCACGCCACCTCGCGCTGTGGATGAGCTACGAGGACACGATCCGCGTCGCCGAGCTGAAAACCCGTGCCACGCGCTTCGAGCGTGTGCGCGACGAAGTGCGCGTCGGTGACGGCCAGCTCGTCGCCATCAACGAGTACATGCACCCGCGCCTGCAGGAGATCTGTGAAACCCTGCCCGCCGGCCTGGGCCGATGGCTCGAAGGCTCCGGCTGGCCGCGCCGTCTGGTCGAGCGCTTCACGCGCAAGGGCCGCGTCATCACCACCAGCTCGCTGCGCGGCTTCCTGATGCTCTACACGGTGGCCGGCATGAAACGCTGGCGCCGCGGCACGCTGCGCTTCGCGGCGGAAACGCAGCGCATCGAGCAGTGGCTCGCGCAGATCGCGCAAGCGGCGGCGATCAATCCGCGTCTCGCCGTCGAGGTGGCGCAGTGCCAGCGGCTAGTCAAGGGCTACAGCGACACCCATGCACGCGGCCTGCGCAATTTCGAGGCGCTGATGGCGGCCGTGCAGCGCGCCGGCGCTGCGCTCGCACCGGCCACGCTGCGCGAACTGCGCGATGCCGCGCTGGCCGACGAACACGGCGACAAGCTGCGGGCCACGCTGGCGCGCCACGCGCTGGCCTGACGAAGAACTGCTGCGCCATGTCCACCATCACCCCCGTCACCCTGCAGCTGCGCGTCGCCGAGGTGCGCGAGCTGAACACGCTGATTCGCCTGATCCGCTTGCGCGCCGACGACGCTGCCGTGCTGCCCGGCTACACGGCGGGCGCGCACCTGCGTGTGCAGGTCGAGCTTCCCGACGGCCGCACCGACTGGCGTCACTACTCGCTGATCAATTTGTCGACACGCATCGATGCGTGCGCTGCGCCGACCGAGTACGTGATCGCCGTGCGCCGCGAGGACGACGGACGCGGTGGCTCGCGCTTCATGCACCAGCGGGTGCAGCCGGGCCAGGTGCTCACCATCGAAGCGCCGAAGAACGAATTCCCGCTGCGCGAGCAGCCCGGCTTTGCGGTGCTGGTGGCCGGCGGCATCGGCGTCACGCCGCTCGTCAGCATGGCTGCGCAGCGTGTCGCGCAGCAAGCGCCGGTGCGCATGCACTACGCCGGCCGCAGTCGCGAGCTGATGGCCTTCTTGCCCGAGCTCCAAGATCTGCTGGGCGATGCGCTGCACGTGCACACCGACGCCGAAGCCGGCGCGCCGCTCGACGTGGAGGCCTTGCTCGACGCCTGCCACGACGACGACCAGCTCTACGTCTGCGGGCCCAAGCCGATGCTCGACACGCTGCTCGCCAGAACGCAGGCCCGCGGCTGGACACGCGAGCGCGTTCACTTCGAGGTCTTCACCGCGCCGACGGTGACAAGCGGCGACCACGCCTTCGAGGTGGTGCTGGCGCAAAGCGGCCGCACGCTGACGGTGCCGGCCGAGCGCTCCATCCTCGACTGCCTGATCGACGCCGGCTGCGACCCCATGTTCGACTGCAAGCGCGGCGAATGCGGCGTGTGCGCCGCGCCGGTTCTCGAGGGTGAGATCGACCACCGCGACTACGTGCTCAGCGAGCGCGAGAAACGTGAAGGCAACGTGATGCAGATCTGCATTTCACGCTGCAAGGGCCAGCGGCTGGTGCTCGATCTGTAGCCGCCGCGCACTGGAGATGCCATGACCAAATACCAAGGCCAACCCGATGCCGTGAACGCACTGGTGAGAGACACCGAAGTGCACAAGGACCTCTACATCGACCAGGAGCTGTTCGAGCTGGAGATGGAGCATCTCTTCGCCAACACCTGGATCTACGTGGGCCACGCGAGCCAGGTGCCGAACAAGGGCGACTACTACACCACCACCGTGGGCACGCAGCCGGTGGTGATGGTGCGCCACACCGACGGCAGCGTGAAAGTGCTCTACAACCGCTGCCCCCACAAGGGCACCAAGGTGGCCGGCGAGGTGTGCGGCAACACCGGCAAGTTCTTTCGCTGTCCCTACCACGCCTGGACCTTCAAGACCGACGGCAGCCTGCTGTCGGTGCCGCTGAAGAAGGGATACGACAACACCGGCTTCGAGTCGTGCGAAGCCAGCCAGGGCATGGCGCCGGTCGGCGCGGTGCAGGTCTATCGCGACTTCGTGTTCTGCCGGCTCAACCCGCAGGGCGTGGGCTTCGACGAGTTCTTCGGCCCGTCGCTGTCGACCATCGACAACATGGTCGAGCGCTCGCCCGAGGGCCGGCTCGAAGTGGCCGGCGGCGTGCTGCGCTACATGCACCACTGCAACTGGAAGATGCTGGTCGACAACCAGACCGACACCTGCCATCCCATGGTGGCGCACGAGTCGTCGGCCGGCACGGCCGTGAGGGTCTGGAAGGAAGCGCCCGAAGGCACGCCCAAGCCGATGGCGGTGGAACTGTTCGCGCCGTTCGTGAACTCCTACGAGTTCTTCGAGAACATGGGCATCCGCGTGTGGGACAACGGTCATGGCCACACCGGCGTGGCCGACTCGATCCACGCGGCGTACTCGCCGGCACCCGGCTACTTCGAATCGATGGTGGCCGCTTACGGCGAGGAGCGCGCAAAGCAGATCCTCGGCGACGTGCGCCACAACACCGTCTACTTCCCCAACATCATGGTGAAAGGGCCGATCCAGACGCTGCGGCGCTTTCTGCCGCTGGCCGCAGACAAGACACTCGTCGAGTCGTGGACCTTCCGCCTCGTCGGCGCGCCGGACCTGCTGCTCGAGCGAACGCTGATGTACAACCGCCTCGTCAACGCGCCCACGTCGGTCGTGGGGCACGATGACCTCGAGGTGTACGAGCGCGCGCAGGAAGGGCTGCATGCACGCGGGCGCGACTGGATCAACGTCGGCCGCCTGTACGACCCCGCCGAACGCGGCCAGGTGAATGTCGCCACCAACGGCACCAACGAGTGGCAGATGCGCAACCAGTTTCGCGCGTGGGCCAGGTACATGACGGCGACGATGCAGGAAGGGGCACCGGCATGAGCTCCTTCAGCGATAAGCAGCTGGTCGACTTCGTTTACGCCGAGGCGCGCCTGCTCGACGAGCAGCGCTTCGACGAGTGGCTGAATCTCTTCACCGAGGACGGCTACTACTGGATGCCGCTCGCGCCCGGCCAGCAGGACCCGCGGCTGCACACCTCGCTGCTGTACGAGGACAAGCTGCTGTTGCGCGTGCGCGTCGAGCGCCTCGCCGGTGCGCGCACCTACTCTCAGCAGCCGCGCAGCCGCAGCCACCACCTGCTGCAGCAGCCGAGCGTCGAGCGAGCCGACCGCGATGCCGGCAACTACATCGTGCGAACCGCCTTTCACTACGTCGAGACGCGCCTGGACTCGCAGACCTTGTTCGCGGGCTGGGCGACTCACGACCTGGTAACGCAGGAAGGCGCGCTGCGCATTCGCCTGAAGCGTGTCGACCTCGTCAACTGCGACGCGGCCTTCGGCAACATCAACCTGTTCATGTAGTCATGGACTTGCCACGCAACACCGTCGCCGACGCCTTCGCGCAATCCGCCGTGCGTTTCAGCGCGCGACCGTTTCTCGGCGTTCTGCCGGAGACCGCAACGATCTACGGCGTGGCCGCGGGCGAGACGACGTATGCCGAGATGCAGTCGCGCATCGAGCCCTTGCGCGCCGCCTACGCGGCCGCAGGCTACGGCCACGGACACCGGGTGGGCCTGCTGCTTGAAAACCGGCCGGCCTTCTTCCTGCACTGGTTCGCGCTCAACGGGCTCGGCGTGTCGGTGGTGCCGATCAACCCGGACCTGCGCTCGGCCGAGCTCGACTACCTGGTCGGGCATTCGGAGATCGCCCTGGCCGTCGCACTGCCCGCACGCCACGATGCGCTGCATGCCGCGGCGCGAGCCGTGGACCGCGTCATGCCGGTGACAGGCGCCGACGACGCTACGCCGCCTGCACCTTTCGCCGCACCGCTGGACCGAACCGCGATCGACGAACGCAGCGAATGCGCGCTGCTCTACACCTCGGGCACGACCGGTCGGCCCAAGGGCTGCATCCTGCCCAACCGCTACTTCCTGCATGCCGGCGCGTGGTACGCCGGCATTGGCGGACTGGCACAGCTGCACACCGGCGAGGAGCGCATGCTGACGCCGCTGCCGCTGGTGCACATGAACGCGATGGCGTACTCGACGATGGCGATGGTGCTGACCGGTGGCTGCCTGATCCCGCTCGATCGTTTCCATCCCGCGACGTGGTGGGACAGCGTGCGCGAGTCGCGCGCGACCGTCGTGCACTACCTCGGCGTGATGCCCGCGATGCTGATGAAGGCGGCGCCCACCGCGCAGGACCGCGCGCACCGCGTGCGCTTCGGCTTCGGCGCCGGCGTCGACCGCAGCCTGCACGCGGCGTTCGAGGAGCGCTTCGGCTTCGCGCTGCTGGAGGCCTGGGCGATGACCGAGACCGGCGCGGGTGCGGTGGTCATCGCGAACCACGAGCCGCGCCGCGTCGGAACGAGCTGCTTTGGCCGCGAAGGCGATGGCGTCGAGGTGATGCTGGTGGCCGACGGCGGCGCGCCGGCCGGCGTGGACGAGCCGGGCGAGCTGCTGGTGCGCCACGCCGGCGCCGAGCCGCGCGATGGCTTTTTCGCCGGCTACCTGAAGGACGCGGCGGCCACCGACGAGGCCTGGGACGACGGCTGGTTCCACACCGGCGACATCGTCAGGCGCGGCGCCGACGGCCAACTGCACTTCATCGACCGGCGCAAGAACGTGATCCGCCGCAGCGGCGAGAACATCTCCGCGGTCGAAGTGGAAAGCGTGCTGCTGCAGCACCCGCGCGTGAAGGCCGCGGCCGTCGCGGCGGTGCCCGATGCGGTGCGCGGCGACGAGGTGCTGGCCTGCATCGTGAGCGACGGTGTCGCGCCCGATGCCGAGTCGCGCCGCGCGGCGGCGGCCGACATCGTCGACTGGTGCCTCGCGCGCCTCGCGTACTACAAGGCGCCGGGCTACGTCGCCTTCGTCGACGGGTTGCCGCTCACCACGTCGCAGAAGGTGCAGCGGGGCGAGTTGCGCACGATGGCCGCGGCGCTCGTCGGGCAGGCAAATTGCATTGCCACCGTCGCGATGAAGAAGAGGACAACGTGACGAACCGCCGCAGCTCCAGGACCTCGTACGAAGGCGTGGCCGTCGCCGTGCCGGTGACGGTGCCCTACGTGCGCTACTCCACGTACAACGCGCACTGGTTCATCGGCCAGGCGCTGCACGCGCTGGTGAAGTCCTCGGGCCTCGCCAAGGAGCAGATCGATGGACTCACGGTGAGCAGCTTCTCTCTGTCGCCCGACACCGCGGTCGGCGTCACGCAGCACCTGGGCCTGTCGCCGCGCTGGCTCGACCACATTCCCACTGGCGGCGCTTCGGGCGTGATGTCGCTGCGCCGCGCCGCGCGCGCCGTGCAGGCGGGCGACGCCGACGTGGTGGCCTGCGTCGCGGCCGACACGAACCACGTCGATTCGTTCCGTCTCACGCTCGGCAGCTTCAGCCACTTCGCGCGCGACGCCAGCTACCCGTACGGCTCGGGCGGGCCGAACTCGATCTTCGCCTTCATCACCGCGAACTACATGCGCACCTACGGCGCGACGCGCGAGGACTTCGGCCGCATCGCGGTCGACCAGCGCAGCAACGCGCTGAAGAACCCGAATGCGCTGTTCAAGAAGCCGCTGACGCTCGACGAGTACATGGCAGCGCGCCCGATCTCCGACCCCATCCACCTGTTCGACTGCGTGATGCCCTGCGCCGGCGCGGAGGCCTTCCTCGTGATGCGCGAAGAACGTGCACGCGAGCTGGGCTTGCCGCATGCGCTGGTGCGCGGTGCGATCGAGCGCCACAACGCCTATGCCGACGACCCGGTGATGGTGCGCGGCGGCTGGCGCATGGACCGCGACGAGCTCTACGCGCAGGCCGGTGCCACGCCAGCCGACATTGACTTCGTGCAGACCTACGACGACTACCCGGTGATCGTGATGCTGCAGTTCGAGGACCTGGGCTTTTGCGACAAGGGTGGTGGCCCGGCCTTCGTGCGCGCGCACACGATGACGCACGACGGCAGCTTTCCCAACAACACCAGCGGCGGCCAGCTCTCGGCCGGCCAGGCCGGCGCGGCAGGCGGTTTTCTCGGCATGACCGAGGCGATCCGCCAGCTCACGGGCCAGGCCGGCGAGCGTGCCGTGCGCGACGCGAAGCTGGGCTTGGTCACCGGCTTCGGGATGGTGACCTACGACCGCTGCCTCTGTACGGGCGCGGTGATCCTGGGGGCGTCGTGATGTGGTACTGCCGCACCCTCACCCCCCGCCCTCTCCCGCAAGCGGGAGAGGGAGCCCGCGCGTTTCTCCCTCTCCCGCTTGCGGGAGAGGGCCGGGGTGAGGGGAGCTCGTCATGACGATGCCCTTGATGAAGCCCAAGCGCAAGAACCCGGTTCTGCGCACGCGGCAGATGAACCTGCCGCCGTGGGCCCGCGGTCGCGTCGCACTGGGCATGACGGCCGCGGCAGCAGAAGGCCGCTTCGAGCTTCAGGTCTGCAAGGACTGCAGCGCCGTGCAGTACCCGCCGCGCGAGGCCTGCCATCGCTGCCTGTCGGCGCGCCTGCAATGGCGCGCGCAGTCGGGCGAAGGCACCTTGCTCGGCACGACCACCTTGCACCACAGCAACGACCCGTTCTTCCGCGAGCGGCTGCCGTGGCGGCTCGGGCTGGTGCAGCTGGCCGCCGGCCCCTCGGTGATCGTGCACCTGCATGGCGAGGTCGGCGAGGCGCCGGCGCCGATCAAGGTGGGCGCACGACTCGACCGTGCGGGCCAGGCGGTGCTGATCGGATTTCCCAGCGAAGGGAGTGAACACATGGCTGACGACAAGATGCTGCGAGAGATGACCAGCGACCCGAAGTTTCGCAAGGTGCTGGTGACCGACGGCAAGACCGCGGTCGGGCAGGCGATCGTGCAGGCGCTGGTGAAGGCCGGCGCCGACATCGTCTGGGTCGGCCATGCCGAGCCATGGAAGAAGCTGCCCGGTTTCGACGACATCACGAAGCTGCCGCAGGTCACGCTGGTGCCGCTGGACCTGACCAACGGCCGCTCGGTGAGCGAGCTCGCCGGCGAGATCGGCGGCAAGGTCGACATCGTGATCAACAACGCCGAGGTGCATCGCGCGTTCGGCATCGCCGCGCGCCGCGGCACCGATGTGGCCAAGGCCGAGATGGACATCAACTACTTCGGCCTGCTGCGCCTCGCGCAGGAGTTCGGCCCGGCGCTGCGCGGCCGCTCCGCCGACGGCGTGACGCATGCCGCCGCGTGGGTCAACCTGCTGTCGATCTATGCGCTGACCAACTACCCGCCGCACGGCACCTTCTCGGCCTCGAAGGCCGCGGCGTATTCGCTGGCGCAATGCCTGCGGGCCGAGATGCGGCCGGCCGGCATCCGCGTGGTCAACGTGTTCCCCGGCCCGATCGACGACGAGTGGAACCAGAACCTGCCGCCGCCGAAGGTCGCGCCCGCGGCGATCGCGAGTGCCATCGTGAAGGCGCTGCGCGACGGTGTGGAGGACGTGTACCCCGGCGACGTGGCGCAGGAATGGCTGGAGCGCTGGCGCGACAACCCCAAAGTGCTCGAGCGCGAGCTCGCGGCGGGAGGCAACTGACCATGCAATCGACCACCGAAGTTTTGGGCGGCCTGGTGACTGCCCTCGCCACCGGCCGCATCCGCGTCGTCGACCTCACGCAGACGCTGTCGCCCGACTTTCCGCAGATCGCGCTGCCGCCGGAGATGGGGCAGTGCTGGCCGTTCCGCATCGAGGAGGTGTCTGCCTACGACGAGCGCGGGCCGGGCTGGTACTGGAACAACTTCTCGTGCGGCGAACACACCGGCACCCACTTCGACGCGCCGATCCACTGGATCTCGGGCCGCGACCTGCCGAACAACTCGGTCGACACGATCCCGGTGCAGCATTTCGTCGCGCCGGCCTGCGTGATCGACTGCTCCGAGCAGGTGAAGGCCGATCCCGACTACCTGCTCACGGTCGCCGACATCGAGCGCTTCGAGGCCGCGCACGGACGGATCCCGGCCGGCGCGTGGGTGCTGATGCGCACCGACTGGTCCAAGCGCCTGGACCCCGAGGCCTACCAGAACTTCGACGAGACCGGCCAGCACACACCGGGGCCGAGTTCCGAGGCGGTGCAGTTCCTGGTCGAGCAGCGCGACGTGCTCGGCTTCGGCTCCGAAGCCATAGGCACCGATGCCGGCCAGGGCTACCACCTGCGCCCGCCGTACCCGTGTCACTACTTCATGCACGGGGCAGGCCGCTACGGGCTGCAGTGCCTGTCCAACCTCGACCTGCTGCCGCCCACCGGGGCGGTGGTGATCTGCCCGCCGCTGAAGATCCAGAAGGGCAGCGGGAGTCCGTTGCGTGTGCTCGCGTTGGTGGAGCAACCCGCATGAACTCCGCCGCACCGAAGATCGCCGCCGTCACCGGCGGCAGCGCCGGCATCGGCCGCGCCATCTGCGAAGACCTGCTGGCAAGCGGCTACGAGGTCGTCTCGCTGGCACGCCGGCGCAGCGACATCGACCACCCCCAGTTGCACAGCGTCGAAGTCGATCTCGCCGACCGACAGGCGACCGCCGAAGCTGCGCGCGAGCTCGTTCGCCGCTTCGAAGTCACGACCGTGATCCACAACGCCGGCGTGATCCGACCGGCGCTGCTGCCCGAGGTGAAACTCACCGACCTCGATGCGCTTGTCGAGCTGCACCTCGGCTGCGCAATCCAGCTCGTGCAGGCCGCGCTGCCGGCCATGCGCGAACGCCGTTTCGGCCGCGTGGTGCTGCTGTCGTCACGCGCCGCGCTCGGCGCGCAGACACGCACCAGCTATTCGGCCACCAAGGCCGGCATGCTGGGCATGGCGCGCACCTGGGCGCTCGAGCTGGCGGCCGACGGCATCACCGTTAACGTCGTCGCGCCGGGCCCCATCCACACCGACATGTTCTACGACGTGATCCCCGCCGGCAGCGAGCGCGAGCGCCAGCTCGCCGCGTCGATACCCGTGCGCCGCGTCGGCGAGCCCGGCGACGTGGCACGCGCCGTGTCGTTCTTCGTTCACCCGGACAACGGCTTCATCACCGGCCAGGTGCTCTATGTCTGCGGCGGCGCAAGCCTCGGCAGCCTTTCCCTCTGAACCCGCAGGAGAACGCATGAAAGCCTCGATCCGCCTCGCTGCAGCCCTCGCTGGTGCCGGCCTGGCCTGGAGCGCGCAAGCGGCCGACTTGAAGATCGGCTTCATCAGCTCGATGTCCGGCCCGGTCTCGGCGCTCGGCATTCCGTACGCGAAGGGCATCCAGGCCGCGGCCGCCATCCAGCCGGAGATCGCCGGCCACAAGGTGCAGCTCATCCTGCTCGACGATGCGTCCGACCCGACCACCGCCGCGCGCAACGCGCGCAAGCTCGTTACCGAGGACCAGGTCGACGTGCTGATCGGCACCTCGGGCGTGCCGGGTGCGATGGCCATCGCCGCGGTCGCGCGCGAGACGAAGACCCCGCTGATCTCGCCGACACCGGTCAACGTGCCGGCCGGCGACGGCGGCTGGACCGTCACGGTGTCGCAGCCGTTTCCGCTGATGGTTGCCACAGTCGTC
This sequence comes from Piscinibacter sp., assembly GCA_035513255.1. Classification (GTDB taxonomy): domain Bacteria; phylum Pseudomonadota; class Gammaproteobacteria; order Burkholderiales; family Burkholderiaceae_C; genus Albitalea. The sequence continues at coordinate 3,091 of DATKCI010000225.1, read as the reverse complement.
GAGCGCATGAAGAAGAGCGGCGTGAAAACGGTCGCGTTCATCGGCTTTTCCGACGCGCTCGGCGACCTCGCCTACGACTCGCTCGTCAAGGCGGCGCAGCCGGCCGGCATCAAGATCGTCGCCAACGAGCGCTACGCCCGAAGCGATGCGTCCGTGGCGGGGCAGGTGCTGAAGATCATCGCGACGCGGCCCGATGCGGTGTTCGCCGGCAACTCGGGGTCGCCGGGTGCGCTGCCCTACTTGGGACTCGCCGATCGCGGCTACCGCGGTCAGCTCTACGGCACGCACGGCCTCATCAACGCCGACTTCGTGCGTGTGGGCGGCGCATCGGTCGAGGGCTTGATGGTGCCCAGCGGCCCGGTGATGGTGGCCGATCAGCTCGCCGCCGACAACCCGGTGCGCAAGGTCGCGCTCGACTTCCGCGATGCCTACCAGAAGACCCACGGTGCGGCGCCGCAGGACGCCTTCTCGGCCTACACCTTCGACGCGTGGCGGGTGTTCGCCGACGCCGCGGCGCGTGCACTGAAAACAAGCAAGGCCGAACCCGGCACGCCGGAATTCCGCGCCGCGCTGAAGGACGCGATCGCGGCAACGAAGGAGCTGCCCGGCACGCACGGCGTGTTCAGCTTCCAGCCGAACAACGCGTACGGGCTGGACAAGCGCTCGGCGGTGGTGATCAAGCTCGAAAAGGGCCAGTGGAAGCTGGTGCCCTGAAAATGAAACGAGCCGACATCGCTGCCCTGGTCCAGGACGATCGCGTTCATCGCGACCTGTACCTGAGCCCCGAGCTGTTCGCGCTCGAGCAGCAGCACTTCTTCGCGAACACGTGGAACTACCTCGGCCATGCAAGCCAGGTGCCGGCTGCCGGCGACTACCTTGCGGTCGAGATCGCAGGCCGACCGCTGCTGATGGTGCGCCAAGGCGATGGCGCCATCCGCGTGCTCTACAACCGCTGCGCGCACAAGGGCACGCAACTGGTCAGCGACGCCTGCGGCAACGCCGGCAAGTTCTTCCGCTGCCCGTACCACGCCTGGACCTACAAGCTCGACGGGTCGCCGCTCGCGATACCGCTGAAGAGCGGCTATGAAGGCACGCGCCTGAAGCAGTGCGAGTCGGGGCAGGGCATGACCGCCCTGAAGCACGTGGCGGTCTACCGCGATTTCGTCTTCGTGAAGATCGGCGATGCGGGGCCCGACTTCGACAGCTACTTCGGTGAAGCGCTGCGCTCCATCGACAACCTCGTCGACCGCTCCCCGGTCGGGCGCCTGCGCATCGAGGGCGGGGTGCTGCGCAACATCGTCCACTGCAACTGGAAGATGTACCTCGAGAACATCAACGACACGGTGCACCCGATGTCGACGCACGAGTCGGCCACCGCGGCCGCGAATGCACTGTGGCAGGGCCGCCCGGCCGACGCGCCCAAGCCGATGGCGATGGAGCAGATCCTGCCCTTCGGTGCCGGCTACGACTTCTTCGATCGCATGGGCGGGCGCATCTATCCCAACGGCCACAGCGTGCTCGGCGTGAACTTCAGCATCCACTCGGGCTACGCGGCGCTGCCGGACTACGAAGCGGCGATGCGCGAGGCGCACGGTGCGGAGCGCGCCGCCGAGATCCTGCAGCGCTCGCCGCAGAACGCGCTGTGCTTCCCTAGCCTCGCGGTGAAGGGCTCGCCGCAGGCCATCCGCGTGATCCGCCCGCTGGCGGCGGACCGAACGTTGATCGAGGCCTGGAGCTTCCGCGCCGAGGGCGCGCCCGACATCCTGTTCGAGCGCTCGATGACCTACAACCGGCTCGTCTTCTCGCCGATGTCGGTGGTGGCGCACGACGACGTGCACCTGTTCGAAAGCATCCAGCAGGGCCTGCGCGCCGACGGCAATCACTGGGTCAGCCTGCATCGCGACTTCGACGCGCAAGAACTCGGGCAGGACACGCAGACCGTCAACGGCACCAACGAGCTGCTGATGCGCAACCAGTTTCGCGCCTGGGCCCAATTCATGGACTTGACGCTGCAGGACTGACGCGATGGACACCACGATGGAACGCGAGCTGTTCGACTTCGTCGCCCACGAAGCGCGGCTGATCGACGCGCGCCGCTTCGATGAATGGCTGGCGCTGTTCGCCGACAACGGCCGCTACTGGGTGCCGTTGCAGGGCGTTGCGCAGGCCGAAGGCGCAACGCACAACGCGCTGGCCGACGAGGACCGGCTGCTGTTGTCGCTGCGCATCGAGCGGTTGAAGAACCCGCGCGCCCATTCGCAGCATCCGCCCAGCCGCTGCCAGCACATCCTGCAGCAGCCGACGCTGGCGCAGGCCGACGACGACGTGCAGCGCTACGAGCTGCACACCCCATTCGTCTACATCGAATCGCGCGGCGAGCGTCAGCTGATGCTCGCCGGCACGGTGCGCCACCGGCTGGTGCGGCGCGCAGGCGGTTTGCAGATCGAGCTCAAGAGGATCGATCTGCTCAACGCCGACGCCGCATTGCCGGCCATCCAGCTTTTCCCGTGACAGTCCGACAGTCCATCTAACAGGAGATCCAAGATGATCAAGTTGCTTCGAATCGCAGCCGTGGCCGCGGGGGCCGTGGCGATTGCCGCCGGCGCACGGGCCGCCGACGTGAAGGTGGGTCTGAGCGTCTCGCTGTCAGGCCCCAACTCGTCGCTGGGCATCCCGTATGCGAAGGGCATGCAGGCCGCGCTCGCCTACAAGCCGGAGATCAACGGCCGCAAGGTGCAGCTGATCGTGCTCGACGACGCCTCGGATCCGAGCACGGCCGGCCGCAACGCCCGCAAGCTGATCGAGGACGAGAAGGTCGACATCCTGATGGGCTCCTCCGGCGTGCCGGCGAGCGTCGCGATGGCCCAGGTCGCCAAGGAGGCGAAGACGCCGATGATCGGGCTGTCGCCGCTGGCGCTGGACCCGGCCGACAACCCGTGGGTCGTCACCGTGGCGCAGCCGCCGCAGCTGATGATCGACGCCATCGTGGAGCGCATGAAGCGCAACGGCGTCAAGACCGTGGGCTACATCGGCTTCTCCGATTCGTGGGGCGACCTCGTCTACGGCGCGCTCAACAAGGCCGCCGAGCCGG
>DATKCI010000224.1:0-22415 GCA_035513255.1 Piscinibacter sp. | reverse complement strand
CCAGCGCCGCCGCGGCGACGAACAGGAACAGCGTGCCGAGAAACCCGAGGTAGCGGCGCGGCTCCTTCAGGCCGACGTCCTCGATCTGCGCCACGATGCCGGTGACGACGATCTCCAGCAGGTTCTGCCAGCGCGAGCGTTCGTGGCCGGTGGCGAGACGGCGCGTGATCAGCGCGGCCCCCAGCACCAGCACCGCCATCAGCGCCCAGGTGAACACGATGGTGGCGTTCAGCTTGATGAAGCCGTGCTGCCAGAAGATCCAGGCGTCGGGTGTCAGGCGCATGGGGGGCCCCTCACGGCGGCGGCCGGTCGTGTGGCGCGCAGGACGATGGCGCGCGCCAGCAGGAAACCCAGCAGGCACAGCCCCAGCCGCAGCGGTTGCCCCGCACCCACGGCGTAGAAGCCGGCCAGCACAATGGCGGTGCGCAAGGCGAAGCTGCCGAGAAACCAGCGAGCCGGCGTCGGCGACAAGGCACCACGGCGCACCGTCCACCACAGGCCACCGAAGAACACGCCGCCCAGCAGGCCACCCGCCAGCAGCGCAGCCACCCAGACCAGTGTCCCGCTGAGGGTGTCAGGCATCGTCTTCCTCCTGCTCGTCGCGCATCGCCTGGTCTTCCCGGGAGACCCAATGCCAAGCGTTCAGGCAGCCGATGGCCAGCCCCCCCATCAGCAGCGCCAGCGTCCACGAACGGCCACCGGGATAACGCTGATCGAGCCACAGGCCGAGCGCAGCACCCAGCACCGTCGGTACCGCGACAGACCAGCCGATCAAGCCCATCATGCCCAGGCCGAACCAGATCCCTGGCGTGCCGCTGCGACGCGCCTTGAGCTTGCGCGACACTTTGGCGCCGACCTGGTCGGCCAGCGTCGGACGGGCGGGGGCAGGCGGCATGCGCTTCGGATCCTTACTCATGACGGATGCTCCCTCAGCGTCGCGAACCGCCGCAGGAATCCCGTCTCCAGCCTGGCCATCGCCGTGCGCATGGCTTCCTCTTGCGCGTCCAGCGTCAGGAACTCCTGCTCGACGGTGTCGCGCAGCCGCGCCAGGTCCTTGCCGCGCAACGCACGCCGCACCGAAACCACGACCGCCGGGCCGGTCTTGACGAGCACGCCCTCGTCCACGGCCAGGAACACTTCGCCCTGGCCAACGGCGTCGAAGCTCAGGATGCCCGGCACCAGGGCTGCAACGCAGTCGAGCCGCCGAGGCAGCAGCCCGAACGAGCCTTGCGCCGTCTCCACGACGATGCGCGCCACCCCTTTCTCGTCGGCGAAGACCTCGAAAGGCAGCAACACCCTAAGCGTCATCGACGGCATGCGCCTCCTCGTCGGCGGGTTGCGCCTCGGCCGCAGGCTTGGCTTTCACCTTCGCCTTGGCTTCATCCACCGCGCCGATCATGTACAGCGCGCTCTCGGGCAGGTCCTTGAACTCGTCGCCGAGGATCCGTTCGCAGCCGTCCAGGGCATCCTTCAGGCTGACGAGCTTGCCGGCGAGGCCGGTGAACTGCTCGGTCGTGAAAAACGGCTGCGTGAGGAAGCGCTCGAGCCGGCGCGCGCGGGCCACCACCTTGCGGTCGTCGGGCGACAACTGTTCCAGCCCGAGCATCGCGATGATGTCCTTCAGCTCGGCGTACTGGGCCAGCGTGCGACGGATGGCCTGCGCCAGGGTGTAGTGCCGCTCGCCGACGATGCCTGGCGTGACCATCTTCGAGCTCGATTGCAGCGGGTCGATGGCCGGAAACAGGCCCTCGCTGGCGCGCTTGCGCGACAGCACGATGGACGCCGACAGGTGCGAAAAGGTGTGCACCGCCGCGGGGTCGGTGAAGTCGTCTGCCGGTACGTAAACCGCTTGGATCGCGGTGATGGCGCCGCTGTCGGTGTTGGCGATGCGCTCTTCCAGTGCCGCCAGTTCGGTGCCCATCGTCGGCTGGTAACCCAGGCGCGACGGCATCTGACCCATCAGGCCCGAGACCTCGGAGCCGGCCTGGATGAAGCGGAAGATGTTGTCGACCAGCAGCAGCACGTCGCGGTGCTCGTCGTCGCGAAAGTACTCGGCCATCGTCAGCGCCGCATGGCCGACGCGAAAGCGCGCACCTGGCGGCTCGTTCATCTGCGCGAAGATCATCACCATGTGGGGCAGCACGCCGGCGGCCTTCATCTCGCGGTACAGCTCCTCGCCTTCGCGCGAACGCTCGCCGATGCCGCAGAAGATGCTCACGCCCTCCTGGTGGCCGATCATGTTGTGGATCATCTCGGTCAGCAGCACCGTCTTGCCGACGCCGGCACCACCGAACAGGCCCGCCTTGCCGCCGCGCTCCAGCGGCGTGAGCACGTCGATGGCCTTGATGCCGGTCTCGAAGACCTCAGACTTCGTCGAGCGGCGCACCAGCGGTGGCGGTTGGCGGTGCACCGAGCGCCAGTGCACACCGGCCAGCTGTGGCTCGCGGTCGATCGTGTTGCCGAAGACGTCGAGCATGCGCGACAGAATCGGCTTGCCAACCGGTGCCTGCAGCGGCCCGCCGGTGTCCTGCACAGGCATGCCGCGCGCCAGGCCCTGGGTGGGGGTCAGCGCGATGCCCCGCACGTGCTGCGCGTCGCGCTGCGCCAGCACCTCGATGGCCACCCGGCCGCCTTCACCGGCGCGCAACAAGGTGTGGATGGGCGGCAACGCGTCGTCGAAGCGCACGTCCACGACGCTACCGCGGACCGCGACAACCACACCGACTTTCGCCGCAGCCGCTTCGGTCGCAACTCGCCGTTCCATCGTCCCGAATCCTCTCTTCAAGTCATCGTGCTCGACCCACAGAGAAGTGCAACTCAGGTAGGTGCCAAGCAGGGAAGACTCTCATCGTGCCGACAGAAGTGCCTGGTCACCGTGCGGCAGCGAACACAAGGCGCGCAAACTGCAACGTGGCGCCACTCTGTTCGCGGCCCGGCGCTTCGTGCACTTCGAGACTTTCCTGTGGAAGGAGGGCTCGAAATTGGATCAGTGACAGCGCGGAGGTGTTCAGCGGCGACGAATACTTCCCTCGTGCCCCCGATGCGGGAAAGATCTGGATGCATGCGGCGTACCTGAAGCCGGAAGGCTCACCACCGGCCGTCAAGATCCTGCATCACACGGCGATTTGCCTGGCGCGCGAGCGAATCTGGATCCAGAACCCGTATTTCATTCCACAAACTGCCATCATCGACGCCTTCGTGAAGCGATCGGGCATGTCACCCACACCCTCGAGAAGCTTCGCGAGGCTCGCGGTGCCGGCTATGAGCAAGCGTTCTCCCTGCTCTTCCGGCAACCCGAGTTGTTCGCGAACCCGATGCAGGTGATGACCGCGACACACGACAAGAAGCCCCTCGCCGGCGACCACCCGTCATGACCGCCCCCACCTCGCGCGTCACGCCACCGGCCGAGCCCGCGCCGCTCAGACGCTGGCCGCTGATCTGGCTGGCAGCAGCCGTGTTTGCCGCTTCGGCCGGATACGGCGCACTCATGCCTTTGCTGCCGCGCTGGCTCGAATCCTTGTTGCCGGGCGCGAACGCAACCGACGTCGCGCGCCATGTCGGGCTCCTGAGCGGCGCCTATGCCGCAGGCGTCCTGGTCGGTGCGCCGCTGTGGGGGATCGTTGCCGACCGCGTGGGCCGCGGGCGCATCCTGAAAGTGGGACTCGTGGGCCATGTCGCGAGCCTCCTGCTCCTCCTGACGCCAGGCCTGGCGGGACTCTGGGGCATCTATTCGATGCGCACGGCAGCGGGCTTCTTCGTTGCTGCCATCGTGCCCATCGTCCCGGCGCTGGTGGCCGCGCACACGCCGGTCGGGCAAAGAGCGCGCCGATTCGCCTGGCTGAGCGGCATGTCGCTGGTCGGTTTCCTCTTCGGTCCCGGATTGATCACCTTGGCCGACCTGCTCGGGCAATGGGCCGGGCAGGCTTCGGCGGAACCGGCCATGCCGACCCGGCTCGTCATCGTCTTGTCGGCCGTGCTCAGCGCGATCACGATGCTCGGCGTTGCAGCGACCTTGCCGGTGCAGCCCCCGACGGAGACAGCCACGACGGCGGCCGTGCGCATGCCACTGCGGGCCGTGAGCGTTGTTCCTCTGTGGTGGCTGAGCGCAGCCGTGATGTTCGTGCTGTCGGGCTTCGAGTTGGGTATCGTGCTGCAGGGTCAGCAGCACGCCGATCTGTCGCCGCAGGACATCGCATTGATGTTTGTCCTGTGCAGCGTCGTGATGCTGCTCGTCAACGGTCTGCTGTTCTTCACGTCCCTGCTCGACAAGATCGAGGCGCGCGTGCTCGCCTCGGCAGGCTTGCTTCTGGCGACAGCCGGCCTGGCTGTCCTGGGCCAGCACCGCTTCGAACCCTGGATGTACGCCGGCATCGGCATGACGGCGGCCGGGACTGGTCTCGTCTTGCCGGTCGTTGCCTTCCTGGCCGCCGGTGCCCCGCGCCACTCGCTCGGGGCCACGATGGGCGGCGTGGCGGCGGCCGCGGGCCTCGGTCAGACGCTCGGCTCTTCTGCCGGCGGCTGGTTGTTCGGTGCGCTCGGACAGCAAACCTTCAACTGGATGATCGCTCCACTCGCGTTGACGCTGGGGTTGCTCGTGGCGCGACCTGGTTGGTGGTCCGCCACCGCTGGCGTCCGAGAAACGACATGAGGCAACCTGAAAACCGGGCCGGGGGCACCTGTGGATCGGCCGATGGCGAGCGCCATGCATCCCGCTTGACGCAGGTCAAGCGTCGCAAGCCGGCCCTGCGTAACCTGTCGATATCCTCTTTGCAGACTGCCTGGAACCCGAGCCGATCATGAGCACGATGAAGTCGAAGTGGCGACGAATCGCCTGCAGCGTGATCTTGGCGCTGTTCACGGGCAGCGTGATCGCCGGGACGGTGTGCACGAGCCAGTCGCCGCCCCATTCCGCGCGTGTGCCGGGGTGGCTCGCCGTCGGGTCCGATCCGGCGGATGCAGCCAATGTGAACCAACCCGGGCACGGTCTTGCCGCCGGCGAAGGGCCCGCTGCTCGCACCGCCGCATTGTCAGTTCACGGTGCATCCTCGGAACCAGGTCACTCCGACGCCTCGTCCTCGTGCGAGCCGCCGGTCTACACCGGCTCGAAGGCGATATCCGACGTCGCCAAGCGGATCGACGACGCCGCCCATCCGACCCTCGACGCCATGGCTTCGCAAGCGGTCGGCTTGGTGTGGTCGGCCTCTGCGAACACTCTCCCGGCACGCCCATCGCCCGTGCCGCCAAGCGCTCGTCCCCCAGACGTCCTCGCGCTCTTCTCTCGCCTGCTCATTTGACCTGATCCGTCGCACGGGGCTGCCCCTGGCGGGCGGCCGGCGCGCACGAGAGCTTGCGGCTTGCCGCTGCGCGAGCCTGACCCGAGTGCCCCCATTCGAGGTTCAACGGAGATTTCATGAAGACTCAATCACGCCGGCGCCCGCCGGCTCGGCGCACCGCGCGCGGTGCGGCCGCGCCCTGGATCTTCGCCGCCTTTGCAGCCATCGGCCTGTTCTTCCTGTTGACTGAACACCGCGCCCACTTGCTCGGGTGGCTGCCGTTCCTGTTGCTGGCGGCCTGCCCGCTGATGCACTTCTTCCATGGCGGTCACGGCGGTCACGGCGGCCATGACCGTGCCGACCACCGGCCGACCGCGCGCGACAAGCCCGCTCTTCCGGCCGAAGAAGTTCCTTCGAAGCCGCAAGCCCCGCAAGCCCATCGCCATCACTGATCCCGCAAGGCAAAACATCATGCAAGAGTCAACACCAAGCTATGGTCTGTGGTCGCTGGTGATCATCAACTCACTGGTGTTCATCATCTTCGCGTTCAGCTTCGCCAAGCCGCAGAGCAAGCGCGACTGGCGATCCTTCGGCGCGTTCTCGGGTTTTCTGGTCGCTCTCTTCACCGAGATGTACGGCTACCCGCTGACGATCTACCTGATGTCGGGCTGGCTGGGCACGCGCTTTCCCGGCATCGACTTCCTGTCGCACGATGCCGGCCACCTGCTCGAAGTGATGTTCGGCTGGCGCGCCAATCCGCACTTCGGCCCCTTCCACCTGCTGAGCTTCCTGTTCATCGGCGGCGGCTTCTGGCTGTTGTCGGGCGCCTGGCGCGTGCTCTATGCGAATCAGAAGCGCGGCACGCTGGCCACGACCGGCGCTTATGCGCGTGTGCGCCACCCGCAGTACATCGGCTTCGTCGCGATCCTGTTCGGCTTCCTGCTGCAGTGGCCGACGATCCTCACGCTGGCGATGTTCCCGATCCTGTGCTTCATGTACGTGCGGCTCGCCATCAATGAAGAGAAGGAGGCACAGCGCGTCTTCGGCGATCAGTGGCAGCGCTACGCCGCGCGCACGCCGCGCTGGATTCCGCGCTTGCGCGCGTCTTCCACATCGGAGGTGCAAGGATGAAGCTCAGCACTGTCCTGGCCCTGAGAAGGGCAGGTTTCCCGCTGCTCGTCGCGCTGGCCATGGCCATGGTCCAGCCCGCAGCGGCACAGGCTCGGTTGGAACGCGATGGCGTCGCCCTGTACTGGGGGCTCGTTCCCGCAGCCATCGCCTCGGACAAGCACTCGCTCGAGCAGATGCACGGCATCGTGCCGAAAAACGGCGGGCAGGTTCACCATCTCGTCGTGGCCCTGTTCGACGCCGTCGACGGTCGGCGCATCGCGGATGCGGTGGTGCGCGCGCAGCTGAGCGAGGTGGGCATCGTCGACTCCGCGCCGAAATACCTCACCCCGATGCCGGTCAACGGATTGGCCTCGTACGGCCAGCTGTTCTCGACGGCCAAGGAGGGCCCTTACCAGTTCCGCGTCTTCGTCAGGCTCCCGAACCGGCCCGGCGAGATCGAGTACCTGCTGTCGGCCCGGTCGCCGCACCTGCAGGTCCCTGGCCGAGCCGGCCGGACCCGCCCATGAACGCGACCAGCATCCTTCAAGTGGGCGACCTGCTGTCGCCGAGGTCCCGCACAGGCATCGAGAAGCCTGACCCGCGTTCTTCTTTTCTCACAGGAGTTGTCATGCAAGTCAAGCGATCGGGATGGTGGGTGGTTCTGATGCAGGCCGGCCTTCTGGCCTGGGCCGGTTCCGCCGCGGCGGCCAAGGTCTACGTGGCCGATGAAGACGGCAACACCGTCAGCGTCATCGAGCCGGGGTCGTTCACGAAGGTCGGCAGCGTGGCGGTTGGACGCGGGCCGCACAACGTGCAGGTATCGCCCGACGGCAAGTTCGCCTGGGTCACCAACAACGGCGCCGCGCCGGCCGAGCAGCCGGCGCACCCGGGCATGCCCAAGGGCGAACACGAGTCGATGGCGAGCGCCGGCGAGGTCTGGGTCATCGACACCGCCACCGACGGCGTCGTTGCGAAGGTTCCGGTCGGCATGCACCCGGCTCACGTCGTGCTCACACCCGACGGCCGTTTTGCCTACATCACCAATGGCGGCGAGAACACCGTCAGCGTGGTGGACATCGCGGCGCAGCAAGTCGTCGCGACGATTGCCGTCGGGGCCTACCCGCATGGCATTCGCATCAGTCCGGACGGTGCCGAGGCTTACGTCGCCAACCTGAAGGGCGGCACTGTGTCGGTCATCGACACGCGCACGCACAAGGAGGTGACCCGGATCGCCGCCGGCAAGGGCCCTGCGCAGGTGGGCTTCACGCCCGACGGCCGCCTGGCCTTCGTGTCGCTGTCGCAGGAGAACCGTGTCGCGGTGATCGATCCGGTGGCGCGCAAGGTGGTGCGCAAGCTGCCTGTCGGGACGGTTCCGATTCAGGTCTACGCCACGCCCGACAGCCGCACGCTGCTGGTCGCCAACCAGGGCACACGCAAGAAGCCCGGCAATTCCGTAAGCGTGATCGACCTCGGGACCTTCAAGACCGCGAAGACGGTCGAGACCGGCGCCGGTGCCCACGGCGTGGTGGTCGACCGCGAAGGCCGATACGCCTACGTGAGCAACATCTACGCGAACTCCGTCTCCGTGCTCGACATCGAGAGTCGCAAGGTCGTGGCGACGGTAGCGGTCGGCAAGGGGCCGAACGGCATCAGCGTGGCGCCGTGACGAAAGATTGACTCGGTCGGCGCTCTATCGCGCCCCGCGGCCTCATCACTCTCAACCTGAAAGAGGACTTGACATGGAAACAATTGAACTCGACGTTCACGGAATGACCTGCGGCTCGTGCGTCGACTCGGTGAGGCGCGTGCTGCAACGCGTGCCGGGTGTTGCCGGCGTGGATGTGAACTTGTCGCTCGGCCGGGCCCGTGTGACGGCGACGGAGGGCGGTGGCTCGACGGTGGTGTCTCTGACTTCAGCCCTCGAGGCTGCCGGCTATCCGGCATCCCCCGCGCCCCCGGCGGCGACCGCATGGACAGCAGCGCCGCCGTCTGGTGAGGCAAGCGCCGGTGGCTGCGGGCACGCCGGCGGACCGAAGAAACAGGGTGGCTGCTGCTGCAGCTGAGCCGCCTCGTCCCCTTGCGCGGGATCAAACCGGTGACACGTTCGCACGCTGAGCCTCGAACCATTCATTCACTTCATTACACGAACTGCCATGACCTCCACCATCAAAGCAAGCCGGGTCGCCACCGCGACCTCCATCGCAGCGCTCGCCTTGTCGATGACGCTCGCCGCGCTGCCCGGCGTCGCGCATGCACAGGCCGCCGCCGCTATGGCGACGCAGTCGTCCAGCGAGCAAGGCGTGACCCTGAAAGTCACGCCCAAGTCGGTGGGACTCGACAACCCGCGCTGGGAGTTCGCCGTGGTACTCGACACGCACAGCAGCGACCTGAGCGACGACCTGGCAACGACCGCCACGCTGATCACCGCCGACGGGCGCGAGTTCAAGCCGGTGGCGTGGACCGGCGCAGCGCCCGGTGGCCACCATCGCGAAGGTGTTCTCGAATTCGCGGTGCCGCAGCCCTGGCCGCGCGCCGTCGAACTGAAGCTGAAGCGCGAAAGCGAGACGGCAGCGCGCAGTTTCCGATGGGAGTTCTGATTGCGCGTCGCGCCTCGCTCACGGCGCTGGATCCCACAACCCTTCCTTACTCAGGAGTTTCACCATGACCTTCATTCGTACGATCGCCCTCGCCACCGCCGTCGCTGCGGGATTGTCGGCCTGCGCACAGGTGCCCGCGAGCTCCGCCGCGAAGTCCCCAGGCGCAACAACCTCCATGGCGGGCAAACCGTCCACTGCGGGCGCCCCCGGTCAAATGGCCATGATGGACTCGCAGATGAAAGCGATGCATGCCATGCACGAGAAGATGAGCAGCGCGCGCACCCCCGCGGAGCGCAACGCCCTGATGGCCGAGCACCACAAGCTGATGCAGGAAGGCATGTCCATGATGGGTGGCATGGGACCGGGTGGCATGGGCGCCATGATGGGCATGGGTGGCGCGCCCGGCGCAACATCGCCGGCCGATATCGCCGCACGCCAGCAGATGATGGAAAAGCACATGGAGATGATGCAGTCGACGATGCAGATGATGATGGATCGACTGCCACCGCCGGCCGCAGGGCAATGAAGGAGGCGCGACATGTTCAACGGCATGGGCTACATGGGCGGCATGCACGTCTGGTGGTGGCTGCTCTGGATCGTGGTGATCGGCGCCGTCCTCTACTTCGTCTGGGTCCGCCCGGCGCCACGAGGTGACCGAACGAACGAAACGCCGCATGAAGCGTTGAGGCGGCGGTTGGCCGCCGGAGAGATCACGCAGACGGAATACGAGAGCCGAAAGGCCTTGCTCGACCGCGACATCGGTCCCGGCAAGGCCTGACGGCCGGCGTCTGTCTTGCCGCCCTGGCGCGAACCGCTTGAAGGCCGAAACGTGATGAAAGGAAGACTGGCCCGTCTCGCCGCCGGCCTGTGCCTGGCCCTCTCGGCCGCCGTCGCCCCGGCACAGGAGCCGAGCGGCCGCGACATCCTTGATCGCGTCGAGCGCCTGCTGTGGGGCACCACGGTGCAAGGCGAGTACGAGATGACGATCACCACGCCGCGCTGGCAGCGAAGCCTGGCCTTGCGCGTGTGGATGGACCGCCCGCGGCGGTCTTTCGTGCGCATCGTCTCTCCCGCCAAGGAAGCCGGCATCGGCTCGCTGCGCATCGGGGCAGAGATGTGGAACTACCTGCCCAAGGTCGAGCGCATCGTGAAGATCCCGCCGTCGATGATGCTGCAGCCGTGGATGGGCTCCGACTTCACCAACGACGACCTGGTCAAGGAGAGCAGCATCCTGGACGACTACACCCACAAGGTGCTCGATGTGTCGGCCGCCGACGGCCAGCCGAGCTACCAGGTCGAGGCCGTCCCGAAACCCGATGCCGCCGTCGTCTGGGGCCGCGTCGTGTACTGGGTACGCAAGAGCGACTTCATCCCGCTGAAGCAGGAGTTCTACAGCGAGCGCGGCGAGCTCGTTCGCGTCATGACGTTCTCCGACGTGCGCAGCGTCGGCGGCCGCACGCTGCCCACGCGCTGGGAGATGCGTCCGTCCGCCAAGCCGGGCAACGTGACCGCCGTCGTGATGAAGGACGCCATCTTCGACCAGCCGGTCGACGAAGCGATCTTCACGCAGCGAAACCTTCAGAAGCCCTGACGACAGGAGGCTCCCGATGGCGCCAGCAGAGATTCGGCTCGTTGCCGAACGCGTGCCGCTGCAGTCCGCGCACGAAGTGATCGTGCGCCTGGAAAAGGTGACGCGCGTCTACCGGCAAGACAGCGTGGCGGTGAACGCCCTGGGCGGCATCGACCTCGAGATCCGGCGCGGCGACTTCGCGGTACTCGTCGGCCCTTCGGGTTCCGGCAAGACCACGCTGCTCAACATGATCGGCGGGCTGGACTCGCCGACCTCCGGGCGCATCTGGGTCGCCGGCACCGAGATCGGACGCATGAGCAAGGCCGAGCTGTCCGACGTGCGGCTGCGCAAGATCGGCTTCGTCTTCCAGGAGTTCAATCTGATCCCGGTGCTGTCGGCACTGGAGAACGTGGAGTTCGTGATGCTGCTGCAAGGCACGTCCGAGATGGTCCGGCGCGCGCGGTCGATGACGCTTCTGAAGGAACTGGGTCTCGAGGGTTTGGAGCATCGTCGTCCGGCCCAGCTCTCGGGCGGGCAGCAGCAGCGCGTGGCGGTGGCTCGCGCGATCGCCGCCGAGCCGACCATCGTGCTGCCCGACGAACCCACGGCCAACCTCGACTCCAAAGCCGGCGCGGCGTTGATGGACCTGATGCGCCGCCTGAATGAAGAGAAGGGCGTGACCTTCGTCTTCTCGACCCATGATCCGATGGTGGTCGAGCGCGCCCGCCGCGTGATCCGCCTGCGCGACGGCCGCATCGAATCCGACGAGCGAAAGCTGGGCTGATGCTTGCGCAGCTGGCCTGGCGCAACGTGCGCCGCAATCCCAGGCGCTCGGCGATCACGGTCGCCTCGATCGCCATCGGCTTGGCCGCGCTCACCTTCGTGTGGGCCTTCATCGACGGCATGAACCGACAGATGATCGAGAACAGCACGCGCTTTCTCGCCGGGGACGTGCAGGTGCACCTGAAGGGCTACCACGACGACCCGACGCTGGACCTGGCGATGCCGCAGGTGGAGCCGGTGCTGGCTGCGGTGCGGGCCGAGCCGTCGGTGGCGGCGGCCGGTGTGCGCCTGGAAGGCAAGGCGCTCGCCAGCCGGGGCGACAAGTCGCGCGGCGTCGTCGTGGTGGGCATCGACCCACGCCGCGAGCCCGAGGTGACGTCGCTGCTGAGCGCCGTCGTGCGCGGCCGGCCGTTGGCCGACGACACGCCCGGTGTCCTCATCGGCGAGCAGCTCGCCGAGACGCTGGGCCTGGACGCGGGCGGCGACCTGCTGTTGATCGGGCAAGCCTACGACGGCTCGGTGGCGAGCGGCCGCTATCCGATCCGCGGCGTCTTCCGCACGAACATCGACGAGATCGACGGGTACGTGGCGGTGCTGCCATTGGCCGCAGTGCGCGAGTTCTTCGCGGCGCCCGAGGGCGCCACGGCGCTGGCGCTGCGGCTTCGCGATCGCGGCGACGTGGAGGCCGTGCGGCAAACGCTCGCTGCCCGCGTCGGCGACCGTTACGAGGTGCTCGCCTGGCCGCGCCTGTTGCCGATGGTGGAGGTCAGCGCGCGCTTCCACGAGGTGATGGGTTGGGTGGTGCTGGTCGTGTTCTTCGGCATCGTCGCGGCCGCCGTCGCCAA
Organism: Piscinibacter sp.; assembly: GCA_035513255.1. Lineage (GTDB taxonomy): Bacteria > Pseudomonadota > Gammaproteobacteria > Burkholderiales > Burkholderiaceae_C > Albitalea. The sequence continues at coordinate 10,237 of DATKCI010000224.1, read as the reverse complement.
CCCGGTGCTGATGGCGGTGCTGGAGCGAACGCGCGAGTTCGGCATCATGCTGGCGGTGGGCACGGGCCGCGGGCGTTTGCTGCGCATCGTCGTCTACGAAGCGATGTTCCTGGGGCTGCTGGGGCTGCTGATCGGCAACGTCCTGGGGCTCGCCGCGGCCGCGTTCTTCGGCCGCGTGGGCATCGATCTGGGCGCTTTCGGTTCGGCGGTCCGCACGATGCCGGGGCTGGAGGACGTGGTCTATCCGGTGATCCGGCTGGACCGAAGCCTGCTCGTGTCGGCGGTTGTCTTCGCCACCGCCTGCCTGAGCGCGCTGTACCCGGCGGTGAAGGCGTCCCTGCTCGAACCCGTGGCGGCGATACGCGGCATCGCCGGCTCGCACGAAGCCGTGCCGCGCGGCGGGCGCCCGCCTGCCCACCGCTGGCCCGTGTTCATGCTGATTGCGGCGCGCAACATCCTGCGCAATCGCCGGCGCACGGCCATCACCGCCGGCGGCACGGCCTTCGGCATCGTTGCCTTCGTGTTCCTGTTCGGCTATTTCGACGGCTTCGGCGAGGAGCTCGTCGAGAACAGCACACGCTACGTCACCGGCCACATTCAACTCGAGCGCACCGGCTTTCGCAAGGATCTCGCGCCCGAGCTGTCCATCGACGGCTCCGATGCCTTGCTCGAGCGCTTGCGTGCCGCGCCGCAGGTCGCGGCCGCGGCGCCGCGCGTGCAGGCGCAAGCGCTGGCGAGCAGCGCCTCCAGGTCCGAAGGCATTCGCCTGATCGGTATCGACCCGCTGGCAGAGCGGGAGGTCACGTTCATCCACCGCACCATCGTCGAAGGCAGGGCACTGCAGCGCGGCGCGGACCGCGACATCCTGATCGGCCGCAAACTGGCCGAGAAGCTGGGGGTGCGGCTCGGCGAGAAGGTTGTCGTGATGGCGCAGGCGGCCGGCGGGGAGCTGGGCAGCGCCGCCTACCGGGTCGGAGGCATCTTTGCCACCGAGAGCAGCTCCTTCGACGGCGCGATCGCCTTCGTGACGCTGCCTGCCGCGCAGGCCCTGCTGGCGATGGACCAGCGTGTCTCGACGATCAACCTGCGCGTGCGCGAACGCTCGGCGCTCGCCGGCAGGCTGCCCGACCTGCAGCGGCGCGCCGCGCTGCCCGGCGCCGTGCTCGTGCCCTGGCAGGAGATGCTGCCGCAGGTGGAAGAGATGGTCCGGCTCAACCGCGTGATCAGCAACATCGTGCTGGCGATCGCCTTCCTGGTCATCGCGATCGCGATCATGAACACCGTGTTCATGGCGGTGGCCGAACGCACGCGCGAGTTCGGCGTGATGATGGCCCTGGGCACACCGCCGGCCGCGGTCCAGCGCATGGTGGTCTACGAGACGCTGGTGATGATGCTGCTCGCGTCGGTCGTCGGCTACGGTGCGGGAGCTGCGCTGGTGCTCTACTTCGGGCGCACCGGCATCGACCTCTCTGGGTTCTTCGCCGGCTACGCCGCCATTCCGGGGCTGACCGGCGTCGTGCATCCCCTGCTGCTGCCCGATCGCATCGGGCCGCCGGGGCTGGTGCTCTTCATCGCCAGCGTGATGGTGTCGCTCTATCCGGCGGCCAAGGCAGCGCGGCTGGACCCGGTGCGCGCGATTCGACATGTCTGAGAGAAGCGCGCGAATCGCCGTTGCGATCGGGGGCGCCCTCGCGCTGTGCCTGGCGGCGTCGGCGCAGGCGCAAGGCAGCGGGCCGCAGTGGTCTGGCTACTACAAGAACCTGCTGCTGCAATCCGACACCTGGTCGGGAGAGCCGTTCACGCTGGACCTGAACCGCCTGCGGATCGAGCTGAAAGGCGAGCTGTCGAGCGCGCTGCGCTTCGACCTTCAATACGACAACGAGCTGCTGCTCGGCAACTACCTGCGCACCGCCCAGTTCCTGCAGCACAAGGACATTCCGCCGCCGCAATACTGGCGCGCCGATGCGAACTACGTCGACACCCCGCGCCTGTTCGGAACGCACCGCCTCCATCGCGCAACGCTGAACGTGTCCGCCGGCGACACCGACCTGCGCATCGGCCGGCAGCGGATTGCCTGGGGAACGGGCCGCTTCTGGAGCCCGTTGGACGTGCTCAACCCCGTGAGCCCGATCGCGCTCGAGCGGGAAGAGAGGATCGGCGTCGATGCGGTGCTTGCCGAGCACCGGTTCGGGCCGCTCTCCAGGCTCGCCGCGGTGGCCGCGCCCAGCCGAAGCAGTGGCCGCTCGACGGTGGCAGTGCAATGGCACGCCAACGCCGGCGGGCTGGACTACTCGCTGATCGGCGGCCGCATGCTTGGCCGGCGAATATGGGGCTTCGATCTGGCCGGACAGATCGGACAGTCGGGCATTCGATCGGAAGTGACGCACGAGCGCCCGCGAGGGGGTGCCGCCTACAGCCGCGTGCTGATCGGGCTCGACCATGCCTTCGCCAACACGCTGGCGATCACGGCCGAACTGTTCTTCAACGGATCCGGCGCGCCGGATCCGGCAGGCTACGATTTCGACGCGCTGATGTCGGGTGCGGTGCCTGCCCTGGGCCGCCGGTATGCCGGCGTGCACGCGAGCTACGAGCTCACGCCGCTGCTGAAGTGGGACGGCGATGTCGTCATCAACCTCGCCGACCGCAGCCGGTATCTGGCTCTCGGCCTGACCTATTCACTCCGGACGAACCTGGACCTGCGGCTGGGCATGCAGCGTTTCTCCGGCGCAGTCGGCACGGAGTATTCGCGGCCGCCTGACGCCGTGCACGCGCAAGTGCAGCAGTTCTTCTAGCGGCCGCCGCGAGCGGCGGTCATCTGTTGGCCGCGCCTTCCTGGGCGATCTGCGCCCAGGTCCGGCCGCGGTCCTTGCTGACGAACACGCTTCGCTTGAAAGTCGCGATGGCGATCTCGGCCGGCCGCACGGGGTTGAGCGCGATGTAGGCAATGGCATCGTCCGCCAACGCCGGGACAGTGACGTCCTCGGCCTTGGCACCGGCCTTCAAGGCAATCCGCGCCAGCGCTCCCCCGGCGCCCGCGTAGGTGCTGAACCACAGATGCTGCCCGTCCGGGGCGAAGCCGGCGGTGATCACCACCCTGTCCCCGACCAGCGGCTCGAAGGTGTCGGCCGAATCGCGGGACAGATAGAGTCCGACGTCGGTGGCGGCCGCAACCACGGCAGGGTCGGTGGGATGAACCGCCAGGCTGTGGAGCATGTACCCCCGCCCCTGGTCCGCGCCGCGTTGCCACGTGCGGCCGTCGGTGAGCGTGTAGTAGATGCCGGGCTGGCTCATGCGACTGTTGGCCTCGCGATTGGCCACATACACCGCGTTGGTCGCGAAGCTGGTCGCCAGCGTGTGGAAGTCCGACTCGCCGGCGAGCCCGAGCGACTGCCAGGTCTTGCCGCCGTCGCTGCTCTTGATCAGACCGACGGGATCGGCCAGCCCGGCAGCCGGCGCCGGGTGTCCGCTGCTGTACAGCGCGTCACGCGTGGCGGAGAAGCCGTTGAAGTGGTACGCCGGCCCTCGCGCCTGCGACCAGCGCCCGGCCGTGTACACGGCCAGGCCGTCGTGGCCGGGAACCAGGAGCTGCTTGCCGTCGGTGCTGTAGGCCAGCCCGTGGACGTGGGCCAGGGTCACGATGGGGCCGGCGAGAACCGGCGGCGCGGAAACACAAAGTGCGAATGCAAGCATCCAGGCATGGAGCGCTTGTCTGTTGTGCAGCATGTGGGTCCCTTCGTTTCAGGGTACCGCCGGATCGCGGGCCGATCAACACAACAGGCGACAGATCGGACGCCCGGATACCAAGGCCCTCGCCATGGCGGTTATGTGTACCGACAGGATAGACAGTTCCGCGACCCCCGGCCTCATGCCTTTCCCCAGGGCTGCTCGTCAACTGGTGAGATGAACCCAAGCGAGGAGCGCCCCGATCAGCACGGGCTGGTGCAGCAAGTAGAAGCTCAGGCTCCAGCGCGCGAGGATCGCCAGTGGGTGCAGCGCCGACGGCAAGGCGCCGGCCACCAGCGCCGGCCGCTGCGCGAGCACCGACTGCCCCGCGGCCAATCCCCACCACATCACGCCCAGCCACGGCAGCAGCGGCACGTAGTCCTCCGTGATGGGTTTGCGTGTCACCAGCCCCACCCAATTGGTGAGTCGGCTGTCGAAGAACGGGTGCTGCACGAAGTGGGGCAGCAAGAGCGCGACGGCGCCGGCCAGCCACAGGGCGCGGCCCCAATGCGCCGTGAGCCGCATGACGATCAGCATGACCGCAATGGCATGCAGGACGCCGAAGCTGATGTAGCTGCGCGGAAACATGAGCCACGATCCGGCCGTGACCAGCAGCGCACCGCCTGCCACCTGCAGCCAGCGCCGCCAGAAGCGCGGCCAGCCCTCATCGCGTTGCAGCGCCACCGCCTGCCCGAATCCTGCGCACAAGAGGAAGAGGCTGAGGATGGCGCTGCGCTGCAGCGTCCAGAACGGATCCGAATGGAAGTCCTGCGCGATGAAACGGAAATGGTCGAGGTCGAAGAAGAAGTGGTAGACGGCCATCCACACGGTGGCAAATCCACGCACGGCGTCGAGGCGATCGAAGCGTTCGGGGCGCTGCGTCGCAGCGGACAAGGCGCGACGCCGCAATGCTGCGCTCCGCCTTGCGCCTCGTGATCGGCCTACTTGGCCGCGTCGATCTCGGTCACGACGAGGCTGCCGCCGATCTGCTCGGCCTTGAAGCGCACCTTGTCACCGGCCTGCACCTTGTCGAGCATCGCCGGGTCCTTCAACTGGAACACCATCGTCATGGGCGGCATGTCGAGGTTCTTGATCTCGCCGTGCTTGAGGGTGATCTTCTTGTTGCCGACGTCGACCTTGCGGACTTCGGCGTCGGTCATGTCGGTCGACGGCGTCGCTTGCTGCGCTAGCACCGGCATGGCCAGTGCGGCAGCGGCCATCGACCCGAGGATGAACTTCTTCATGGGGGTTGCCTTTCAGCGGGAGGGTTGATCGACGACGACGCTGCCGTCGCCGCGCACGTCACTTGCTCGCGACCTTCGTGTCGACGACCGTGATCTTGCCGACCATGCCGGCCTCGTAGTGCCCGGGAATCAGGCAGGCGAAGTCGTACTCGCCGGCACGGTTGAAGGTCCAGATGACCTCGCCGGTCTTGTTCGGGCCGACGTGGGCCATGTAGGGTTCGTCGTGCTCCATGCCGGGGAACTTCTTCATGAGCGCGGCGTGCTCGTCGAGCTCCTTCTTCGTGCCGAGCACGAACTCGTGCATGATCCGGCCCGCATTCTTGTGGACGAGGCGGACCGTCTCGCCCTCGCGCACTTCGATGCGGTCGGGGGTGAAGCGCATCCGGTCGGTCATCTTGACCTCGATCGTGCGTACGACGGCCTTCGCGTCGCCGGCGATGCCCCAGGCCTTCTGTTCCTTCTTGGCCGGGGCGGCCTTCTTGGCATGGGTTTCGTCGCCGTGGGCGTGCGCGGCACCCGTGACAGCGAGCAGGCTCGCCAGAACTGCGCAGACCGTTGTGCGATTGCTGAACTGCATGGGAGCTTCCTTTGGTGGATGGGAGTGGAGGTGCCGCTCAGGAATGAACAGCGGCAGCTGCGATCGTTGCCGGACCGGCGAGGAATGGGGACATCGATACCTCGCAAGTGAACGGTGAGTGCCGCGCCCCCAAAGTCGGGTGGATACCGGTTCGGTGCGACAGGCCTTGCATCGCTACTGTGCGGGCCAGTCCCAAACACCATGCTTGCCGGTTCATTACAGATTTGTCATGTGGCGCAAGGCTGTCCGCGTGCCATTGTCCGGCGCCGCGCAGGCGACATCGCCAGTCGACATAATCGCCGGATGCGCATCCTGGTCATCGAAGACGATGCCAAGCTGGCCGGGTACCTGAAGAAGGGCTTGAGCCAGAGCGGCTACATCGTGGATGTGGCCCAAGACGGCATCGACGGGCGGCACCTTGCCGTGGAGGGCGAATACGACCTCGTCATGCTGGACGTGATGCTGCCGGGCGTGGACGGATTCGGTGTCCTGTCCGCACTGCGCAAGACCAAACACATGCCGGTGCTCATGCTCACGGCACGCGACAAGGTGGAGGACCGCGTGCGTGGCCTGCGCGACGGCGCGGACGACTATCTCGTCAAGCCGTTCTCCTTCTCCGAACTGCTGGCCCGCGTGGAGGCCTTGCTGCGGCGCGGCGGGCCCAAGGCGCAGCCGGCAGCCACCGTGCTGCAACTCGGCGATCTCGAACTGGACCTGGCGCGGCGCAAGGCGCACCGCGCCGGCCAGCGGCTCGATCTCACCGCCAAGGAGTTCTCCCTTCTGGCGCTGATGCTCGGCCGGCAGGGCGAGGTGCTGTCGCGCACCGTGTTGGCCGAGCAGGTGTGGGACGTGAACTTCGACAGCGAGACCAACGTGATCGATGTCGCGATCCGGCGGCTGCGCGCCAAGCTGGACGCACCCTTTGCCGACAAGCTTCTGCACACGGTGAGGGGCATGGGCTACGTGCTCGAACGGCGCGAACCCGGCGCGGGCGACACCTGGTGAGCTGGCTGCCCCGTTCGATCTCGCTGCGGCTCACGGTCGCGCTGAGCGTCATCGCCTTGGTCGTCTTTGCCGCCGCCGGCATCCTGCTTCATCGCGCCCTGGCCGGCGAGCTCGTGCAGTCCGGCCATGAGGAGTTGCGCGGCAAGATCGAGGTCGTTCGACACTTCGTCGAGGAGTCGCGTCCGACGCGTGACCTTGCCGCTTTGCGGCACCGGCTGGACGACTTGCTGATCGGCCACAAGGAGTTTCGCGTCTGGCTGCAGTCTTCCGATGGCACTGTCGCCTACGGCGGGGTGCCCGCCACAGTGAAGGAACGGCTGGGCGCCCCCGGCCTCTTGCGCATCGTGCGCGAGGACGGCGTTCCGATGGACGCGATCGATGCCACCCTCTCCGATACGGCGCCCTGGCCCGCCGTCGAGCTTCGCGTCGCGATCGACAGCCGCTCGCGCGAGCAGTTGCTGGCAACCTATCGAAACGCGGTGATCGTCGTCAGTGTCCTGGGCGTGCTGCTGACCATCGGGCTCAGCGCCCTGGCGACCTGGTACGACCTGGCTCCCGTCAAGCGACTGTCGATCGAAGCCGCGAAGATCACGCCGAGTTCGCTGTCGCTGCGGCTGTCGGACCGCAACGTCGACAAGGAGCTGAGGGGCTTGGTCGGCACCCTCAACACCGTGCTCGACCGGCTGGAAAGCGCCTACCGGCAGATGGAGGCCTTCAACGCGGACGTTGCGCACGAGCTTCGCACGCCGTTGGCGACGCTGATCAGTGGAACGCAACTCGCGCTGGCTCCCGGTACGCCTCCGCAAGAACTGCGCGCCGCGCTGGCATCGAATCTCGAAGACGTCGAGCAGCTCAAGGCGCTGGTCAACGACATGCTCTTTCTCGCCCGCGCCGACCAGGGCGATCGAGCGCGAGACCTGGAGCAGACCAATCTCGCGGCCGAGGCCGACAAGATGATCGAGTACTGTGCGGCGATTCTGGCCGATTCGCGGGTGGAGGCCGTGCGCGAGGGCTCGGCCAGCGCGCTGTGCAACCGGTCGCTGATCAGGCGAGCGCTTGTGAACCTGCTGTCCAACGCGATCAAGCACACCGGCCCCGAGCAGCGCATCGTGGTGCGCTTGGAGACGGCGGGCGATCGCGTGCGGGTGTCGGTTTTCAATCCGGGGCCACCCATTCCGCCGCATGTGGCCGCGCACGTGTTCGACCGCTTCTTTCGTGCCGACGAGGTGCGTGCGCGTGCCGGCGAGAGCCACGGCCTGGGCCTGGCCATCGTCAGGGCGATCGCACACATGCACGGCGGCAGCGTGTTCGTCGAGGCGCAAGCCGGCGGCAACCGCGTGGGGATGGAACTCCCGGCGTCTCCTTGACGCCTGCCCGGGCAGCCGGCCAGCAGGTACGCACGGTCCAACACCGCGCGACACCCCGGCTGCGCGCGGGCCAGTTCCTCCAGAGCGCGCAGCAGGTGCTCTGCGGCAGCCGGCGGGCCGTGCCGCAGTGCGCGCTCGTAGAGCACCAGCCAGGCCGCTGCCCCCGACGTGGTCATGGGGATAACCATCGGGCGACGGACGGACGACACTGCCGAACCAGGTCGCCGATCTCGGTGCGGTACGGATCCTTCAACCAGAGCGTGCTCGACGCGGTGAAGGCCAAGTTCCGCTCGGGCCAGGTGTGGACGGATCTCGAATGGAAGGGGAAGAAGATCGGCGTTCGCTTCGACATCCGGTTCCAGAAGGAAAGGAGCGCCGCTGCCGTGCAGAAGATCACCGGCGCCACCCTTCGGCCACTCGCGCATGGTCAACTGATGACGCCCGCTGCGAGGCTTCGGCGCCCGACCCTCCGCCCGGTACGACTCCCGGTAGAAATACTCCATTCGCAGCTTTTCCTTTCGCACGGATTCCGTGTCGACGGCGATCTCCAAATGGAAGGCCTCGCCCAGCGTATCGCGCGTGGGGGCGGCACCACCGGCGGGTCTTGCGTGTAGTCGTAGTTCTTGGTCCGACAAGGGAATCATGGCCGATCAGATATCCCAGGTCGTGCATGTGCAGGAGCAGGTGTCGGATACGTCGGGCAAGGGCATGGCGAGCGACATCATCAACCCACATCAAGGTTTCCTATCCCGACAACCCGGTCATCCCGGCGAACATCCAGCGTCTGCTGGATCGCATTCCGGAGATGACACAGAAGGAGATGAGCTACTGGGCGGACGATCCAGGCCAACAGCTTCGACGACACCCCGTCGCCTGATTCGGGGATCACCGTTGTGCAAGGCCCGGGTCCGACTTGACTCCCTCCACGAGACCGCGCTCGCGCCGGTCCACAGCCCGCGGCTCCTCGTCGCCGACGTACTCGGCGCGGTTGCGGCCCAGCTGTTTGGCCCGGTACATGCACGCATCGGCACGCGCCATCCACGTGCGCACGTCGTCGCCCGGCCGCAGCGTCGCCCCGCCGACGGACACCGTGACCGGCTCGCCCGCGCAGCGCAGCTTGGCAGCGACCGTCCTCACCAGCTTGTCGGCGAGCGTGCCCAGCGATGCGGTACTGGTCGGGCTGAGCAGCAGCACGAACTCCTCGCCGCCGTAGCGAAAGAAGCGGTCGACTTGCCGCGTCGATGCGCGAATCAGCGCGCTGAACTCGATGAGCACCTTGTCGCCCACCGCATGGCCGTGGCGGTCGTTGATGACCTTGAAGTGGTCCAGGTCGAACATCAGCACGGCCGCCGGCGCGCCGTGGCGAGCGAGCTTTTCGACCGCGATCTGCAACTCGTCGTCCAGGACGCGCCGGTTGTTCGCGCCGGTCAGCGCATCCAGGGCCGCGGCGGCCTCCAGCTGCTGTCGCTGCACTTCCGTCCGGTACGCGAAGATGAATGCGAACAGGCTGACGATCGCCGCCGTGACGACGAACAGGATCGTCTGCAGCGTCGAGTCGAAGCCCCTGCCCAGCAGAACGAGCGCCGTCAGTGCGATCGCCGTGGCGGCGACGGCCTTCTTGCGGTCGACCAGCAGGTAGTTGGCGAGCAGCGTGGGGTAGGCCCAGAACAGGCCCGGGTAGCCGAGCAAGGCGGTGGCCAGCACGGTGCCGGTGGTGTTCACGCACGCGAGGATCAGGCCCACGCGCGCGGTCTTGCCGGAGTGCCACGCATAGACCACCGCGCTGAGGATGCACACCACGATGCCGGTGTCGAGGACGCCGATCCAGAAACTGCCGGTCACGAACCGGTAGACCGCAAACGGCGCGATGCCGAGGGCAGCAAGCACACCGAACAGCGTGATGATCGCGAGCTGGAAGTCAGTAGTGAACCGCGACATCGTCCGTGGGCGCTGCTTTGGTCGGTCGATTATGGCCCGATGCCTTCGGACGCGACGAGGCTACTTGGACTGCGTGGACTCAAAGGGCACACGGAAACGGGACTCCGGAGCAGCCGGTGCGGCGCTACAGAACGAACCGGTCCCAGCTGCCGCACGTTCGAGCGGCCGTGGATCAGCTCACCCATCGCCGTCACCCCGGCGAAAGCCGGGGTCCACTGCGCGAGGAGAAGCTTCCACTCGCGCCGTCACCCCGGCGAAAGCCGGGGTCCACGGGTGGAGTGCTTCCGAGCAGGTTGATTTGTTCGCGTTGCAAGCCGGGTTCCGGCCCGGCGGCCGGGTAACTTTCATTTGCTGGCCCAAATGAAAGTCACCAAAGCAAAGGG
>DATKCI010000223.1:0-43962 GCA_035513255.1 Piscinibacter sp. | reverse complement strand
CCGCAATCAATGAACGCTTACGATGACAGCGTGATTGCGGCCGACGGCGCATAACCCGCAAAGGCGCTGCTCGGCGCACGAACCGAACGATGCGCCCGTCTTCGCTGTTGGTCAGCATGTCGAGCAAGCAATCCGGCGCCTCGACGCCAAGCGTGACAAAGCACTGCATCGGGAGTTATGGGCCGGTCTGAACGGCTGCTTCGAGAGGACGCTACCGTCTGCAACGGGTCGGGACCGCCAAGTCGAGCCGTTGACAAGCGGTCGTCGGCCCAGCGGGGACCGGTTCGGGTGCGGCCGGCGTCGGCACTACCTCGTACTCCGGTCACTCGGCCATTGCGGCGTGGCCTGGCCGAACGACCGCATCGTGGCCAGCACGGTGAGCACGGCCTTCAGCGGCGACGGGCAGCACCCGCTGCGTTGCAGTCGGTCGCTCGCGTCAATTTGCCGCCACGAAGCCGACATTGCCGTTCCAGTCGAGCCGACCAGCCCCGATGGGTGCGATCGAGCGCGCGGAGGTGACGCCAAGCCCGGGATTCGGCCGGGCGCGTCTCTGGGCAACGTGCCGCCCACCTCGTTCGTCATCGGCGATCGAGTCGGTGACTGCCACGTGCCGTCACGTGCCGCCACGTGGATCGTCCTTCCCAGCATCCAGAAATCAGGCTCGTATCAGCCCCCGGCGCGGATGCGCGACAGCACCGAGGTCGCCGTGTGGCTGGCCCAGGTCGAGGCCGCGTCCACCGAGGCCAGCGCGCTCATGTTGACGATGCGGCGCACGCTGGCGCTCGCGTTGAGCACGTGCGCCGGCAAGGCCAGCCCGAGCAGGATCGGGCCGACGGTGATGCCGTTGCCGGCGGTGGCCTTGAGCACGTTAAAGGTGATGTTGGCGGCGTCCAGCGTCGGCATGACCAGCAGGTTGGCCTCGCGGCTCAGGGCCGACTCGGGGAACACGCGGTCCAGCGTCTCGCGCGACAGCGCGGCGTCGCCGTGCATCTCGCCCTCGACCTCGAAGGGCGGATTCAGCGAGCGGATCAGCTCCAGCGCGTGGCGCATCTTGCGCGCGCTCGGGGTGTCGTCGCTACCGAAGTTCGAGTGCGACAGCAGCGCCACATGCGGCACGATGCCGAAGCGGCGCACGGCGTCGGCGGCCAGCACCGCGATCTCGGCCAGCTGCGCCGGGCTGGGGTCGGCGTTGACGTAGGTGTCGCAGACGAACAGGGTGCGCTCGGGCAGCATCAGCATGTTCATCGCCGCCACCGTCTCCACGCCGCGGCGGCGGCCGAGCAGGTCGGTCAACAGGCCGAGGTGGTCGCGGAAGCCGCCGTGCACGCCGCAGATCAGCGCGTCCGCGTCGCCGCGCCGCACCAGCATGCCGGCCAGCGCCCTCGGGTTGTGGCGCACCGTCTGCTCGGCGGCGGCCGGCGTCACGCCCTTGCGGCGCAGCAGGCGGTGGAACTCGCCGCCGATCGCTGCGAGCGCGTTCTCGCGCTCGGGGTCGATCACCTCTACGTCGCGGCCGGGCTGCAGGCGCAGACCGAATTCCTGGATGCGCTGCGCGATGAGCTCGCTGCGGCCGATCAGCATCGGCTGCGCGAGGCCTTCGTCGACCACCACCTGCACCGCGCGCAGCACACGCTCGTCCTCGCCCTCGGCGTAGACGACGCGCTTGGGGGCCGCCTTGGCGCCGCCGAACACCGGCTCCATCACCGAGCCCGAGTGGTAGACGAACCTGTCGAGGCCGGCGCGGTAGGCCCCCAGGTCGGCGATGGGTCGGGTCGCGACGCCGGACGCCATCGCCGCCTTCGCGACCTCCGGCGCCAGGGCCGCGATCAGGCGCGGGTCGAAGGGCTTGGGGATCAGGTAGTCGCGGCCGAAGCGCAGGCTGCGCGCGCCGTAGGCCTTGGCCACGGCCTCGGGGATCTCGGCATGCGCGAGCGCGGCGAGCGCGTGCACGGTGGCCAGCTTCATCGGCTCGTTGATCGTCGTCGCGCCGACGTCCAGCGCGCCGCGGAAGATGAACGGAAAGCACAGCACGTTGTTGATCTGGTTCGGATAGTCCGAACGCCCGGTGCCGATGATCGCGTCAGGCCGCAGCTTCAGCGCCTCCTCGGGCATCACCTCGGGCACCGGGTTGGCCATCGCGAAGATCAGCGGGTCGCGCGCCATGTCCTTCACCCACTCCGGCCGCAGCGCGCCGCCGGCCGACAGGCCGAGGAAGATGTCGGCGCCGGGCATCAGCTCGGCCAGCGTACGCGCGTTCGTCTGCTGCGCGTAGCGGGCCTTGTTCTCGTCCATGCCCTCGCGGCGGCCGGCATGCACGACGCCCTTGGCGTCGGCCACCCAGATGTTGCCGCGCGGCAGGCCGAGGCTGACGATCAGATCCAGGCAGGCCAGCGCGGCCGCGCCGGCGCCGGAGCACACGAGCTTGACCTCGACGATCGGCTTGCCGGTCAGGCGCAGCCCGTTGAGGATGGCCGCCGCCGCGACGATCGCGGTGCCGTGCTGGTCGTCGTGGAAGACCGGGATCTTCATGCGCTCGCGCAGCTTCCTCTCGATGTAGAAGCACTCCGGCGCCTTGATGTCCTCGAGGTTGATGCCGCCGAAGGTCGGCTCCAGGCGTGCGATGGTCTCGACCAGCGCGTCGGGGTCGTTCTCGGCCAGCTCGAGGTCGAACACGTCGATGCCGGCGAACTTCCTGAACAGACAGCCCTTGCCCTCCATCACCGGCTTGCCGGCCAGTGGCCCGATGTCGCCCAGGCCGAGCACCGCGGTGCCGTTGGTCACCACCGCGACGAGGTTGGCGCGCGCGGTCAGCGTCGCGGCCTGCGCCGGGTCGCGCGCGATCTCGAGGCAGGCCTCTGCGACGCCGGGCGAGTAGGCGAGCGCGAGGTCGCGCTGCGTCGCCATCGGCTTGGTCGGCGTCACGCTGATCTTGCCGGGCTGCGGCAGTCGGTGGTAGTCCAGCGCGTCCTGGCGCAGCGTCGAGTCGCTCATCGTGAAATCTCCTTGGGTTCAGGCCGCTATCGCGGCGAGGCGCCGCGGCGACGGCGCGAGGAAGCGCCGCAGGCTGGCCAGCAGCGCCTGCGGGCGGTCGGCATGCACCCAGTGGCCGGCGTCTTCGATCACTTCGACGCGGGCGTTGGGGAACATCGGCTGGAAGGTGGCCGCACCGAGTGGCTGCACCCAGTCCGAACGCCCGCCGGCGATCGCGTGCAGCGGCAGCGGTGTGCTCAGGTGGCGCAGGTGCAGCGGGAAGGCGCACAGCTCGTGCAGCGAGACCGCGATCGCGCCGAGGTTGCTGCGCCAGTCGACGTAGGCGTGGCCGACGGCGGCGCGCGGGATCATCCAGTGGGCGAGCGCCGAGTGCACTGCCGCCGCGCCCGGCGGCGGCTCGTCCAGCAGCGTGGCCATCACGCGCTGCAGTTGGTGCGACCAGCGGTCCACGTAGGTCAGCGGCGCGACGTCGATCACCGCCAGCCGGCCCACCGCCCAGGGCGCGGTCAGCGCCAGCGCCATCGCCACCTTGCCGCCCATGCTGTGGCCGACCAGCGCCGGCCGCTGCAGACCCTGGCGCTCGATCAGGCGCAGCACGTCGTCGGCCATCGCGAGGTAGGACATGTCGGCGCAGCGCGGCGAGCGCCCGTGGTTGCGCAGGTCGACGCTGTAGACGCGGTGTGTCGCCGCCAGGCCGGCCGCCACCTCGCGCCAGTTCGCGCCCGACGCGAACAGGCCGTGCAGCAGCAGCACCGGCGGGCCGGCCCCGACGACGTCGTAGGCCAGGTCGATGGGGCCGGCGGTCATGATCAGGCGACGGTCAGGCCACGAAGCGGCAGGCGGACGCGGCGGCGCGGGTGTCCATGTTGCGGCCGCGGTTCAGATGGTCGTCGGCCTCGGCCGCGCAGCCCAGCATGCGGGCGTAGAGAAACACCGTGAAGGCCGCGGTCTCGAGCGTCGCGGCGTCGCATTCGCCGCTGCGGTAGGCCGGCCACACCAGCTTGAGCAGCAGCGTGGCGATCACCGCGTCGACGTTCACGCAGTAGACGGTGCGCGAGACGCCCGCCTCGAAGAGCTGCTGCACCAGCGCGTGGTAGTAGTCGAGGAACACGTTGTGCTCGCCGCGCCGCTGCATCAGCTCGCGCACGAACACCTCGCGCGGGTCGAGGTTGACGGGCTTGTCCTTGAACACCGGGTGGTTCACGCAGGGGATCTTCTGCAGGTCCAGGCTGCCCAGGTTCTTCTTCTCGCTCTTGTAGCGCGCGTACTCGGCGACGTAGCGCGCCGCCAGTGCCTTCAGGTCGATGCCGTGCCCGGCACGGCCCGGATCGGCCAGGTCGACGCCGCGGAACTGCTCGAGCAGGAAGGCCACGCCTTCGAAGCCGTTGCCGCCGTGCGCGTAGCCGCAGTGGCTCAGGAAACCGAGCATCGTTTTGTTCAGCTGCACGCGCTGCGGCTGCTCCGGGCCGTCCGAAGACACCGCGCCCTTCGCGCCTTGCGCGGTGATCGTGCCCGGGCCGTTGGACAGCAGCAGGCCGACCAGCGTCTGGAAGGCGAAGCGTTCGTTCTCGTCCGGCAGGCGGCCGAGCAGCGCCGCGTAGGCGATCTCGGTCAGCGACAGGCGGCCGAGCAACTCGCCTTCGGCCAGCCCGGCGAAGCGCGTCGGTTCGTGGCGCGCAGCGTCGACCGAGGCACCGATCAGCGTGCCGAACAGCCGGCACCAGGCCGGCAGGCACTCGGCGGAGAGGCGCGAGATGCGCTTGCGCTGCAGCGGCCCCCAGGCGAGCGTCGCGCAGACCGCGGCGAGCACGCCGTCGGCGCTCGGGTGGCCGCCCAGCATCTCGAGGTAGCGCAGGAACACCGACTTCGCGCCGCGTGCGCGCAGTCCGGCGAGCATCGCCTCGGCGCGCGGGTCGGGGCGCGGGCCGAGCAGCAGCGGGTGGTCGTCCGCCGCATCGAGCAGCGCGCCGAGCGCGAAGCTTTCGTCCAGCGCATCGCGAAGCCCGGCGGCCGAGAAGCGATCGAGCAGCGCCGCGGTCGCCGCGCGGGCAGGCTCGAGCCGGCGCGGCCCGATCAGCGCCACCGCGGCGGCGAGCACCGCATTGGGCGCGTTGCCGGCCTCGCGCGCCGCCTGCGCCGCGGCCAGCGTGGGTTCGCCGTACAGGTTGACGAACGCGCCGACGGCCACGCTGACGAGCTGGCGGTCGTTCGCGCCGCCCGGTTCCTTCAGCAGCACCAGGCCGACGTTGGCCTCGATCGGGTACTGCGCCGCGTCGAGCACCGTGACGCCGTTGACGCGCGTGACCTGGGTCTTCGCATCCATCTGCGAGACCCCGGACGCGTCCTTCAGCGCCTCGCGCGCGAAGGTCGCGCCGAGTTGCGATTCGAGCGCCTTGACCTGCCGGTCGTAGGGCGCAACGGCGGGGACCACCGGCAGGTCCAGCGCGGGCGGCAACGCCATGCCGGCGTTCGAGCCGAACCAGGGCTTGAGCTCCATCGAGCCCTCGGGCGCGAAGTCGGGCTGCACGCCGCGCGCCGCCATCACCGCGGTCAGCGCCGCCGGAATGTGGGCGATGTTGTTCACCACAGCGCCGCGCGCCGAGCACACCGGGCGCTCCGGCGTGAACAGGGCATCCACGCCGAACTTCTCCATGAACCAGCGTTCCTTGGTGGCGGCGTCGTCGCCGCCGCCGGCCATCGCGCCGGCGTGGCCCACCGCGCGTGTCAGCCGCGCCTTCCAGCGGCCGACCACGCAGGCCACCACCGGCTTGGTGTACTCGGCGTCGAGTTCGTAGTAGCCACCCGGCTCGCAGTACAGCACCGCGGCCTTGGAACGCTCGTCGTTGGCCAGCGCGAAGGCGAACTCCGGCGCGGCGTAGTGGATGTAGACGTCCTTGCCGCTGGAGACCAGCGTGGTCGTGCCCCAGCCGGCCATGCGCAGGTACTGCGCGATCGTCGTCGTGAAGCCGCCGGAGTTGGAGAGGATCGCGATCGAGCCCTTTTTCAGCGTGTCGCCCGGCGCATCACCGCCGAGCGCGCCGCCGATGCGCACCTGGTTCCACGAGTCCGCCACGCCCAGGCTGTTGCTGCCGAAGATGTCGATGCCGCGCTGCTGCGCCAGCGCGCGGATCTCGCGGGCGTCGTGCACGCTCATCTTCTCGGTCGGGATGAAGATCTTCTCGAGCTCGGAGTTGACGCGCACGAGTTCGACCACGCCGTCGTCCGCCGCCGAAGGCGGCAGGTAGACCACGCCGCAGTTGAAGCGATGCCCGGCCTCCAGGCCCTCGCGCACGTTGTTGTAGACGGGGATCGGTCCGGCCGGCGTCTCCAGCACCTGGCCGCGCCGCCCGGGCGAGGTGCCGAACACGACGTTGCCGCCGCTCCAGGCATGGCCCACCGGCGTGACCTCGCTCGATTCGCCGCCCAGGATGTTGAGCACGCAGACGCGGTCCGCGCGGGTCGCGATGTCCGCCAGCGAGCGGACGCCGACGTGGTACTTGAAGTTGCCGACGTTGGGTTTCATGGTGTGTGCTCCTTCAGGCCGCCAGGCCCAGGCCCAGGCGTTGCGCGAGCTGCGCGCGCCCGCCGTCCTTCATCCAGCCGTCGACGCGGCGCGCGTAGTCGACCACCTCGCTCATCGCCGAGTCGAAGCCGAAGAAGCGGTAAGGCAGGCCCAGCGCCTCGCAGGTGTCGCGCAGCACGGCCATGCCGCGTACCAGGTTCGGCCCGCCGCGGCCGACGACCACGTACAGCGGCTGCGCGCCGTGCTTGCCGAAGTGCTCGCGCAGCGCGTCGGCCATCGCGCGGAACGTCTCGAAGATGTCGGTGTTGTTGCTCTTGCCGCCGATGATGAAGAGCACGTTGCTCTGCTTGAGCCAGTGCTTGAAGCAGATCGCCGCGACCGACTTCATCTTCTCGTAGGGCGGGTTGCCGCCGAAGTCGGAGCTGATGATGGCGTCGTCGCCGAGCATCTCGGTGACCAGCGAGTTGGCGCCGCCGCCGAACGTCGGCGCGAGGATCGTGCCCTTGGGGTTGATCACGTAGACGTCGCTCTGGCCCTGGTAGGTGCGCAGCGTGTTGATCTCCTGCTCGAAGTCCGACGAGTCGGCCGTGAACAGGTCGGCCGGCAGGTTCAGGCGCTGCCAGCGCGGGTCGTCGCGGTCGAAGCCGCACTTGAAGTCGCAGGCCACCGGCGTCAGCCGGCCGCGGCTGTCCGGCCGCAGACGGATCGGGTTCAACTCCAGCGTCGTCATGCCGTAGTCGTGGAACAGGTCCCACAGGTTCGGCAGGTGCTGCACCAGCGGCGAGATGATCTGCTTGGGCGCGTTCAGCTCCGACAGCGCGTTGGCGACCACGAAGGCCTTCAGCCCGGTCAGTGGGTTGAAGGGCACCACCGCCACCTGGTCTTTGGCGAGCTCCTCGATGTCCACGCCGCCGTGGTGCGTCAGCGTCATGGTCGGCGCGCGGTAGCGCGTGTTGTCGCTCAGCGAGAAGTAGACCTCGTGCTCGGCCGGCACGCCCGCCTCGAAGGTCACGCCATTGCTCTTCGCGTGCTGGTTGCCGTGGTGGTGCTCGCAGAAATAGAGGCGCTCCTTCTCGGCCAGCGCGGTTTGCAGGTCCTTCGCGCGGCCGACGAGACCGGCCTTGCCCTTCTTGCCGACGCCGCCCTTGAAGACCGGCTTGACGAACACCTGGCCGTGGCGCGCGAGCAGCGCCTTGATCTGCGAGTCGCTCGCGTCGGGGCCGAGGATCTCGGGGGTGGGGAAGCCCGCGAGCTGGAGCAGGCGGGCACCGTGCAGCATGCCGGTCAGGTTCATCGTTGTCCTCTCGAAGGAAGGGGCACGGAGGCGGCCGCGCCGCGCCCCGCGCCGGTTCAGAAGGTGTGCAGGATGCCGAGGTCGTAGCCGGTCTTCTCGGTCGTCGCCTTGCCGTCGTGGCCGACGTCGGCGTAGAGCAGCGTGCGCTTGGACAGCGCGTGGTGATAGCCGAGGCCGAGCTTCTGCGCGAACTTGACGTCGCCGCGCTTCTGCTCGCCGTAGGCGGCCTTGACCGTGCCTGCGCCGACCGGCCAGTTCAGGCCGAGCATCCAGCCCTTGGCCTTGACGTCGGCGATGGTCGTGCCGCTGGCATAACCCGCCGTCAGCGTGGCGCCGGCGATCGTGTAGCCGGCGCCCAGGTTCCACTGCTCGTCCCCGGCGCCGGCCGGGTCCTCGTAGCCGGCCGCCACGAACAGCGGGCCGGCGCGGTAGTTCGCGGCGACCGACATCGGCCGGTCCGGCCCGCCGTTCTTGTCGCCCTCGGCCACCGACGCCGCGACGTTGAAGCCGGCACCGCTGAAGTCCCAGCGTACCGAGCCGTCCACGCGCACCTTGGTGATGCCGCCCACGCGCATCGCCACGTCGCGCAGCTGCGCGACGGTGTCGCCGCCGAACGGGTCGACCTGGTTCTGCACGAGCGAGAAGGCCGCCACGTATTGGCGCCCGAGGCCGACGCGTCCGAAGCCGCCGGCCAGGCCGACGTTGGAGATGCCCTTCCAGAACTGCGCGCCGTCGATCGCGCCGGTGTCCGGGAAGAAGCGGTGCTCGATCTGGAAGAAGGCGCTCAGGCCGCCGCCGAGGTCCTCGGTGCCGCGGAAGCCGAGGCGGCTGTCGCCGCTGGTGGCGATCTCCCTGGCCTCGGTGCCGATGCCCTTCTTGAAGCCGGCGTCGAGTTTGCCGTACACGGTGACCGAACTCTGGGCCATCGCCGAGGCGGCGCAGGTTGCCAGCGTCGCGCAAACCATCCATGAAGTCTTCATTGCTCGTGTCTCCGTCGGTTTCGGTTGAAGTGGTTCACTGCCGGCGGGCGCTGCGGCCCGAGGCCGCGGCCGGCGCGGGCACTGTGTCCGCGTCGTCGCCGCTGGAGTGGGATGCTAGAAACGGGCAAGAGGGGTGGGCTTTCGGAAGCCTTTCAGCGCCACCTCTCGCTTTCCCGATGCGGGGAACTCCCTATGCCGACGCCTTCGCGATGAAAGTCCGTCGAAAGGTTCGCGCGGCGGACCGCAGCATGATCGAGCTCACCTGTGCCGAGACGGTTGCGCGGGACCTGCGCTGCACCTGGCAGCGCCCGGGCCGCTCCGTTCTGGCGTACGACGCTCACCTGAAGGAGACAACCATGAACTTCCCGAAACGCACACGTCGCCAACTGCTCGCCGCTGCCGCGGCTCTCGGCCTCGGACTCGGCTTGGCCGCGCCGGCGGTGGCGATGGACAAGCTGTCCATCCTCGTGCCGGCGGCGCCCGGCGGCGGCTGGGACCAGACCGGCCGGACGCTGCAGGCGGCCATGCAGAGCGCGAATCTCGTCAAGCGCGTCACGGTCGACAACCGCGGCGGCGCCGGTGGCACCATCGGCCTGGCTGGCTTCGCCGGCTCGAGCAAGGGCGACCCGGCAGCAGTGATGATCGGCGGCATGGTGATGGTCGGCGCGATCATCCAGAACAAGCCGCCAGTCGACCTGACCCAGGTGACGCCGCTGGCGCGCCTGACCGGCGAACCCGGCGTCATCGTGGTGCCGGGCGATTCGAAGATCACGTCGATGAAGGACCTGGCCGCGCAGCTGAAGGCCAACACCGCGTCGGTGTCCTGGGGGGCAGGTTCCGCCGGCGGCAGCGACCACATCCTGGCCGGGCTCATCGCACAGGCCGTCGGTGCCGACGTGGGCAAACTCAACTACGTCGCCTACGCCGGTGGCGGCGAAGCGCAGGCGGCCGTGATGGGCGGCCACGTCACCGCCGGCATCAGCGGCTACAACGAGTTCGCCGGGCAGATCAAGTCGGGCAAGCTCAAGGCGCTGGCGGTGTCCGGGCCCGAGCGCCTGCCCGGCGTCGACATCCCCACGCTGAAGGAGCTGGGCATCGATGTCGAGCTCATCAACTGGCGCGGCATCTTCGGCGCGCCGGGCATCACCGACGCGCAGAAGAAGGCGCTGATCGACGTGCTCGACAAGACCGTCAAGACGCCGGCCTGGCAGGAGGCGCTCAAGCGCAACCAGTGGGCCGACCTGTACCTGGCGGGTGACGACTTCAAGAGCTTCCTCGACGCCGACACGGCGCGCATCACGAAGGTGATGGACGGCCTCGGGCTGGGCAAGAAGTAAGGCGCGCGCCATGTCGCCCGCGCCTGAACCTGCGGTGCAGGAACGCACCGGGGTCCGAATTGCCGAGATCCTCGTTGCACTCGCGCTGGTCACGCTCGGCTCGTTCGTGATCTACGAGACCCAGAGCATCCGTGAGACGCAGTCCGTCTCCGGCGTCGGCCCGCGCCTGTTCCCGTACATCATCGGCGCCGGTCTGACGCTGATCGGCGGCTGGCTCGGATGGCAGGCGCTGGTCGGCGGCTGGCGCGACGTGCCGCACACGCCCGAGCACGCGCAGCCGGACTGGCTGGCCTTCGGCGCCATCGCGCTGGGCGTGGTGCTGCACATGATCCTGATCGGCTGGGCCGGCTTCAAGATCGCCGCGTTCGTGCTGTTCATGCTGATCGCCTTCGGCTTCGGTAGCCGCCGCACGAAACGCGACCTGATCGTCGCCTTGCTCGTGGCGGTGGTGGTCTACCTGTTTTTCACGCACGTGCTCGGGCTTTCGCTGCCGGCCGGGCTGTTCGAGGGAGTGCTCTGACCATGGACGCCTTCGCTTTTCTGCTGCAGGGCTTCCTGGTCGCGCTCACGCCGATCAACCTGCTGTGGGCGCTGGCCGGCGTCACGATCGGCACCGCCATCGGCGTGCTGCCTGGCATGGGGCCGGCGCTGACCATCGCGCTGCTGCTGCCGGCCACCGCGAATCTCGACCCGACCGGCGCATTGATCATGTTCGCCGGCATCTACTACGGCGCGATGTACGGCGGCTCGACCACCTCGATCCTGCTCAACACGCCGGGCGAGGCCGCCTCGATCATCACCGCGATGGAAGGCAACCAGATGGCCAAGCGCGGGCGTGCCGGACCGGCGCTGGCCACCGCGGCGATCGGCTCGTTCGTGGCCGGCACGATGGCGACGCTGGCGCTGACGCTGGTCGCACCGCTGGTGGTCAAGATCGGGCTGATGTTCGGGCCGGCCGAGTACTTCGCGGTCATGTGCCTGGCCTTCATCACCGTCTCGGCGGTGCTCGGCGCGTCGCCGGCGCGCGGCATGGCCAGCCTGTTCCTCGGCCTGATGCTCGGGCTGGTCGGCCTGGACAGCCAGACCGGGCAGGCCCGTTTCACGATGGGCCTCCCGCAGCTGCTCGACGGCATCGACGTCGTGATTGTCGCGGTGGGCCTGTTCGCGGTCGGCGAGACGCTGTACGTGGCCACCTACCTCAACCGCGTGCCCGACAAGATCGAGAAGATGCGAGGTTCGATCTGGATGAGCAAGTCCGACTGGGCGCGCTCGTGGAAGCCCTGGCTGCGCGGCGCGGCGATCGGCTTTCCGTTCGGTACCGTGCCGGCGGGCGGCTCCGAGGTGCCCACCTTCCTGTCCTACGCCGTCGAGAAGAAGCTCGCGAAGAACCCCGAGGAGTTCGGCAAGGGCGCGATTGAGGGCGTGGCCGGTCCCGAGGCGGCCAACAACGCGTCGGCCAGCGGCACGCTGGTGCCGCTGCTGTCGCTCGGCCTGCCGACCACGGCCACCGCGGCGATCATCCTCGCGGCCTTCCAGCAGTGGGGCCTGCAGCCGGGTCCACTGCTGTTCGAGACGCAGCCACTGCTGATCTGGGGCGTGATCGCCAGCATGTACGTCGGCAACGTGATGCTGCTGGTGCTGAACCTGCCGATGGTCGGCCTGTGGGTCAAGCTGCTGGAGATCCCGCGGCCGCTGCTGTACGCGGGCATCCTGGTGTTCGCCACGCTCGGCGCCTACGGTATCCGCAACTCGTGGTTCGACCTGCTGCTGCTGTTCATCGTGGGCATCGCCGGCTTCCTGATGCGGCGCTTCGACATCCCGGTGGCGCCGGTGCTGGTCGGAATGATTCTCGGGCCGCTGGCCGAGCAGCAGTTCCGCCGTGCGCTGTCGATCAGCCAGGGCGAGCTGTCGATCTTCATCACGCAGCCGATCTCGGGCAGCGTGTTCCTGATCTGTGCGCTGGTGCTGGTGGGCCCGCCCATTTGGCGCCGGCTCGCCGCGCGCAAGGCCGCGCCGGCCTGAGGCGAACCGTGCCCCGGCGCATGCCGCCCGGGGCACAACTCTCGCTGAACAAGGCCCCATGATCGAACTGCTCCTCGACCCGGCCGTCTGGATCGGCCTGCTGACCCTGGTCGTGCTCGAGATCGTTCTCGGCATCGACAACCTGATCTTCATCGCCATCCTGGCGGACAAGCTGCCGCCCCAACAGCGCGAACGCGCACGCGTGATCGGCTTGTCGCTGGCGCTGTTCATGCGCCTGGCGCTGCTGAGCGCCATCTCGTGGCTGATGACGCTCACCCAGCCGCTGTTCACGCTCTGGAGCCTGGACTTCTCCGGCCGTCAGCTGATCCTGCTGTTGGGCGGCCTGTTCCTGCTGTGGAAAGCCACGATGGAACTGCACGAACGCCTGGAAGGCGGTGCTCACGGGGCCGGGCCGGCCAAGGGGTATGCCAGCTTCTGGGTCGTTGTGGCGCAGATCGTCGTGCTCGACGCGGTGTTCTCGCTCGACTCCGTGATCACCGCGGTCGGCATGGTCAACCAGTTGCCGGTGATGATGGCCGCGGTCGTCATCGCCATCGGCGTGATGCTGCTGGCGTCCAGGCCGCTGACCCGGTTCGTCAATGCTCACCCCACCGTGGTGGTGCTGTGCCTGAGCTTCCTGCTGATGATCGGCCTGAGCCTGATCGGCGAAGGCCTGGGTTTCCACATTCCCAAGGGCTACCTGTATGCCGCGATCGGCTTCTCGATCGTCATCGAGTTCTTCAACCAGGTCAGTCAGCGCAACATCGTCAAGCACGAAGCGCGGATCCCGCTTCGCGAGCGCACGGCCGAAACGGTGATGCGACTGCTCGGACACACCCCGCGCGACGAGTCGCCCGCGGCCGAGGAGGCGCACGGCGACGCGCTGCTGCCGGAGTCGGCCTTCGGCATCGAGGAGCGCAACATGGTCAGCGGTGTACTGACGCTGGCGGAGCGCTCGATCCGCTCGCTGATGACGCCGCGCTCCGATGTCTCGTGGGTGAACCTCGCGGACGATCCCGAAGTCATCCGCCAGCAGCTGCTGGACACGCCGCACGGGATGTTCCCGGTCGCGCGTGGCTCGCTCGACCGGCTCGTCGGCGTGGCGCGCGCCAAGGACCTGATCGCCGATCTGGTGCTGCACGGCCGCATCGACGAGCCCCGCTCGCTGCACGAGCCCATGCTGGTGCCGGAGACGACCAGCGTGCTGCGCCTGATCGAGCGCCTGCGCCACTCGCGCGGGCATCTGGCGCTGGTGACCGACGAGTACGGCATGGTGCAGGGTGTGGTGACGCCGCTGGACGTGTTCGAGGCGGTGGCCGGCGAATTCCCGGACGAAGACGAAACCCTGTCGATTCAGCCGGCGGGCGTTGGCCGCTGGCAGGTGGACAGCGGGGCCGACCTGCACCATCTCGAGCGTGTGCTCGGCATCGCGGGGCTGGTGGCCGAGGACGATGCCTACACCAGCGTCGGCGGCTTCATGATGTCGCGCCTGGGCCACTTGCCGGCGGTCGACGACGTGCTGGTGCACGAAGGCTTCGAATTTCGCGTCACCCGGATGGACGCCCAGCGCGTCGACGCTGTCACTGTCACCAGAGTGGACACGCTTTGAAGGCGCTGCCATCCCGGTGCGGCGATCGCTCAGCGTGCGGCGTCGAATGGCTGGCGCCAGCGCGCAATGAAGGCGGCCCGCTTGCTGCGGTCCAGGTGCGCCAGCAGCCCGGGGCCGATGGCGATCGGCCGGGCGGACTCGCCGAGCTGGCGCGCGAGATCGTGCGAGCGGGCGGCCGCCGGCAGCACCGGCGTCAGGCCGCATTCGTCGGCAAGCACCTGCTGGCCGCGCGGCGACAGCAGGTGGTCGAGCCAGGCGCGTGCCGCCTTGGGGTGCGGCGCGTCGCGCGCGACGAAGGCCACCCGCGCGGCGACCAGCGTGTAGTCGCGCGGGTAGATGATGGCCAGCTCGGGCTGCCGCCGCGCCTGCGCCTCGACATACGAGCCGAGCACGTTGTAGGCGAGCAGCGTGCGGCCGGCGGCCAGGTCGTCGATCATGCTGCGCGTGTCCGCGTGGAGCATGGCGCGGCAGGCGCCGAGCGCACGCACCAGGTCCCAGAATTGCGGCGTCGTGAGGCTGTCCTGCGCGGCCAGCAGGTAACCGAGCCCGGCGCGCTCGATGTCGTAGCTCGCGACGCGCTGGTCGAAGCGCTGCGGGTCGCCAAGCAACAGCTCGGTCAGCGCGGTGTGCGTGCGCGGCAGCTCGTTCGGCGCCCACAGCGCGCGGTGGTAGGCGATGCCCACCGGCTCGGAGGTCGTCGCATAGGCCTCGTGCTTCCACACCGCCCAACGCGGCAGCGCGGCCGCATGCGGGCTCGGGTGGCGCGCCGCGTGGCCGTCGTTCACCAGCTTGACCTGCAGGTCCATCGCCGAGCTCCACAGCACGTCGGCCTCGCGCCCCTCGTCGGCCAGGAAGCGCGCCGTGAGCTCGACGCTGCCGAGCTCAACGTAGTTGACCCGCAGGTCCGGGTGGCGGCGCTCGAAGTCGTCGATGAGCGGCTGCGCGATCGGCCGGTCGGTCGTGGACCACACGCTGACCTCCTGCGCGGCGCGACTGCGCCGCGCAGGCAGCGCAATCGCGGCGGCCGCGAACAGTCCAGCGGCGATTGTGTCGCGACGGGTCGGCAGCCCCGGGTTGACCTGCTTGCGCACCATGGTGCGGCCGATTATGAAGGCGGGTGTGCTCCGCCCGCCCCCGGGGCACCCCCCATGTCACGATGAGAATCCTGCTGATCGAAGACCAGGCCGGCCTGGTGCAGACACTGACGCAGTCACTGGTCGCACTCGGCATCGCCGTGGAGTCGCGCAGCGACGGCCTGCTAGCCGACGAAGCGTTGCAGCACCACGCGTACGATGCAGTGGTGCTCGACCTCGCCCTGCCGCGCCTGCACGGCCTCGAAGTGCTGCGCCGCCTGCGCGGGCGCGGCGACACCGTGCCGGTACTGATCCTCACTGCCAGCGGCGACACGCACGACCGCGTGCAGGGCCTGAACGCCGGCGCCGACGACTACCTGCCCAAGCCCTTCGACCTCAGCGAGCTGGAGGCGCGGCTGCGTGCGCTGTACCGCCGCCGGCTCGGCGCCGCCGGCTCGGTGCTGCGTGTCGGCAGCCTGGCGCTGGACACGGTGTCGCGCCGCTTCGCGGTCGGCGAGCACCACCTGGACCTGCCGCCGCGCGAGCACGGCCTGCTCGAGGCGCTGATCGCACAGGCCGGGCGCCCGGTCAGCAAGTTCGCGCTGTCGCAGCGGCTGTGCAGCGCGAACGAAGTCCTGAGCCACGACGCGCTGGAGGTCTACGTGCACCGGCTGCGACGGCGCCTCGAGGGCAGCGGCGCGGCGATCCACACCCTGCGCGGGCTGGGTTATGTGCTCGAGGGGAGCGATGCTGCGTCTGCGTAGCCTGCTGCTGCGCTGGCTGCTGATCCCGTCGCTGCTGCTGTGGGCCGGGGGCTTCGCGCTCGGCTACTGGCGCAGCCTCGCGCAGGCGCACGAGGCCTTCGACCGCACGTTGCTCGGCTCGGCGCTGGTGCTCGGCGAGCACCTGGTGATCGCCGGCGGCGAGGTGGTCGCCGACCTGCCGCACGCGGCGCTCGAGATGCTGCGCACCGACGCGCAGGACCGCGTCTACTACCGCGTCTCCAGCCTGGACAGCGGCCGCTACGTCACCGGCTACGAGGACCTCCCGCCGCCGCCCGACCCCTGGTCGGGCGAGCCGAGCTTCTACGACGCCGACTACAAGGGCCAGGCGGTGCGCATCGTCGCGCTGCGCCGCACGCTGCTGGACGGCTCGGACCGGCGCCGGCTGCTCGTGCAGGTGGCCGAGACGCTGGACGCGCGCCATGCGCTGACGCGCCGGCTGGTGCAGCAGTCTGCGCTGGTGCAGCTGCTGCTGATCAGCGCGGCGGCCGGGCTGATCGTGCTGGGCGTGCGCCACGGACTGGCGCCGCTGCGGCAGCTGCGCGACGAGGTGCGCGCGCGCGACCCCGACGACCTGCGGCCGATCGCGACCGCCGACGTGCCGCGCGAGGTGGCGCCGCTGATCGAGGCGATCAACGTGCACACCGAGCGCCAGCGCCAGCTCGGCGAGGCGCAGCTGCGCTTCGTCGCCAACGCCTCGCACCAGCTGAAGACGCCGCTGACGCTGCTGCGCGCCCTCTCCGGCCAGGCGCAACTGCAGGCCGACGCGGGCCAGGTGCGCGCAGTGCTGGCGCGCCTGGACGAGACCACCGACACCACCGCGCGCATCGTCGGCCAGTTGCTGACGCTGGCGCGCGCCGAGCCCGGCCACGTACTGCAGCACGCGACAGCGGACCTGACGCTGCTGGCGCACGACGCGACCTTCGAGCTGCTCGGCGCCGCGGGCGAGAAGTCCATCGACCTCGGCTTCGAGGGCCACGAAGCGCTGCCGGTGCGTGGCGACCCGGTGCTGTTGCGCGAGCTGGTGACCAACCTCGTGCACAACGCGATCACCTACACGCCCGCAGGCGGCCGCGTCACGGTGACCGTGGGCCGGCGCGACGGCCGGCCAGTGCTGAGCGTGGTCGACAACGGGCCAGGCATCCCGGAGTCGGAACGCGAGCAGGTGTTCGAACGCTTCTACCGCGTCGCCGGCAACCCCGCGCAGGGCAGCGGTCTGGGCCTGGCGATCGTCAAGGAGATCTGCGCGCGGCACGGCATCACGATCGTGCTGGGCGACGCGCCGGGAGGCGGAACGGGGCTGCGCGTGGCACTCAGCTGGCCATCAAACTAAAACCAAGGGTGGCAGCCAGGGCGCGCACCTGACATCAGTGACGTCACTGCCGAATCGCTTCGGGCCGGCATCGGATACGCCGGCCCCGTGGTGGACTCGCTGATGCACTGATCCGACAATGGCCAATGGCCACCCGGATGTTGTTGTTCGGACCGCCGTCGGTCGTGCAGGACGGCGTTACCACGGCGCTGCCGCGCGAGCGTGGCAGCCAGTTGCTCGTGCTGCTCGCGCACCGGCGCGGCTGGGTTGCACGCCACGAGCTGGCCGCGCTGCTGTGGCCCGAGCATGAGTCCAGGCTCGCACTGACCAACCTGCGCAAGGCGCTGTTTCGCCTGCAGGAACGTCCGTGGGGCGCAGCGCTCGAGGTGCTGCCGGGGACCGTGAAGCTGGACGCCGACACCGACGTGGCCGCGTTCGACGCTGCACTGCAGGCCGGGCACCTTGCCGACGCGCTCGCGCTGCGCCGCGGCGAATGGCTGCACGGCTTCGATGACGACGCCAATGAGCCCTGGACCGCCTGGCTTCGCTTCGAGCGCGACCGGCTGCGCGCCGCGTGGCGTGCTGCCGCGCTGGATTACCTCGCCGAAGGAGGGACCGACACGGCCGAGGGCATCGATCTCGCGTCGCGCCTGCTCCAGGCCGATCCGCTGGACGAGGCAGCGTTGCGCGCGCTGATGGAGCGGCTCGCACACAGCGGGCAGACGGCGCGCGCGCGCCAGGCCTACCGCGACTTCACCGCGCGCATGACCGAAGAGCTTGGGCTCGCGCCCGGCGCGCAACTGCAAGCGCTACACGACGACCTGGGCAGCGCCGGCGTTGCGCCGGCCGCGCCGCAGCCGGCGCCGGGGTTGGCCGGCTTCATCGGCCGCACGGGCGAGCGGCGGCGCATCGCCGAGCTGCTGGCTCGCGACGACGTGCGCCTGGTCTGCCTCACGGGCCCCGGCGGCATGGGCAAGACACGCCTGGCGCGCTGCGTGCTGCACGACCTGGCCGCGGCACATGGCAACGACGCGGCTTTCGTGCCTCTCGAGGACCTGCTGTCGATGCAGGACGTGGCCACGCACATCGCGCGCGAACTCGGCCTGGTGCTGCAGGGGCGCGTGTCGCCGCTGGACCAGCTGAGCGCCGCACTGCGCGAGCGAGCGACGCTGCTGGTGCTGGACAACTTCGAGCAGTTGGTGGACGAGGCACAGCAGCTCGACGCGCTGCTCGCCGCCTGCCCGCGCATCAAGCTGCTGGTCACCTCGCGCGTACGCTTGGGCCTGGCCGGAGAGCAGCTGTACCCGCTCGAAGGCTTGCCGTGCCCCGAGCCGGAGGACGCTGACCGGCTCGAGGCGTTCGACGCCGCGCGCCTGTTCATCGCCGCGGCTCGGAGGGTCGAACCGGCGCTCGTGCCCGCGATCGAGGCCGCCGCCATCGTCGACATCTGTCGCCAGCTCGACGGCCTGCCGCTGGCGCTCGAACTGGCCGCCGCGTGGACGCGCGTGCTGCCGTGCGCGGCGATCGCGGCCGAGTTGCGCGCCGGCACCGAGTTGCTGCGTGCAGACGATGCGACGCACCCTCCGCGCCACGCCAGCATGGAGGTGGTGTTCGAGCAGTCGTGGCAGCGGCTGGTGCGGGCCGAGCGCGACACCTTGGCGCGCCTGTCGGTGTTTCGCGGCGGCTTCCACGTCGAAGCCGCTCGGGCGGTGGCCGCAGCAGCGCTGCCCGTGCTGAGCGCGCTGGCCGACAAGTCGCTGCTGCGCAAGGACGGCCTGCGCCTGGCACTGCACCCGTTGGTACAGCAGCTGGCCGCGCACAAGCTGGGCGAGACCCAGCACCGCGCGACGCGCGCGGCGCACGCTGCGTACTTCCAGCACCGCTTGATCCAGTGCCGGGCCGCAGCCGACACCGGCGAGCGCACCGCTTTGCGTGCGATCGATGTCGACCTGGAGAATTTCCGCCTCGCGTGGCAGTGGGCGCTCGACGCGGGCCCGACCGAGACCTTGCCGGGCTGCGCGGCCGCGCTGCTGTCGTACTTCGACCTCCGCGGACTGATCGAGGACGGGTTGCGCTGGATGCGCGAGGCAGTCGACGCACCGCGCGTGCGCGACGACGTCGCGCTGCACGCGCTGCTCGAAAGCCGCGTGTCGCACCTGTGCTATCGCCTGGATCGCTATACCGAAGCCGAGAGCCTGGCCACGCACGCCCTGGAGCGGGCGACGCGCGACGAGCACGCGAAACTTGACGACCGTGCCAGCGCGGCACGCACCCAGGCACTGATCGTGCTCGCCGCCTGCGCGCTGCGCGTCGGCCGCCTGGGCGAGGCGCAGCGGCGTTACGAGCAGCTGCTCGCGCGCGTGCGCAACGAGGGCCGCCCGCAGCCGATCGCCGGCACGCTGGACAACCTCGCGCTGGTCCACAAGCGTCTCGGCCACTACGACGAGGCACTGCGTCTGTCGCTGGAATCGCTGGAGCAGCACCGCCGCATCGGCCATGGTGCAGGCATCGCGCTGTGCCTGAACAACCTCGGGGCGCTCTACATGTCGCGCGACGAGCCGGCCGCGGCCCAGGGGCCGCTGCGCGAGGCGCTGGCGCTGTGCGAGCGCGACGGGCTCGGCATCACGTTCTCACTGGTGCAGGCCAACCTGTCGCAGGCCGCGATGCAGCTCGGCGACCTGGGGGCTGCACGCCGCCACGCGCAGCGCGGCAGCGAGGGCGCGCAGGCCAACGGCAACCGCGGCGTCTGGGCGTGGATGCAGTCGCACAGCGCGCGCGTGTCGGTGCGAGAGGGCGATCTGGCGCAGGCGCGCGCGGCGCTGGCCGAAGGACTTTCGACGGCCGTCGCGCTCGGCGCGCCGTCGCTGCTGGCGCCGGGCTTGCTCGCATTCGCCGAGCTGCTCGACGCGCAGGGCCACCACGCGCTCGCGCGCCGCTGCCTGGCGTTCTTCAGCGAGCTTTCCGACCTGCCGCAATCGGACCGCGACGAGATGCGCGCCTTGCTGGCGCGCTGGGGCGGGCTGCCGCGTGGCGCAACCGCCTGGCCCGGCATGGCGTTGCCCGAGCTGCTGCAACGCATCGTCAACGAGGCGCCGCAGTTGCACGCGCCGCTGATCGCGCTGCTGGAAACGCCACGCTGAGTCCGGCGTTCGCCGGAGGCCGGCCGCGCGGAACGCTCGCGGAACGCCCCCTCTTGCACAGTTCGCTCCCTCGCAAGGAAGGACGAACCATGCACACCATCACCGCCATCTCCGAGGTGGCCATGAAGCCCCACAGCGACTCGATCGTCGTGCTGCTGCACTCGAGCGCCAGCACGGCCCACCAATGGAACGCGCTCGCGCAGGCTTTGAAGATGCACTTCGAGGTGCACGCGATCGACCTGCTCGGCCACGGCGAGCGCGCGGCGTGGGCTGGCCCGGCGCCAATGGCACTGGCCGACGAGGCCGCGCCGGTGGACGCACTGATCGCGCGCCGGCGCGGCCGGCTGCACCTGGTGGGCCACTCGTACGGTGGCGCGCTCGCGCTCGACATCGCTCGCCGCCATCCGCGAGCCGTGGCCAGCGTCGTGGTCTACGAGCCGGTGCTGCTGCGCGCGCTTCACACCGATGCGGCCGGTACGCCCGAGTTGGAGGGCTTTCGGGCCGCCGCCGCGCGCGTTCAGGCGGCAGTGGCAGCGCAGCGCGTGGACGACGCGGCCGCCTGCTTTGTCGACTTCTGGTCCGGCGCCGGCAGCTGGGCGCACCTGAGCGCATCGCGCCAGGCCGCGGTGGCTTCGCGCATGGCCAGCGTCGCGCACCAGTTCGACGCGCTGTACGCCGCCGACGATCCGCGTGCGGCGCTTGCGGCGCAGGCGCTGCCGACGCTCGTGTTGACCGGCGCGTGCACCGTGCCGGCAACGCGCTGTATCGGCGAGCTGCTCGAAGCGGCCTGGCCGCACGCGGCGCACCGCAGGCTGCCCGCGCTGGGCCACATGGGTCCGCTGACCCACGCCCACGACGTCAATCCCGTCATCACCGACTTCCTGCTGCGGCAGGTCGACCCCGCGCGGCCCCGGGCCGCGCTTTCTGAAACCACCCCTGCATGAGAACCCCATGAACCCCTTGATCGAACCCACCAAGACACCCACCCCCGACTTCACTGCCATCAAGCAGCGCCAGCAGGCGGCCTGGTCCAGCGGCGACTACGCCGTCGTCGGCACCACGCTTCAGATCGTCGGCGAGCACCTGGCCGAAGCGGTCGACGTGCGCGCCGGCGAGCGCGTGCTGGACGTGGCCGCCGGCAACGGCAACGCCACGCTGGCTGCCGCACGCCGCTTTGCGGAGGTCACCTCCACCGACTACGCGCCGTCGCTGCTCGACAAGGGCAGCGCGCGTGCACGGGCCGAGGGCCTGGAGGTGCAGTTTCACGTGGCCGACGTCGAGGCGCTGCCGTTTGCCGACGGTGCCTTCGACGTCACGCTGTCGACCTTCGGCGCGATGTTCGCGCCCGACCACGAGCGCACAGCGAGCGAGATGCTGCGCGTCACGCGACCGGGCGGTCGCATCGGCCTGGCCAACTGGACACCCGACAGCTTCATCGGCCGGCTGTTCAAGGTGATCGGTGCGCACGTGCCGCCGCCGGCGGGCGTGAAGCCGCCCGCGCTGTGGGGCACCGAGGAGCACCTGCAGACACTGTTTGGCGCGCAGGCGGCGCAGATCCACTGCCAGCGCCGCGTCTTCAATTTCCGCTACGCGTCGCCCGCGCACTGGATCCAGGTCTTCCGTGACTTCTACGGCCCGACGCACAAGGCGTTCGCCGCCCTCGACGCGGCCGGCCAGCGTGCACTCGAGCGCGACCTGAACGCGCTGCTTGATGCGCTGAACACTGCCGGCGCGTCGTCGCTGGTCGTGCCCAGCCAGTACCTCGAGGCCGTGATCACCAGGCGCTAGGCCACCCACCTTCTGAAGGAGTCCAGACCATGAACTTGAGAACCCTCCCCCAGGCCGCGAGTGCGGCGCTGATGCTGGCCGCTTGCGCCGCCGTGACGCCGACGCCGGTGCCCGACGCTCTGCGCCCGGGCGCAGGCGCCACGTTGGCGATGACCGCCAGCGCGCGCGGCGTGCAGGTCTATGAATGCCGCGCCGGCCAATGGACCTTTGTCGCACCGGAGGCGGAACTGTTCGACGCCGCGGGCTGCACGATCGGCACGCACGGCGCCGGTCCGACTTGGCAGGCCAACGACGGCAGCCGCGTTGTTGCCAGCGTCACCACGCGTGCCGACGCGCCGGTGGCCGGTGCGATCCCGTGGCTGTTGCTGACGGCCCGGCGGGCCAGCGAAAGCCACGACACCCACGGCCTGCTGGTGGGCATCACCCACATCCAGCGAGTCAACACAGCCGGCGGCAGCGCGCCCGCAGGCGCGTGCCAAACCCCGGGCCAGCCGTTGCGCGTGGCCTATGCCGCCGACTACCGCTTCTACAGGAGCCAACCATGAAGATGAATCGCGTTCCCCTTGCCATCACCCTGCTGTCCGTCGCCGCCGCCTTTGCGGCGCCCGATGCCCACGCCGACGCCGTCACCGACTGGAACCTCAAGTCGGGCGAGCTGATCACCGACGCCAAGCTGGGCACGCCGCCCGCGGCGCGCGTGATGGCCATCGTGCAGACTGCCGCGTTGCAGGCGGTCGAAGGCGCGCAACAGCGCCAGGCCTCCGCCGAGGCCGCACTGGCCGCGGCGCACCGCGTCGTGTTGACCAGGCTGCTGCCGGCGCAACAGCCCGCGATCGACGCCGCCTACCAGGCGGCGCTCAACGGCGTGGCCGGTGGCGCGGCCAGGAGCAATGGCATCTCCGCCGGCGAGGCCGCGGCCCACGCCGTGCTGGCTGCTCGCGCCAAGGGCGGCGGCGCGATGCCGGTGCTGGCCACCAGCAGCCCCACGGTCAAAGGCGCGACGCGTCGCTGGCAGCGCACCGACGAGTTCGTGCGCGAGGTTTCAGACGCGCGCGTGCACGGCGGCATCCACTTCCGCTCGGCCACCACCGCCGCCGAGGCAATGGGACGGCGCATCGGCGAGTTGGCGGTGCAACAAGTGCTGCAGCCGGCACCCTGAACTGGCACAGGCCTTGACCGAAGAACATGATGGGTGGGAGGCACAGGCCGACGCGCGCCTGTCGCCTCTCGCCGCCGTCCAATCGTCACTTACTGCGTGCGCGTGATCTTCACCTCGAGGCAGCCGTGATTGTTCCGGAAGTGTCCTTCCCAGTCATTCGCGAACAGCACAAGCTCCCCGCGGCGCAGCGAGAAGTAGGTTGCGCGCATGTGGTCCGACAGGCGATCGTATTCATCGCGCGGCCGATCGTGCGATCAGATCGACGATCTCGGCACGCACTTCATCGTCGTGCCCCACCCAAAGGTGGCCGCCGCGCTCGAAACCGACGAACTTCGCGCCGGCGATCTGGCTCGCCGTGTACTCGGCAGCTGCGTAGGTGCCGAAGCCGTCGTCGCGCACGCTGATCACGAGCGTTGGCGCGCGAATCGTTGTCAGCGCGTAGGGCCCGAGGCGTTTGCCCAGGCCCGTATCGTCGCGCAGGCCCGCGACGCGCGTGGACACCGGCAAGATGCCGTCGGCCATGGCATTCACGCGTGCGCGTTCCTGTGCACTCGCCGCGGCGACCCGTTCGGGCGGTGTGGCGAGCACGTAACGGACGACCTGGTCGCGCGCCAGCTGCAGGCCGGCCCAGAACAGGAAGTCCGATCCGAGCAAGCGCATCAGCATCGCGTCGCTTCGGTCCGACACCGGCGGCGCGGAATCGGCCACCATGCGCGGCTTGTAGGTGATCGGTACGACGAGCACCAGCGCGCTGACGCGGTCGGGATGGCGGATCGCCGTTTGCAGCGCGGACGGGCCGCCAGCGGAGCCACCCATCACGACCGCCTCGGCAATGCCCAGCGCATCGAGCAGGCATGCATGCGCATCGGCCTGCGCCTCGGGCGACGCATCGGCGGGCCGCGGCGTGCGCAGGTAGCCGAAGCGTGACATTGCGATCACGCGGATGCCGTGTTGCGTGAGCGGACGCGCAAACGCCATGCCCTGGTCGTGGCCGCCGCCGCTGCCGTGGATCATCAGCAGCGGAATTCCTCGGCCCGCCTCCTGGTACTCGATCGGGCCGCAGCGCGTGGCCAGCACGACACTGCCTTGCGCGGCTCGCTCGGCGGCGCGCGCGAGGTCGCTCCTGAACCGTGCGTGGATCACGGCGGTTGCCACCCCCAATGCGGCAACGGTCGCGAGTACGACGCTGTGCGAGCGCTTCATGGCGGTGCCGCGCGACGGAACACCGATCGCCCCATGCGCCATGGCGACGAGGCCTCGGCATCGGCAGAGATGCACAGCGCCAGAGTTGCGATGACGCGACCGGCCGGCATCGTTAGGCCGAGCAGCGCCTCAGGTCAGCACCGCTTCGACGGGTCGACGCAACGCGGGCGGCAGCGTTGGCCCGCGACCGAGGCGGAGCAACAGGTCGGGGCAAAGGGCAGCAGCATGGCGTTTCTCCATACCTGAATGAAATCCCACGGTACTCCTGGATGAACCCCCAAACGTTGCGATATCTCAACGCGCAGCATGTCGTGCCTGCGTACACAGGCAAGTTGCGAAACTGAAGTCGTGCCCTGAGATTGCTTCCGGCTGTGGTCGAGCCGGTCGCTTCGGATACCGGCTTCGGCCATTTGCGGCACGAGCCACGCGGCGCTCGAGACGCATTGCCCAGCACACAAGGGGATTCCAGGTGGCAGTACTGAAATGGACCGGCATCGTGATCGGACTGCTCGTGGTCGCGGGCGTGGCGCTGGTATGGCTGGGAAACTTGCGCTGGGCCGCGGCAACCCGGGATCTGCAGGCCAGGCTCGAAGCCTCGCGGTCTTCACCACAGCCCGCCCGGTACTCCAGCAGGGAGTTGGAAGGCCTTCCCGCCCCCGTGCAACGCTACTTCCGCAGCGCACTGACCGAAGGCCAACCCATCGTGGCCGCGGCCGACGTGGTGCATACCGGCACGTTCAACATGAGCGAGAGCGGCGAGCAGTGGCTGCCGTTCAGCTCGCACCAACGCGTCATCACCCGGCGCCCCGGATTCTTGTGGGACGGCCGCGTGGCCATGCTGCCGGGGGTGGCGGTCAGGGTGCATGACGCGTACATCGCGGGCGAGGGAATCTTGCACCCGGCAATCTTGGGGCTGTTCACGCTGATCGATCTGCGGGGCACTGGCGACGTGGCGCAGGGTGAATTGATGCGGTTCTTCGCTGAGGCGGCGTGGTACCCCACGGCGCTGCTCCCCAGTCAAGGCGTGAAATGGGAGCCGGTGGGCGACTCGTCGGCGCGCGCGACGCTGCGTGACGGAGCCATCGTGTTGACGATGACCTTCAGCTTCGATGCCAACGGCATGATCGAGGCTGTGCGCGCGGAGGCCCGCGGGCGCATGGTGTCCGGCAAAGTCGTCCCCACGCCCTGGGAGGGCCGTTGGTCCAACGTGCAGCGGCATGGCGGCATGCGTGTGCCGATGACCGGTGAGGTGGCTTGGCTGACTCGCGAGGGGCGCAAGCCCTACTGGCGCGGCACGATTGCGTCGTTGGACTACGAGTTCGCGAAGTAGAGTCCGGCGAAACCGACAGCCGTCATCGCGGGTAGGTGGTTGGAAGTCATGACATCGAAGGCTAACGCCCGGCGCGTCAATCGGATAGGAAAAACGCGTCATCTGCGCACAAGTCTTGACCGATGGCTCCAGCACGCAAGCCAATCGGAATTTGCAGACTGGATGACTGCCCGCGGGCATACTGGGGCCCCCAGCACGGAGAAGGTCTATGCACCGATACGAATTCAGGGTCGGCCCCTACACCTGCGTTCCGTTCGGCTCCGCACCGGTCGGTGGCCTGTTCACGGGTTCAGTACGTGTGTCGCGGCGGGTCGGCGAAAAGGTCGAGTCCGAGGTCATCGAGTACCCGGATCGCACCTTTCACGCGGAGAGCGACGCGAGGGAGTACGCGAAGCAGCGATTCAAGGCCGCAGCGGAAAACTACTTGCCGAGAAAAGTGGAATCCGATTGAGCCGGCGCGGCTCTCGGGTACCGAACGGGTGACGGGAAAGACGGCTCCGCCGAGCGCATACGGGTCGATGCCCATCAGGCGCGGTGCCCGCGCCGACACGCCCAACAGCGTCACTTCGGTGGCTTCGGCGCTGGGCCACCGCGAGCCTGCGGCTCGCGCAAGTGATCGAGGCCGCGCTGGGCCTCGTCCAGCAAACGGCCACCTCAATTGGCAGCGCGGAGATCGGCCACCAGCGATTCGAAGCCGGCGCGCGCGGCCACCCGGTCACCGTTGTTGGTGAGCAGGGTGGCGCGCGCGAAGCGCCACTGCATTCGCCGTTCGTCGCTGACCTCGGCGTCCGGGTACAGCCAATCGAAGGTCTCCAGCAGTTGTGCTGGCGGCAGCGCCGTGAACAGGGTCGCGCGCGCGTCGGCATGTATCGGGGGAGCGCCAAGGGCGCCGGTCCAGAGTGCGTCGCGATGGTGCTGCTCGATGGTCTCGCCGCCACGGCGCATCTGGTCAGCCACCACCACCGCGTAGCGCGAGGTCTCGATGTTGCCGCCGAGCGTGCCGCCAAACTGCAAGGCGCGCACGAACGGCCGGTCACGGCCACTTGCCTCGGCCTTCGCAAAGAGTGTCTTGACCTCGTCGAAGCGGCCCCCTCGGTGGAGCATCTGGCGCGCCCACATCGCATTGGCATAGACGTTGTGGGCGTCGTCTGCCAGCGCCCGCCGCCAATACGCCACCGGGTCGGCGCCGGCCGCGCCCTCGCGGCCGCGCAGGTACTCACCCCAGCCGATGTGCGATCGCAGGTCGGCAGCGCGCGGGCCGCCGGTCCTTGGCAAACCCTGCAAGAGGACCGGCTGGGCCTGAGCCACCTGCTCGGCGAAGGTCGTCTTGCCGCGGGTGGCATACATCTCGCGCATCCATCGCATGGCGTAGCTCGGCAATGCGGCGATCGGCGTGGCAACCACCATCACCGGCAGCACGTGTCCGCTGGGCCGGCGCCATCTTTGCTGGGCGATGTTCAACTCCGCAAGCGCGTAGCTGCCAGCAGCCACTGCTTCGGGTGTCACCAGGGACACCATCGCATCGGCGCCGAGGATTGCCTCGCGCAACGCCTGGTGGAAGGACTCGCCCGCTTTCAGGTCGGCGCGATCCATGAACACCTCGTGGCCCTCGGCTTCGAGTGCCAGGGTCAGTCTCTCTGCCAGCTCGCGATGGCCCGACGGGTAGGAAAGGAAGAGCTTCATCGGCAGACGTGGAGCCCCCGCTTCCATTGAAGTTGGTGGGTGCGAAGGTGCGACACGGCAGCATCCTAGTGCGAAAGTGGGACGTGAAGGTCGCATCGCAAGTGGGTTGCAGCTCCCTCTGGCAAAGCATCCCGATCGCCGCCTCGCGAGGATATGCGTGCTGCCGCACAGACGCCCCTGGCGCAGGCGGCTATCGCCGCAACGATATGACCCAGCACGTTCCGAACCAACGGCGCTGAGCGAGCCCACGCACCCCACCTGCGCACATTCACTGCCTCTCACATCTGACGCAACGGCGGCGATGAGTTCCTGTACCTGCTGATCAATCCAACGGATCGCAAAACCGTTGCGCGCATCGCAGGTTTGGTTCGGGAGGCGATCGAGTCCCCCATCGATGTGGGCGCGCTGCAGTTCACCATCACGCCGAGCATCGGCATCGCGCTCTACCCCGACCACGGCACGAGCGGGCAGACGCTGATCGCCCATGCCGACGCCGCGATGTACCGGGCCAAACAGCTTCGCAGCGATTGCGAGTTCTTCGAGCCGCCGATGGCTTCGAGCGTGGCTTCGAGCTCATTGCACGGTGGAGCGAGCGTGGGGGATAAACCGGCGGAGTACTAGCGGCCGGCGGTGGCCCTGCCGGGGCGGGCTCGGCGGGGGTGAGTCGGGAGGCGGGACACGTTCGCGGACGGGTGACCGGATCCAGCCGCAGCGCCAGGTCAGCCGCCGACATCGGCGGGCCCAGCAGATAGCCCTGCGCCTCGTCGCAGCCCATCCGGCGCAGCATCTGCAATTGGGCATCGGTCTCCACGCCTTCGGCCACCACGACCAGCCCGAGGCTGTGTGCCATTGCGATCACTGCCTGGGTGATGGCGGCGTCGTCCTTGTCCTTGGGCAGCCCGAGGATGAACGAGCGATCGATCTTGACGGTCTGTGCCGGCACGCGCTTCAGGTACGACAGCGACGAGTAGCCCGTGCCGAAGTCGTCGATCGAAATGGGCACGCCCATGGCGTG
The DNA here is from genome assembly GCA_035513255.1 of Piscinibacter sp. Classification (GTDB taxonomy): domain Bacteria; phylum Pseudomonadota; class Gammaproteobacteria; order Burkholderiales; family Burkholderiaceae_C; genus Albitalea. The sequence goes on along the minus strand of DATKCI010000223.1, from coordinate 15,721 downwards.
CATCCGATCCAGCACTCGACTCGCTCGCTCGGGGTCGACCATCAGCACGCTTTCGGTGAGCTCCACTTCGAGCTCCGACGCTGCGATGCCGTACAGGGTCAGCGCGTCGAGCAGATCCTCCATCAGCGTGTCGCTGGCGAATTGCCGTGCCGAGAGATTCACCGCGACCGACGGCGCGGCCAGGCCGGCGCTGCGCCAGGCGCGGATCTGGCGGCAGGCGGCCTGCATGACCCATCGGCCGATCGACACGATCAGCCCGCATTCCTCGGCCAGCCCGATGAAGTCTCCCGGCATCACGAGACCACGCTGCGGGTGAGCCCAGCGCACCAGCGCTTCGACGCTGCGCATTGCGCCGCTGGCGATGTCGATCTTGGGCTGGTAGTGCAGGAAAAGCTCGCCGCGCACGAGCGCCGATCGAAGCTCCGACTCCATCGCGAACTGGCGGGCGGCCAGGTCGGCCTGTTCGGCTGTGTAGAACTGAACGTTGTTCTTGCCGCCCTCCTTGGCCAGGTACATCGCGGCATCCGCATGCTTGAGCAGCGTGGCAGCATCTTCGCCATCGGCGGGGAACATGCCGATGCCGATGCTGCCGGTGACGTCCAGCACGCAGCCTTGCACCGTCAAGGGCTGGCCGATGGCCGCGAGAATCGTCTGCGCCACGCCCCTGATTTCGGCCGCGCCGCCGCCGCCTTCGAGCACCACGACGAACTCGTCGCCGCCCAGCCGCGCCACCACATCGGTTTCGCGCACCGCGCCGCGCAAGCGGCCGGCCATCGCCTGGAGCAACTCGTCGCCGGCTGCGTGGCCCAAGGTGTCGTTGATCGTCTTGAAGCGGTCCAGGTCGATATAACAGACCGCGAACCCCTGTCCCTGCCGGCGGGCGCGTGCCACCGCGCGGTCGAGCTCGGTGAAGAACAGGTTGCGGTTGGGCAGCCCGGTCAGGCTGTCGAAGCAGGCGAGTTCCTGAACCTTCAGATCGGCCAATGCGGCCTGCGTCACGTCGCGGCCAACCCCGCGGTAACCAAGGAACGCACCACCCTCGTCGAATACCGGCTCGCCGCTGATGCGCACGAAACGCTGCACGCCATCGGCACGTGTCAGCCCATAGGTGAAGTCGCGAAAGGCTTTGCGGCCCTCGATGCATGCCTCATAGACGGCCAGCGCTTCCGGAGGTGCGTGGAAGCTTCCACCGGTCACCCTGCTGCGACCCAACATCTGCGACGAGCGGATGCCGGTGGCAGCTTCGAAGCCATCGGAGACGTAAGTGAACTGCAGGTTCGCGTCCTGCTCCCAGATCCAGTCGGCCGACAGCGACAGCAGGCTCGACAGGCGGCCTTCGCTCAGGCGCAGCGCCTCGGTGCGCTCGCGCACACGGCTGTCGAGCTGGTCGCGATCCGCGCGCACGGTGCCGCACAGCGACGCCATCTCCTGCGATGCCAGATCCTGCGAGCGCTCCAGCAGATAGCTCTCCTGGTCGTGCTCGTCGTAAGCGCGGCTGACCCGCTGCAAGAGCTCGCTCCAGCCGGGCGTGTCGGGCGGCAGCGCGAGGTCGATGGCCAGCCGCTTGAGTTGCCGCCGCAAGAGTGGATGCAGGTTCATCGTCGGAGGCAGCGCCTCTCAGGCTTCGCTGAACACGGTGACTGTCATGGTCTGGTTGTGCAGCTCGCTGGCGCCACCGGGCACCGACGGCGAAATCTCGCCATAGGAGTAGAAGCCGACGTGCGCCGCGCGCAGCGGCGCGCCTTCGAGCACGGTTTCGATTTCCTCCTCCGTGCGTTCGCCCAGGATCAGGCGCCGGCCAATGCAGCTCACCGAGATGATCAGCGCATCGTCGGTCTCCGGCAGCGACTGCACTGCCTGCCGGGCGGCCAGCGCGGCACTGCAGATCAGCTTGTCCGTGTTGGCCCGCATGAGCCGCGCGATGCTGCCCTGGGGTACGTCGCCGGCAAAGGTGAGGGCCTGCCGAGCCTCGTCGATGCCGAGGATGGTGCGAACCACGCGCTGGCTGGCGGCGTCTCGGCGCACCGACAGCGGGAACAGCAGCGCGGTGCCGGGCAGGCCCTCGGCGCGCTCGCCCAGATAGGTCTTGTACAGATCCAGGGCCGGCTCACCGTCGAGCTCGTAGAGCACATTGCCCTCGGATCGTGTGATGCGGCGTTCGGGGCCGAAATCCGACCAACCGCCGTCACAGCCATGCCCGACCCGCAGCCGTTCACCATAGAAGCCGACCGCGCAGATGCAGTTCGCTTCGGGCTGGTCGCGGTCGAGCACCCAGGTGTGTGCGAAGCGGCTGCCATCGCCGGCCAGTCCGCCGGTGATCGACACGGCGGCCGGCAAATGGCGGGTCAGGCCGTCGACCAGCGGCGTGCCGTTGACGCACAGGCCGTCGGACAGGACAAACACGGCACGCAGGTCCTCGCCGCCGAGCTGAGCAGCCAGCCGCACACCGGCATCGAAGGAATCGGCGGCACCGTCCACGCGGGTGAACGCCCGCCGCAGGCGGGTGTGGTCGAAACGCACCACCGCCACGCTGACACTGGCGTCGTGGACCTGCGTGCCGGCGATCTCTCCGGATGTGGAACAGCCGACGAGCACCGACTTCGGAAAGGCCGCAGCGAGTTGCGAGAAAGGTGCTGGGTTTGCCGAGAATTCACTCGCGGCAAAGGCCAGCACGAGCGTCTGGGGGCCGTCCATCTCTGCGGGCAGCGGGCTGTCCCAGGCCGTCCCCGTGCGAAAGGTCACGGTCCTGTGCAGCATGGGGAGATCCTTCGCCAGCCCGGCGTGTTGTTGTGCGGTGCTTATCGGTGCGCCGCTACCGAACTTGCTGACCTTTACGCGGAGACGTTCGCGTGGCCTTGCCGGCGTCCTGCACGATGATGCGCTCTCTTTGTCGTGAAGACATAAGGGGACAAGTTGGCATCTCACTCGCCGATGCTTCCAGGAGCTACCGCCGCACCATGCACGTCGCCACTGCCGTGGCCACTACCTTGCCGCCCTGAGACAGTTCCCCACCCACGTGGCAAACATCCTTTCCCCGCCGCACCAACCACGCCCTCCCCTTCAGATCGCCAGCAACCGCGCCGCGCAGAAACGACACATTCAAGTTCAACGTCGCGCACGACTCCCCTTCCGCCAAGGTGGCCGTGACGAGGAACGCGGTCACGTCGTCGAGCATGGCGCTCAGCATGCCGCCCTGCACCTGCCCGGCGGGATTCAGGAACGCCTGCGTCGCGACGTAGTCCGACTCCATCGTTCCCGCATCGAGATCCACCCCACGAATCTGCCCACCCAACGTGGTCGTGATCGCGGGAAAGTCGGCCTCTCCGCGCTGCAGGCGATTGAAGTAGCTGTCGGCGTTCGTGCTCATCGCGACCCCCTCGTTCAGCGCCCGGTGAACACCGGCCCGCGTTTCAGTTGCCAAGCCAGCGCACCTTCGCGCAGGTCCGAGGACGCGTCAGCCCGGGCGATGTCGCGCACCAGATCCGCGGCGTCGACCGCCCCGGCCGCGATGCGGTTCAAGTGCTTCTTCATCCCCAACAAGGCCAGTGGCGCCATCCCGGCCAGCGCCGCGGTTATCGCATCCGCCTCCGCGCGCAGCGCCGTGTCGGACACCAGCAGCCGATCGAGGAAGCCGCATTCGAGCATCCGTTCGCCGTCCAGTTTCTCCGCCAGCAGCAAGACCCGCTTGGCCGTCTGCAGCCCCAGGCGAGACACGTAACGCTCCATGCCGCCCCGATAGAACAGCAGCCCCAGCTTCGCCGCCGGCACCTGCATCTCGCTGGCGGTCGTGCCCAGCCGGAAGTCGCAGGCCAGCGCCAGGTCGGTCGCGCCGCCATACACGCCGCCGTGCACCTCCGCGATCGTGACGGGCCGCGCTTGCGACAGCGACTCGGCCAGCGCTTCGAAGCGCGCGCCGGCCGTCGCGCCGACGCCCTCGCCGCCCACCTGGCCGATGTTGAAGCCGCTGCAGAAGTGGCGGCCTTCGCCGCGCAGACGCAGCACCAGCACCTCGTCCATTGCGTTCACGCGCGCCAGATGGTCGTGCAGTAGGTCGAGGTCGGACAGCTCCAATCGGTTCGCCACCTCGGGACGCCGCAGCGTCACGATGGCGACGCGGCCGGCCATGGTCAACTCAGGCGCCTGCCGCGGTGTCGAAGGCTTCATCTCAATGGAACCCGTAGACCTGCATCGTGCTCTCGCCCGCCTGCAGTCGCTTCAGGATCGCCGCCTCGTCGCGCTCGCGCTGCTGCGACTTCGCGACGACCTCCGCCGCCCGCAGTCGTGGCACCACCACCACGCCGTCACCGTCGCCGACCACCAGGTCGCCCGCCGACACCACCACGTCGCCGACCAGCACCGGTTCGTTCAGCCAGCCGATCGCGCCATAGTCCTTGCCGGTGCCGCGAATGCACAGCCCGCGCGCGAACACCGGAAAGCCGATCTCCTGCAGCAGCACGCCGTCGCGCACGCAGCCATCGATGACGAGACCGGCCAGCCCGCGCACCTTGGCCATCGTCGTCATGATCTCGCCCCAGTAGCCGTGTTCGCAGGCGCCGCTCACGTGCACCACCAGCACGTCGCCCGGCTGCGCGATGTCGAGTGCGCGGTGCAGCCACAGGTTGTCGCCGCCGGGCGAGTGCACCGTCAGCGCCGGGCCGCAGCAGCGGAACGACGGCGCCACCGGCTTGATCGCCGACGGCAGCGCGCCGATCTTGGCGCCGGCCTCGTGCAGCGTCGCCGTCGGCAGCCCGCGTGCCGCGGCCACCGTCGCGCCGCCAACCCGGTCGAACTCGCGACGCACCGTCGTCGCCGCATCGTGTTCACGTGCGCCCATGCTCATGCCTCCCGCGTCTGCAGCTGGTGGTAGCGGAACTGCTTGCGCGCCTCGTCGAGCCGCATGCCGCCCCGAACCGCTTCGCGGATCGCGTTTTCCGCATGCTCGACGGCCTCGGCCGTGTCGAGCAGCTTGTCCTCGTGCTCCTTCGGGATCACGATCACGCCGTCGGCATCGCCGCGCACGATGTCGCCCGGCTGCACGCGCGCATCGCCGATGTTCACGGTGACGTTGGTGGCCTCCACCTGAACGCGGTCCTTGCCGGTCCGCATCCAGTGGTCCTTGCTGAACACCGGGTAGCCGATCTGCGTGCACAGCGCGACATCGCGGCACACGCCGTCGATCACGGTGCCGGCGATGCCGCGGCGCTGCGCAATCTCGGTCAGGATGTCGCCCCAGACGGTCGCGTTGTCGCGCCCGCCGTTGTCGAGCACGATCACGCTGCCCGGCGGCACGTCGTCGATGTAGTCGCCCACGGTGCCGGGCGGATTGGACGCCGGGCCATACAGCAGCGTGTAAGCGCGCCCCGTCATGCGGAAGCTGCCGCTCCTCGGCTTGATGCGGTAGCACTGCCCGGCAATCCCCAGCTTGTCCAGCGCGTCGGACAGCGTGGCGGTGTCGAGTTTGCCGGCGCGTTCGACGTTGCGGTCGGGTTCCATGGTGTTCAGCCTTTCAACATGTGTTCGTAAGAGCCGCCCATCACCTGGCCGATGGGCGTGCCGGCCAGGATGGCCTTGGCCATCGCGGCCTCCTTGGCGACGATCTGCTCGGCGGCATCGAGCACACGCTCGATGTCGCGCTTGGCGATGAAGATCACGGCGCTGCGATCGGCGAGCACGTAGTCGCCGGCCTGGACCGTGACGTCACCGATCTCGACGGGCACGCCGGTCCCCTTCTCCACCACGCGGCCGCGTGCGGTGAAGGAGGTCAGCGCGCGGCTGAAAACCGCAAAGTCGAGACCCATCGCTTCGTCGATGTCGCGCACCGGGCCATCGGCCACGACCCCCGCAACGCCGCGAAGCTTGGCCCCCAGCGACAGAAGCCCGCCCCAGCTGCCCGCATCCAGCCCGGTCCGCTGCTCGACGACGATGACGTCGTCAGGACCGGCGGATTCGATCGCCGTACAACCCAGATGCCGCGGCGGCCCGGGCGGCGGCTCCCCGGTCCCCAGCTTCATCGTGACGACGCGGCCGGCGATGCGCCCGGCACCGGAGCGCTGTGGCAGGCCGGTCACGGCACCGCGCAGCTTCAGCTTGTCGAGCGCGTCGGAAACGGCGCAACAATCGAGACGGCGTAGGCGTTGAACGTTCGGGTCTGTCATGGTCTCTCTCAAGGCAGCGTGCGCCACGCCGCGAAGCACAAGCCGGTGCCGGTCAGCGCGGGGCTGCGGTATCCCGGCACGTAAGTCACCCATTCGAGGTCGAGCTCCTTGACGGCCTCGACCACGATGAGCCAGTTGCGGATCTCCGAGCTGCCCGCCTGCAGCCGCTTCGGGTCCAGCGCGGCAAGCCACGCCGTGTCCTTGCGTCGGATCGCATCGATGATGGCCTGGTCCAGCGCCTCGTCGACGACAAAGTGGCTCAGGCCGCCTGACGCCAGCACGCCGACACGAAGGTCCTCGGGATAGGCCGTGATCGACTCGCGCAGCGCGGCGCCCAGCTGCACGCAGCGCCGCGGCGTCGGCTGGTTCGGCGGATCGAAGGTGTTGATGATCACCGGCACGATCGGCAGCTCGGTGCCCTGCAGATAGCGCCGATGCACGAACGAAAACGCATGGCCCTCGAACTGCCCGGGCTCCAGCCCGTCCATCGCGGCGATGTCGAAGTCGCGCTCGCACAGCTCGCGGATCAGCCATTTCGCCAGGTCGGCCTTCACCGGGTAGTCGCGGTCGGCCCCGGGTTCCTGGCGCACCATGCGGGCCTTCTTGTACCAGCCGTCGGTGTCGGCCAGCTCGGCCTTCGCATTGCGGATCGTCTCGCCGTAGTAGATCGCGAACGCCGGGTTGTTGGTGGTGCGAAAGAGCTCCGTCTGGTCGTCGCCGACCACCAGCAGCACGTCGAGCCGGGCCGCCGCGATGCGATCGCGCAGCGTGTCCATGGCGGCTTCGGCCTGGTCCCAGCGTTCGCCCATCTTTTCGGGCGTCACCATTGCCTCGGCGTCGCGCGGCGCCGACTCGAGCAGTTGCGCGTAAGTGGTCTTGTTGCCTTCGCGATCGTAGTAGTGCGGGTTCTTCGGATCGATCGCGCGAAAGCCGTGCTGCCAGTCCTCGCGCTGCGAGACCAGCATGATGCTGTGCGATGAACCGAAGGCGGCGACGAGTCTGGCCATGTCGGATTTCCTCTCAACCTCTCAGACCACGACCGCGGCACGAAGCTCTGCGATGCGTGGGTCGGAATAACCCAGCTCGCGCAGGATCGCATCGGTGTCGTCACCCTGCTGCGGCGCGGGTTTCGCGGGTGCCGTGCGCGGATGGCGCGACAGCCGCATCGGCTGGCCCACCAGCGCGATGTCGCCCAGCTCCGGATGCTGCATCGGCCATTGCATCTCGAGGTGCTTCACCTGCGGGTCGTCGAACACCTTGTCGATCGTGTGGATGGGGCCGCAAGGCACGCCGGCCTTCAGCAGCCGCTGGGTCCAGTCGGCGGTCGTGCGGGTGCGCAGGGCGCTGCCGATCGCGGCATTGACCCGGTCGCGGTTCGCAACACGCTCGGGGTCCGCGCCGAACCCGGGCTCGTTCACCAGCTGCGCCAGGCCCAGTGACTCGCACAGGCGGACCCACATCGTCTGGCCGATGGCCGCAATGTTCAGGTAGCCGTCCTGGGTTTCGAACACGCCGGTCGGCACGGTCAACGGATGCTCGTTGCCGTGTTGGCCCGGCACCTTGCGGTCGATGAGCCACTGTGCCGCCTGAAAGTCCAGCATCGCGATCTGCGACTCGAGCAGCGAGGTCTGCACCCATTGCCCTTCGCCGGTGGCTTCGCGGTCGAGCAGCGCCGCCAGCACGCCCATCGCGCAGAAGTGGCCGGCGCACAGGTCGGCGATCGGAATGCCGACCCGCATCGGTCCGTCCTCCGGCTTGCCCGTCACGCTCATCAGCCCACCCATGCCCTGCGCGATCGAATCGAAGCCGGGCCAGCCGGCATACGGGCCGTCCTGGCCGAAGCCGGAGATGCTGGCGTAGACCAGCCGCGGGTTGATCGCACGCAGCGTGTCGGGGCCGATGCCGAGACGGTGCTTCACGTCAGGGCGGTAGTTCTCGACGAAGACGTCGGCCTTCTTCACCAGCTCGTGAAGGATGGCCACACCCTCGGGCTCCTTCATGTTGAGCGTGAGGCTTTCCTTGTTGCGGTGCAGGTTCTCGTAGTCGGCGCGGTTGTGATCGCGCCCGCCGATCATGTCGTCGCCGCCGGGCGCACCCGGCGGGATTTCGAGCTTGATGACGCGGGCGCCCATGTCGGCGAAGAGCCGCACGGCGGTCGGGCCCGCCCGCACGCGGGTGGCATCGAGGACGGTGTAGCGCGACAAGGCGCCAGAGCGGGGAGATGACGACATGGGAGCTCCTTAGACCGTCGTGAACATCGGGACGGCATGGCCGCCATCGCTGGGCTGGAAGACGACACGCACGCGCTGCCCGATCGCGACGGCTTTCGGATCGCAGTCGACCAGGTTGGTCATCAGCGTCACGCCTTCGTCTAGCGTGACGAAGGCGAGTGTGTAGGCGGCATCGCCCTTGCCCATCGTGCTGAACGAGTAGACCTGGCCGGTGCCTGCCGCCTGCAGCCACTCGGTGCGGTCGCTCAGGCAGTGCGGGCAGATGTCGCGCGGATAGAAATGCGGTTTGCCGCAGTCGGTGCAGGTCTTCACCAGCAGCCGGCCGTCGTCGGCGGCGGTCCAGAACGCCTGGCTCTCGGGCAGCGCGCGCGGCGCCGGGATCTTGCGTGGAGTGCTCATCGCTTCAAACCCTTTCCAGGATCAAGGTGCCGGCGGTGTGGCGCGACGCCAGTGCGCCGCCGATGCCGCTGGCCAGTGCGAGCGTGCAGTTCGGCACCTGCACCTTCGGATGTGCTTCGCCGCGCAACTGGCGCACGGCCTCGATCACCTTGGTGACGCCGCCGCGGTTGGCCGGGTGGTTGTTGCAGAGTCCGCCGCCGTCGGTGTTGAACGGCAGACGGCCGACGCCGGAGATCAGGCTGCCGTCGGCGACGAAGCGCCCGCCCTCGCCTTTCTTGCAGAAGCCCAGGTCCTCCAGCTGCATCAGCACGGTGATCGTGAAGCTGTCGTAGAGCGAGGCGTACTGGATGTCGGCGGGCGTGAGACCGGCTTCGGCAAACGCCGTCGGCCCCGACCAGGCGGCCGCCGAGTACGTGAGGTCGATGTGCCCGCCCATCGAGTGCTTGGGCGCCTCGCCGGTGCCGCGCACCTTGACCAGCGGCCGCTTCAAGTCGCGGGCGATCTCCGGGCGCGCGACGATCAGCGCACCGCCGCCGTCGCTCATCACGCAGCAGTCCAGCCGGTGCAGCGGGTCGCTCACCATCGGCGAGTTCACGACCTCCTCGACCGTCACCACGTTGCGCAGCATCGCGTGTTCGTTGTGCTGCGCGTGGTGCGAGGCGGCCACCTTGATCCACGCCAGCTGCTCGCTGGTCGTGCCGAACTCATGCATGTGGCGCTTGGCGACCATCGCATACAGGTTCTGCGTGGCCGGACCGTAGGGCAGCTCGAACGCGAGCTCCGGCGCATCGGGGTCCGGCGCCCTGAGCGCGAGCGGGGTCTTGCCGCCGCCTGCTCGCGCGGCCGCCTCGGCCATCGCGGCGCGCGGCCGCCCCGCCAGCGTGATCAGCGCGACATTGCAGCGGCCGGCAGCGATGGCCGCAGCGGCATGCGCGACATGCAGCAACGGCGCGGAGCCGCCGCACTCGGTTGAATCGACGTGGCGTAACTTGAGCCCGAGGTACTCGGCCACCGTCGTGGTGCCGAGACCGGGCGCATCGCCGGCACAGAAGTAGCCGTCGATGTCGCCCTTGGCCAGGCCCGCATCGGCCAGCGCGCCCCGGGCGACGTCGGCGTGCAGCCGCACGACCGAGCCGTCGGGTGCATGGCGGGTCGGGTGTTCGTAGGCCCCGACGATGTAGGCCTTGCCGTTCAAGCTCATGGTCACTGCTCCGGCTTGAAGCCCGTGGACTTGATCACCGGGCCCCAGTACGCGAGCTCTTTGCGTTGCAGCTTGTCGAGCTCGGCGGCGGGCCGGAAGTCGGGTTGCATGGTCTGCTTGTTGATCAGCAGATCGCGCACGTCGGGCAGATCAAGCACCTGCTTCAGCGCCGCCTGCATCCGGTCGAGCTCGGCCTTCGGTGTCTTGGCCGGCGCCCACATGCCGATCCAGGCATTGCCGGTGTCGACGTTGTAGCCCTGCTCGATCAGCGTCGGCACCTCGGGCAGCAGCGGCGATCGCTCCGCGCCGAACACGCCGATCAGCTTGACGTCGCCGGTCTTCTGGTGCTGCGCGATGTCGCCGGCGGTCATGATGCCGGCCGGCACCTGTCCGCCCAGCAGGTCGATGGCCAGCGGTCCGTTGCCCTTGTACGGCACGACGTTCAACTCGACGCCGGCGGCCTTGGCCAGCTGCAGGCCGCTGAAGTGGGTGTGCCCGCCAAGGCCCGCGCTGCCGAACATGCCGCGCTCGGGCTTGCCCTTGACGTAGGCCACGTACTCCTTCACGTTGTCGACGCCGGTCTTCGTGCCAACCGCCAGCGCGAGCGGATACGACACCAGCACCGCCACCGGCGCCAGGTCGTTGAGCAGGTCGTACCTCAGCACCGACACCGGGTACAGCAAGGCCTGGAACACACCGGTCGCGTTGGGGGCGATCATGTAGGTCTGGCCGTCGGGCGCGCTGTTCTTCAGCGCCTCGGCGGCGAGGCGGCCGCCGGCACCGGGCTTGTTCTCGACGATCACCGGCTGGCCCAGCGGGCCGCGCAGCTTGTCGGCGATGACACGCGCAACGGTGTCGGTCGAACCGCCGGGCGCGAAGCCGACGATCAGCCGAAGCGGCGGCTTGTCCTGGGCCTGCGCGGCCAGTGCGATGCCGAGCGACAGGCCGGCGACGACGGTCTTGAGGTGGCGAAACAGTTTCATGCGGACTCCGTTGAATGGGTAAGGACGAGCAAAACCTTCAGCTCCGAGGCTGATCGGCGAGACGCTGCAGGTGATGCGTTGCATCCCCGAACAGCTGTTGAATGACGAGCAGGCGCTTCGCGTAGTGGCCGACGCGAGATTCGTCGGTCATCCCCATCGCGCCGTGCATCTGGATCGCCGCCTGGCCGACCTGCCGGCCGGCCTGGCCGCAGACGACCTTGGCGGCCGAGACGAGCCGGCGGCGCTGCACATCGTCGGCACTGTCGACCGCCATCGCGGCAGCGCAGGCCATCGACTTCACCTGCTCGGCGGCAATCAGCATGTCGGCCAGGCGGTGCTGCAGCACCTGAAACTTCGCGAGCGGCGCGCCGAACTGCTTGCGCGTCTTCAAATGCTCGGCGGTCATGTCGATCAGCGCCTCGATGGCGCCGGCGGCTTCGGCGCACAGCATCGCGGTCGCGCGGTCGATGGCCTTGTCGAGCAGCGGCACGGCGGCACCGACGGTGCCGACGACGGCCTCCGCGGGCACGGTGACGTTGTCGAAGAAGAGGTTCGCGGCGTTGCGGGCGTCCAGCGTGGCAAAGCGCTCGATCGTGAGGCCGGGCGCCTTGGCGTCGACGAGCAGCAGCGTCACGCCGTTCGCATCGGCATCGTTGCCTGCGGTGCGCACGGCGACGAGATAAGCGTCTGCGCGGTCGCCATCGAGCACGAGCGACTTGGCGCCGGTGATGGACCATCCCCGGTCCTCGCGGCACCCGGTGGTGGACACGCTGGCCAGCGCATAGCGTGAGCCGGGCTCCGCATGCGCCAGCGCCAGCGTCTTCTCGCCGCCCGCTATTCCGGGCAGCCACTCGCTGCACTGCGCGGGCGTGCCCGCCTCGGCGAGCAGTTGGCCGGCCATCACGACGCTGGACAGCCAGGCGCCGCCGCCCAAGCAGCGGCCCAGCTCGGTCGCGACGAGCATCAGCTCGACCGTGCCCTGCTCGCTGCCGCCGAGCTCCGTGTGGAACGGCAGGCCGAGCAGGCCCAGTTCGGCCATGCCGGTCCAGCGTTGCGCCGCGAGCGCCACGGGTTCGGGGTTGCCGCGCGTGTGCGCCGGATACTCGCCGTCGCAGAAGCGGCGAACCGCGTCCTGCAGCGCCATGTGGTCGTCGGTCAATGAGAAGTCCATGACTGCAGTTCCTTCAGGCCAGCACGGCGCGTGCGATCAGGTTGCGCTGCACTTCGTTGGCACCGCCGTAGATCGACAACTTGCGCGAATCGAGGTAGTTGGCCGCCAGCGACGCGAGGCCCGCCGGGCTCGCGAAACCGTCGCTGCCTTCGAGCGTCATCGCCCGTTCCTCGAAGGGCACGGCCTGCGGTCCGGCCACGTCGACCAGCAGCTCGTAGAGCGCTTGGCGCAGCTCGGTGCCGCGCACCTTCAGCACCGAGGCCTCGACGCCCGGCGCGCGGCTGGCCTGGTTGGCGCTGAGCATGCGCAGGCCGGTGAACTCCAGCGCCATCAGCTCGGCCTCGAGTTGGGCGATGCGCTGGCGCAGCACCGGGTCGCCGGCGATGCCCTGCTGCGCCGCGACGCTGCGCACGCGCGCCAGTTGCTGCTTGCATGAGCCGATGCCGGCGATGCCGGTGCGCTCGTGCCCGAGCAGGTACTTGCCGCAGGTCCAGCCCTTGTGCAGCTCGCCGACCAGGTTCTCGGCCGGCACCCGCACGTTGTCGAGGTAGACCTCGTTCAGGTCGGTGCCGCCGTCGAGCATGCGGATCGGCCGCACCTCGACGCCGGGCGCATTCATGTCGATCAGCAGGAAGGAGATGCCTTCCTGCGGCTTGGCGGCCTGCGGGTCGGTGCGCACCAGCGCGAACATCATCGAGCACCAGGGCGCGTACGAGGTCCAGACCTTGTGGCCGTTGACGACGAAGTCCTCTCCGTCGCGCACTGCGCTCGTGCGCACGGCGGCCAGGTCGGAGCCGGCGCCCGGTTCCGAGAAGCCCTGCGCCCACCAGGTCTCGCTGCGGCGGATCGCCGGCAGGTAGCGGCGCTTCTGCTCGTCGGTGCCGAAGCGGATCAGCACTGGCCCGAGCATGTTGATGCCGCTGGCGATGATGCGCGGCGCGCCGCCGAGCAGCGTTTCCTCGTCGAAGATGTGGCGCTGCAGCGGCGTCCAGCCGGGGCCGCCGTGCTCGGCCGGCCAGCCCGGCGTGATCCAGCCGCGCTCGTGCAGCTGCGTGTACCAGGCAACGTAGTCTTCGCGCTCCAGGCGCAGGCCCAGCTCGACCTTGCGCTTGATCTGCGGGTCCAGGCGGGCGGCGACGAAGGCACGCACCTCGTCGCGGAACGCGAGGTCGGCGGCAGCGTAGGCTAGCTTCATGCGTCGGGTCCTCGGTCGTCGCTGCGGCAGACCACCAGCGCATCGAGCGCGAGCACGCGGTCCGGGTAGGCCACCAGCGGGTTGATGTCGATCTCGGCGATCTGCGGGTTGGCGCGCATCTGCTCGCCGATCAGCGCGACGACCCGAGCGACCGAGGGCACGTCGACCGCGCTCGCGCCGCGCACGCCTTGCAGCAGCGAGGCGGCCTTCAGGCGCGACAGCTCGACGACGATGTCTTCGGGCGCCAGGTCGGCGGGGATCAGGCGCACGTCCTTCAGCGCCTCGATCCAGACACCCCCCAGGCCCACCAGCACCACCGGCCCCCACTCGGCGTCGCGACGCGCGCCGACGACCAGCTCGAGGCCGCGCGGGCCCATCGCCTCGACCAGCACGCCATCGAGCACCAGCTCGGGACGGTGCGTCGCGACGTTGTCGTGCAGCTTGCGCCACCCCTGTCGCAGCGCATCGGCATCAGCCAGGCCGACGATCACGCCGCCGACGTCGCTCTTGTGCGGCAGTGCGCTGGCCTGGGCCTTGATGACCACCGGAAAGCCGATGTCGGCCGCGATCGCTACCGCTTCGTCGGCACTGCGCGCGAGCCGGCCCTTCGGAATGGCGAGGCCGGCTTTCGCGAGCCATTGTTTGCCCTGGTACTCGGCGAACACGCCGGAGGGCGGCACCGAGGCCGGCAACGGGATGGCGGATGCCGTGCCGCGGGTCGCACGTTCCGCCCGCTGCAGCGCTTCGCCGTAGGCGGCCACGCGCGCCAGCGCACGCAGCGCGCGGTCCGGCGAACGGAAGAACGGCACGCCGCTGTCGCGGATCGCGTCGACGAAGAAGGGCTCGATCGGGCCGTTGTCGCCGATCAGCACCAGCACCGCGGGCTTGGCCGCACGCGCCACCGCCGGCAACAGGTGCTCGGCCTTGTCGCGCTGGGCGACCGCCGGGCCGGCCGGGATGCTGAGCACCAGGTTGCCGATGTTCTCGTCGGCCAGCATCGTGTCGATGATCTCGCCGATGAGGCCCGGGTTGCGTACGCCGATCGTGGTGTAGTCGAGCGGGTTCTCGGCGACCGCGTAGGCCGGCAGCATCGCGGTCAGCCGTGCCGTCGTCGCGCTGCTCAATGCGGGCAGCGCCAGGCCGATGTCGTCGGCGAAGTCGAGTGCGATGTTCTTCATCGCACCCGAGCCGGTGACGAAGACCGTGCCCTGGGCCGACGGCACCGGGAAACGCGCGAGGATCGCGGTGGTGTCGAACAGCTCGTCGAGCGAATCGACGATGACGACCGCTTCGCGCTTCAACAGCGCGGTCGCGGTGGCGTGGTCGCCGGCCAGTGCGCCGGTGTGCGACTGCGCTGCCTCGCGGGCGCGGGCGCTCTTGCCGGGCATCAGCAGCACGATCGGCTTGCCGGCCTCGCGGGCCTGCCGCGCCAGCGACAGGAACAGCTGCGGTCGGCGGATCTGCTCCACGTACATCGCGACGACGCGGGTCTGCGGGTCGGCGATGAAATGCGCCAGCACGTCTTCGACACCGACGACGGCTTCGTTGCCGGTGGACACGGCGGCCGTCAGCACCTGGCCGCGGCCGATGAAGGCGTCGCGCAGATTCGCCGCCATCGCGCCGCTTTGTGCCAGCACGCCGACGCCGGGGCGTCCAAGCGCAGGGTACGGGGTCACGGGCTCGAAGGTCAGCGGAATGCCGGCCTCGAAATGGGTGAAGCCCATGCAGTTCGGGCCCAGCAGCAGCAGCTTCGCTTCGCGGGCCGCATCGGCCAGCTGCTGTTGCTTGACGCGGCCGTCGTCGCCTGCTTCCGAATAGCCCGAGGCGTAGATCACCGCCGAGGCGACGCGCCGGGCGCCGCAGGCGCGCACCGCGTCGAGCACACCGGCTTCGGGGATCGCCAGCACGGCGACGTCGATGCCCTCGGGCAATTCGTCGATGGTCTTCACACACGGGCGGCCGTTGATCTCGCTGCTGCTGCGGCTCACCAGGTGGATGGCGCCGGTGTAGCCGAAGCGTTCGAGGTTGCCGAGCACGAAGCCGCCGAAGGAACGCGGGTCAGCCGAGGCGCCGACGATGGCGATCGACGTCGGCTTCAGGAGGCGATCGACCGGCGCGGGTCGGGTTTGGGGGTCTGCGGGACGGGTCACGGGCACCTTTCGTGGTCGGTCTGGAATTCGTTGTAGCTATTGTGGCATACATACATAGCCTTTTCAATACACCACGGTGTGTTCATGGGCTACTCGCTCACGTCGTCCCGGCGACAGCCACACACGCCATTCGCCGAAAGCCACGCGTCTCCGGCGAAAACCGCACGTCATCCCGGAGAAAGCCGGGATCCACGTATTGCCGCCTGGGCACCGTGGATCCCGGCTTTCGCCGGGAT
>DATKCI010000222.1:0-20555 GCA_035513255.1 Piscinibacter sp. | reverse complement strand
CCCTTTGCTTTGGTGACTTTCATTTGGGCCAGCAAATGAAAGTTACCCGGCTGCCGGGCCGGGACCCGGCTTGCAACGCGAACAAATCAACCTGCTCGGAAGCACTCCACCAGTGGACCCCGGCTTTCGCCGGGGTGACGGCGAGGGGTGACGGTGCGGGGTGACGGCGAGGGGTGACGGTGCGGGGTGACGGTGCGGAGTGACGGTGCGGAGTGACGGTGCGGAGTGACGGAAGAGGGGACCCCGGGCTTTCGCCTGGATTGCATCCGGGCTACGCGTTCAGGGGCAGTTCTCGCAGCCGTCGGCCGGTCAATGCGAACAGCGCATTCGCGAGCGCCGGCGCGAGCGGTGGCGTGCCCGGTTCGCCGACACCCGACGGCGGCCGCCTGCTCGGCACGAGATGGGTTTCGATGAGCGGCGAATCGGCCAGCTTCACCATCGCCACGTCGTGGAAGTTGGTCTGCTGCACGACGCCACCGACGATGTCGATGCGCCCGTGCAGCGCCGCGCTCAACGCGAAGATCACCGCGCCCTCCATCTGTTGCGCGACGATGGCGGGGTTGACCACCGTGCCGATGTCGGCGGCGACGACGACACGATGCACCTTGGGCCGCCCGCCCACGAGCGAGACCTCGACCACTTCGGCCACGATGCTGCCGAAGCTTTCGTGCAGCGCGAGGCCGCGTGCACGGCCCGCCGGCAGCGGCGAATGCCAGCCGGACTTGTCGGCGGCGAGCTTGAGCACCGCGGCGTGGCGCGGCATCCCGTCCAGCCATGCGAGGCGAAAGCGCAGCGGGTCCTCGTTCGCGTCGTGCGCCAGCTCGTCGATGAAACACTCCGAGAAAAATGCGTTGTGCGAGTGGCCGACCGAGCGCCAGAAGCCGACCGGCACCGCATGGCGCGTCGCGACGTGGGCGATGCGCTGGTGGGGAAATCCGTACGGCAGGTCGAACAGGCCTTCGCTCGCGGTCTTGTCCGGCAGGTCCACCGGGCCGGCCAGCGCGGGCAGCCCACGCTCGATCCAGCGCGGCGTGATCGCGTCGCCCGCGCTCGTGATCGTCAGGCCCGTCACCGCGCCGCGCGCGTCGATGCTCGCCCGCATCACGGCCGCACCGGCCGGTCGGTAGAAGTCGTGCGTCGTATCCTCTTCGCGCGGCCACACCAGTTGCACCGGCCGGCCAGCGGTCTCGATCGCGATGCGCACCGCCTGGCCGATGCAATCGACTTCGAGCCGGCGCCCGAACCCGCCGCCGAGGTAGGTGACGTGCACCGTCACCGCCTCCTCGTCCACGCCGGCCACGCGCGCCGCGATCGCGCGTGCCATGCCCGGCACCTGCGTCGGCACCCAGACGTCGACGCGGCCGTCCTTGACCTGCGCTGTGCAATTGATCGGCTCCAGCGCCGCATGCGCCAGATAGGGCGCGCGGTAGACCGCATCGATGCGCCGTGCCGCCGTCTGCTCGGCCTGCTGCACGTCGCCGCGGCGGTGGAACGTGAAGCCGCCCTGCCCGAGCGCGGCCTCGCGCGCGGTGCGCTCCAAGGCGTCGACGATCGCACGGCTGTCCGGCACGCCGGCCGGCGGGGCGCGCCAGTCGACGGCTAGAACCTTCGCACCCTGCATCGCATGCCAGGTGCTCTGCCCGACGACCGCCACCGCGCCGGTCGAGCCGCCATAGCTGCCGAGCCGCACCACGCGCATCACGCCTGGTTGCTTCATCGCCGCCTCCGCGTCGATCCGGCCCGGGCTGCCACCGAGCGCCGGGGCGTGGCGAACGACGGCGAACAGCTGGCCGGGCTGCCGCACGTCGATGCCGAACACCGCGCTGCCGTCGGTCTTGGCCGGCAGGTCGATGCGCGGCGCGGCGCGGCCGATCAGCGTCCAGGCGCTGCGCTCCTTCGGCTTCACGGTGCCCGACGGGGTGGCGACCGCCTCCTTGGCCAGCTCGCCGTAGTGCGCCGTCGGACCCGACGGGTGGCTGACGACGCCGTTCTTCACCGCCAGGTCCGCCAGCGGCAGCCGCCAGCGCAGCGACGCCGCCCCGAGCAGCTGCGCGCGTGCGGTGGCGGCGGCCCAGCGCAGCACCTCCCACGAATCGGCGACGCTCGACGAGCCGCCGGTCGCATTGATGCCGAGTTCGCGCGCGACCTTGCCGACGATCCAGTGCCCGGTCTTCACGAGCTCGGTCTCGCGGCCCGGTTCGCGGTCGACCGGATGGAACGGCAGGCCGTCGACGAACATCGCGACGTTGCCGTACAGCGTGTCGTGGCCCGCCGGCACCAGCCGCACCGACGCGAGCGACACGTCGAGCTCTTCGGCGGCCAGCATCGCCAGCGCCGTGTGCACGCCCTGGCCCATCTCGCTGCGGTGCATCGCAAGCAGCACTTGCCCGTCGGCAGCGATCTTGATCCAGCCGTTGAGCCCGATCTCGCCGTCGATACGCGGCAGCGTGTCGTAGCGTCCGAGCCGGCTTCGCTCGGGCAGCAGGCCCCAGCCGACCAGGAGCGCGCCGGAACCCGCCGCGCCGCTGAGCAGCAGCGTGCGCCGCCTCATGACAGCCCCTCGTCCGATGGGTACATCGGCCGATCCCCGGGGGCCACGTGGGGCCCCTTCGTGGCCCTTGGGATGCGGGCCGGCTTGGGAGCGGCCCGGCGCTCGGCCCGCGAAAGACAGGTTGACACAGGGTGTCTCATGCGAGCTCCCCCGGAGGAACACGCGGCGGACGCCGGCGCGCCGGCGCCGGGCGCATCGCGCGGGCCGCCGTCTTGATCGCCTCGCGGATGCGCGGGTAGGTGCCGCAGCGGCAGATGTTGGTGATCGCAGCGTCGATGTCGGCATCGCTCGGGTCGGCGTTGGCTGCGAGCAGCGCCGCGGCCGCCATCAGCATGCCGCTCTGGCAGTAGCCGCACTGCGGCACCTGGTGCGCGATCCACGCTTGCTGCAACGCATGCGGCTGCGCGGCGCTGCCCAGCGCCTCGATCGTCGCCACCGGCTTGCCGGCCGCGGCCGCGAGCGGTGTGACGCACGATCGCACGGCCTGCCCGTCGACGTGGACCGTACAGGCGCCGCAGGCCGCGATGCCGCAGCCGAACTTGGTGCCGGTCAGGTTCAAGACGTCGCGCAGCACCCACAGCAGCGGCATGTCGGGGTCCACCGCGTCGTCGGGCAGCGATTGCGTGCGGCCGTTGATCGAGAGGTCCATGCTGCTTTCCTTCGAGCGTGTCGGTCTGTCGGCATTCTCGGGGAATCGACGGGCACGGCCCCTCGCCCACTGTGGTGCGGACGAAACGCCGCGGCCGCGTAGCCTTCGGTTTTCCCTGGGTTAACACCGAGCGCGGCGGTGACTTGTCACAGAATCGACCGGATCGTTCACAGGAGTTTTTTCGATGATTCGTTCCTTGACGCTGTTGGCGGCTGCCGCACTGTGCTGTGCCGCAGCGCAGGCGCAGAACCAGTTGCAGATCTTCGGCCTGCTCGACATGTCGGCCGGGCAGTTCCAGGATGCCGGCGCCGAGCGCGTTGTGCGCGTCGACAGCGGCCGCCTGTCGACCAGCTTCATCGGCTTCAAGGGCAGCAACGACCTCGGCGGCGGACTGAAGTCGATATTCGCGATCGAACACTTCCTGCGCGTCGACCGCGGCGCGGCCGGCCGCTTCGACGGCGAGGCGTTCTGGGCGCGTAACGCCTATGTCGGCCTGTCCGGCGCGTTCGGCACCTCGGTGCTCGGACGCAACACGACGCCGCTGTTCGTCTCGACGCTGCTGTTCAACGCCTTCGGCGACTCGTTCGGCTTTTCGCCCAGCATCCGGCAGCTGTTCGCGCCGGCGGTACTGCCGTTCTTCGGCGACACCGCATGGAACAACTCGCTCTCCTACGCGAGCAACGACAACGACGGATTCACGATCAACCTGATCGCCAACCTCGGCGAGGGTGTGGCCGGCGTGACCGGCAGGAACCACGGCGCGAACCTGATGTATTTCAGCGGCCCGCTGGGCGCGACGTTCGCCTGG
This sequence comes from Piscinibacter sp., assembly GCA_035513255.1. Classification (GTDB taxonomy): domain Bacteria; phylum Pseudomonadota; class Gammaproteobacteria; order Burkholderiales; family Burkholderiaceae_C; genus Albitalea. Next base: position 16,547 of record DATKCI010000222.1, on the reverse strand, counting down.
CAGAAAGTGCGCAACGGCGCAGTCGGCACGCCGCCCGGTTGGGCGGGCCAGACGACCTGGCAGTTCGGCGCCTCCTACGACCTCGAAGTCGCGAAACTCTTCGGCCAGGTCACCGATGTCGAGACGGCGGCGGCGGTCAGCACGGAAACGCGGCTGTGGAGCTTCGGCACCTCGGTGCCAATCGGCCCCGGCAAGGTGCTGGCGCAGTACGGTCACGCGACCGCGAAGACCCCCGTCGAGGTCGAGCACACGACCTTCACGCTCGGCTACGACATGGCGCTGTCGAAGACCACCGACGTGTACGGCGTGTTCATGGCCGACAAGGTCACGGGGCTGTCGACCGGCAAAACCGTAGCCGCGGGGATGCGGCTGCGGTTCTAGTCCAGCGACACTTCCGTGCGCACGACGCCGGCCCGGTCGGCGCGCGCGCTGAGTGCGAGGCGCGTGCCCTGCGGCGCGCGCACCACCCACTCCACCACCGCACGATCCGCGGTGATCTCGCGGTTTGGCAGAAACGCCTGCAGCGTGTTTCGCGGGCCGTGCCCTTCGAGCTGCGGCCCCTCCATGCGCGGTTTGCCGCTGACGAGCGACACGTCGGCGCGGTCCGCCGGCAGGTGGATATCGAACATCACGCCGCGCACCGTCTTGCGCGCCAGCGCCCGCTTGCTGACGTAGGCCGGCAGGTAGCCGCTGTTGGCCACCGCGAAGCGCACGCGCCAGGTGTCGGCGCCGAGCGCACGCACTTCCGTGCGCAGCAGCTCGAGCTTCGGCAGGCTCAGCGCGATCTGGTTCATCCAGGCCGGAAAACGCGCCGCTTCGCGCTCCCGCAGCGGCGGCGGCGGGTTGCGCCAGAAGTTCATCTTGTCCCAGCCGCCGATCTCGACGGCGCCGAGCTGCGGGTGCTGGAATGGCTTCCAGTCGGCGTAGGCGGCGCCTTCGCAGTGTTCGTCGCTCCACTTCAAGAGCTTCAGGTCGTCGTCGACCGGGTGGTCGCGGTACCACTCGATCCACTTGTAGTCGGTGATGCCGGCTTCCTTGTTCGGTGACCAGATCTCGACCACCCAGAACAGCGCCCCGAGGTGTTCGTAGACCCAGTCCTGTGTGCCGGTGATGGTTTCCTTCGGGTGGTACTTGAAGTCGTGCCAGATGCTGATCGCCGGGTAGCCGGTGAGCTTCGCGCCGATGTCGCTGAAGCGCTTGTAGGTCCACAGGTCCTCGGGGATCATGTCGTCGTCGCTTTGCGTGCCCATCGGCCGCAGGATCACGCCGCTGTGCGTGTGGTAGCTGATCGCCGCGCCGATGTTCGGATGGCCGACGAAGAAGTCGACCATCGCCTTCACCTCGGGCTCGCTCGCCGGATAAGGCCCGGCGCCGACCTGGTCGAATTCCTGGCGCCAGCCGGTCGGGAAGTTGCGGTTCAGGTCCAGCCCTTCGACGTCCTTGTTGACGCTGAACGTGAGCCCGTCGTAGTGTTTCAGCGTGCCCTCGGGCATCACGCGGTAGTACTCGCCGCCGAACTCGCCGGGCTCGCGCGGCACCATCAAGCGCGGGTCGGCCGGGCACTTCTTGTACGGCCCGTGCGGATCGGCCACGCGCATGAACAGCACCCTTCCGTCGCCGTCGACATCCTCGATCGTCAGCCCGTCGACCGGCTCTTCGTCGAACGGGTAGCGCCGCGTCGACGAGCGGATGTGGCGCGGGCGCTCGGCCAGCGCGAGCTCGGCGCCGTCGGGGTTCAGACGCGGGCACAGGTAGATTGCTCGCGTGTCGAGCAGCTGCGTGATCTGCCGTCCCTCGTCGGTGCTGCGGCCGTAGCCGCTGACGAGGTGGTGCAGGTAGTACAGGCACGCGGTGCTCGCGGTCAGCTCGGCGGCGTGGATGTTGCCGTCGGCCCAGAACGCGGGCTTGTCGGTGTCGGGTCCGGTGGCGCTTTGAGTGACCGCCGCGACCCAGATGTCGCGGCCTTCGAAGCTCTTGCCGATGGACGTGACCGTCACCAGCGCCGGATGGGCGTCCGCGTAGTCGAACAGCAGCCGGGTCAGCGCGTCGTATTTGTAGAAGGTGTCGAAGCGGGGGGTGGGGGTGGAGGGCAGCGTCATGGAACTCGAGTGTGCCGGGGCGGTGATGTGTGCGCGACGGCAGTAACGCGCAGATGTGCGGTCACTGCACGTCGAACAGCGCGCGAAAGTGCCGCGAGACCGGCAGCGTCTCGCCACGCTCGCGCAGCGTGACGACCATGTTGCCGTCGGCGTCGCGCTGCGCGCCGGCCACGTGCGCCCGGTTCACGATGACCGAACGGTGAATCTGCCAGAAGCGGGACGGGTCGAGCTGGCCGAGCAGCTCCTTCAGCGGCTGTCGCATCGGCGTCTCGCCGCGCGTGTGCACGACGCGGGTGTGGCGCGCATCGGCCTCGAGGTAGACGACGTGGTCGACCGGGATCAGCTGCGGATCGTGGCCGGCGCCCGCCGGGATGAAGTCGAGGTGCGCCGGCCGCCGGATCTGACCGGCCAATCGGTCGAGCAGTCCGCGCAGGTCAGTGGACGGACCCGCCTCGCTCGCGAGGCGCGCCTTCAAGCGCGCGACCACCGGCGACAGCCGCTCTTCGACCACCGGCTTGATCAGGTGATCGATGCCGCCGGCATCGAACACCGCGAGCGCATGGTCTCGCGGCCCGCTGACGAAGACCACGTGCGCTTGCGCGCCAATGCGCTGCGCGACTTCGACGCCGGTCAGGCCCGGCATGCGCACGTCGAGAAAACAGACCTGCGGTTCGCGTTCGAGGAAGGCGTCCCAGGCATCGATGCCGTTGGCGGCCTCGGCGACCACGTTCAGCTCGGGCCAGACGGTTCCGAGGGCGGTCACCAGCTGCGCACGCGGCGTTTCGTCGTCGTCGGCGATCAGGGCGGAAGGAGACACCGGGCGAAGTGTGCCCTAGCTGGCACCGACGGGTGCGCCGCCGGCGAAGACCTTCAGCTCGCCGGGGTCGAACAGCGTCCACTCCTCGTCGCGGGTCAGCGGCTCGGTGACGACGATCGCGACGCGGTCCGACGGCGTCGTCAGCTCGGCGAAGTTCACGCTGATGTCGTCGTCCTGCAGCCGGGCCTGCCGGAACGGATGCTGGCGCACGAGGTAACACAGCTTCGTCGAGCAGTGTGCCCACAGCGCCTCGCCGTGGCTGAGCATGAAGTTGAACGTGCCGTGCGCAGCGATCGTCGGCACCAGCTCGCGCAAGGTCGCGGTCAGTTCGGCAATCGGCGGCAGGCTCGCATGGGCCTTGGCCAGCTCCTGCATCAGCCAGCAGAACGCGCGTTCGCTGTCGGTGCCGCCGACCGGGCGAAACGACGCATGCAGGCGCGGCGCGAAATGAGGCAGGTCGCCGTTGTGCGCGAACGCCCAGTAGCGCCCCCACAGCTCGCGCTGGAACGGGTGGGTGTTCTCGAGCGCGACGCGGCCCTGCGTGGCCTTGCGGATGTGGGCGATGACGTTGTCGCTGCGGATCGGATAGCGCCGCACCATGTCGGCCACCGGCGAGTTGCGCGCGCTTTGCGCGTCGACGAACAGACGCACGCCGGAGCCCTCGAAGAACGAGATGCCGAAACCGTCCTTGTGCTCTTCGGCGCGCGAGCAGAAGCCGGTGAAGCTGAACACGATGTCGGTCGGCGTGTTGGCGTTCATGCCGAGCAGCTGACACATCGCGAACTTCCTTCCTACTCCGTGAACAAGCGCAGCATGCCCTTGAACGACACGAGATGGCCGGGGTTGCTGGTCTCGTTGAGCACGCCGCTCATGCGCTTGAGCAGGCGCGCGCTCTTCTTCGCGCGCCAGATCAACAGGTCGGCGAGCCACGGATGGCGGTTGACCATGTTGGCGCGGGCATAGAGATCGAATCGCGGCTTCAGCCGCCCCAGGCCGGCTTCGTAGCGGCTGCGCACCTGTGGATCGTCCAGGCCGCCGCTGCGGCCGGCCAGCACCGCCTCGGCCGCCAGCATGCCGGTCTCCAGCGCCTTGCCGATGCCTTCGCCGCTGAACGAATAGGTGCTGCCCGCGGCTTCGCCGGTGACGAGCAGGCCGGGGCGCGAGTAGCGCGCGCCTTCGAGCGTGCAGCGCAGCGGCGCGCCTTTCAGCGGCGTCAGCCACTCGCCTCCGTCCAGCAGGTCGCGCGCCGGCGCGTAGATGCGCGTGAAATCGTCGAACACCTGGCGCAGGTTGACTTCCTTCTTTGCGAGCTTGCCGCCGCGCTGCGCGCCGTGGCTGTCGGCGATGCCCACGCCGATGTTGAACACGCCGTCGCGACACGGAAAGATCCAGCCGTAGCCGGGGCTCACCGCGCGGTGCCAGACGATCTCCAGCTTGTCGATGCGGCCCACCATCGATTCGTTCTTCACATAGCCGCGCAGCGCCACGCCGCTGGGCGTGTGGCGCTCGGACATGCCAGCGGCCATCAGCGCCTGCGGCACCGCGCCGGTGGCCATCAGCACCCACGGCGCGCGAATCTCCTGTGTGGTCTCGCCCTGCAGCCGGGCGCCGCTGACGCGGCCGTCGTCTTCCAGCGCCGCGACGAAACGCAGCGGCGCGAACATGCGCGCGCCCGCGGCGACCGCCGCGCGGCACAGGATGTGGTCGAGCTCGCGGCGCGGCAGCACCGCCAGCGCGCCGGGCACGTCGATGCGCCCGCCGCGCGGGCCGATGCAGCCGACGTGGCTGGACGGCTGCGCCCGCGCCATCACCTCGTCGAGCACGCCGAGCTTGCGCAGCGCGTTGTGCGCGTCGGGAATCAGGCCGTCGCCGCAGACCTTGTCGCGCGGGAAGGTGTGCTGATCGACCAGCACGACGTCGAGCCCGGCGCGCGCGAGCGTGATCGCCGCCGCACTGCCGGCCGGGCCGGCGCCGACCACCAGCACGTCGCAGTGCGCGGGAAGCGCCGACGGCAGGGTGTTCAGGCGATCGTCGTCGGGACGTGGCGGGGGGCTCGAACTCATGGGGCGGACGCTGGGCGGGGGGATCCCGCCAAGGATAACCGCCGCCCGATGAACGACGCGCCTCGCCCAGTGGTCAAAGGCTACCTGCGCCAGCCTTTTTGCAGCGCCGCGCGTTCGCCTTGCGCGTCCAGCGGGTCACCCTGCATGTCTTCCTCGACAGCGCGCAGCACAGACGCAGGCACCGGCGAGGCCGCCTGGCGCAGGTCCCCCGACCCGGCTGCCGCGCCGTCCTGCGCGAGCAGCCGCAGCGCCCAGTCGTCGCCGCGGCGGCAGGCGAGGCCCGCGGTCTGCGTGCCGACGAGCGCGAAGCTGCGGCAGTACGCGTCGGTGCGCGACAGGTAGCTCAGGCCGATCTTCACGGCGGCGTCGGGCGGCTGCGTGCTGGCGAGCTGGGTCGACAGCGCCTGCGCCAGTCGTCCACGCGCGACCAGTTGGCCGCCCTCGGCCGCGATGTCGTCGCCGGGCATGCCGCGGCCGACGAGGATGCCGACCAGCAGCGCCGCGGCCATGCCGCCCCACTGCGCCCACGTCCATCCGACGCGGATGCGGGCCGCGTCGCGCCGCGGTGCCGAGTCGACCACTTTTGCGTCGGCCGGCTGAGCGGCGTCGCGCAGCCGGTCCGGGACCGGCTCGTCGAGCACCGAATCGTAGGTGGCGCTCAGCAGGCCGCGCAACGCTCGGTGCTGCTGCGCGCGGCCGGAAAGTTCGGGGTCGGCCGCGATCGCCGCTTCGACCTGCGCCCGCACGGCGGCGTCGAGTTCGCCGTCGACGTACCTCGCCAGCGTGTCGTCGGAGATCGTCATGCCCGCGCCTCCCGGGTGTCCAACAGGATCGCCTGCAAGGTCTCGCGTGCGCGGGCGAGCCGGCTCGTGAGCGTGCCGATCGGAATGTCCAGCACCTGCGCCGCTTCCTTGTACGGCAGCCCTTCGACCAGCACCAGGCCGACGACGAGGCGCTGGTCGTCGTTGAGCTGCTGCATCGCCCTGTGCACGTCCATGCGCAGGTGCTGGCGGTCGGTCGGCCAGTCGCCGGCCGCGTCGCCGACGTGTTCGCCAGCCTCTTCGGGCAGCAGGACCGCGTCGCGCCGCACTCGCGTTCGCACCTCGTCGATCCACGCGTTCTTCATGATCATGAACATCCAGCTGTCCAGTCGGGTGCCCGGTTGCCACTGGTCGAGGCGCCGCAGTGCACGCTCGACCGCCAGCTGAACCAGGTCGTCGGCATCCTCGCGGTGTCGGGTGATCGTGCGGGCGAAGCGGCGCAGACGCGGCAGCAGCGCCACCACGTCGTTGCGGACTTCTTCCAGCGGATCACCCATGTCTTGTGTGGTTCAACGACGACGGCGGGGATTTTCTTCCATCGGTCGAACGTTGAAGTGACATGGCACCCTCCGACTACCATCGACCACGATGAAACCCGATCCCGCGCCGTCTCGCCGCGCGTGCCGTCGCGTCGCCGCTGTCGTGCTGCTTGCCGCCGCGCTGCCGGGCCATGCGCAGTTGGGGCTGCCGTCGTTGCCGAGCGTGCCCAGCGTGCCGAATCTGCCGGCGCCGCGCCTGCCGCCGCCTGCGCAAGTCGTGCCGCAGTTGCAGCGCACGCCGGTTCCGGTGGCCGATCTCGTGCGCGTGCGCGAGCAGCGCATCGCCGAGATGCTGCGCCAACGCAGCGACCTGCTGGAGCCCGATCCCGCAGGGCAGCCGCTGGTGCGAGGCGAACTGGTGCTGAGTTCGCCGAGCGACACGCTGCTGGCCGCCGCCCGCGGCGACGGCTTCACCGTCGTTCGCGAACGCACGCTCGACGCGCTCGACATGCGGCTCGTCACGTTGCGCGCTCCTGTCGGCTGGAAGACGGCACGTGCACTGCAGCGCCTGCGCCAACTCGATCCGCAGGCCGCCGTCGACTACAACCACCTGTATCTCGAAAGCGGCGAGACGGCGCCGCTGCCGCAAGTGTCCGTTGCAAGAGGCGCGCCGGCGGAGGCCGTGAAGACCACCGGCGCCTTCAAGGTCGGACTGATCGACGCCGGCGTCGAAACCGACCATCCGCTGCTCGCCAACGCGTCGATCCGCGCGTGGGGATGCGGCGGCAGAAAGATCCCGACCGCCCACGGAACGGCGGTCGCCTCCTTGCTGGTCGGCCGCGGCCAGCACTTCCGCGCCGCCGCGCCGTCGGCCACGCTGTACGCCGCCGACGTCTATTGCGCCGACCCGATCGGCGGCTCGATCGAAGCCGTCGCCGCCGCGCTCGCGTGGCTGATCGACGAGCAGGTGCGCGTGGTCAACATCAGCCTCGTCGGCCCGGCCAACCGCACGCTGCAGCAGGTCGTGCAGCGCGCCGCCGCGCGCGGCGTGCTGCTGGTCGCCGCGGTCGGCAACGACGGCCCCGCCGCCGCGCCGCTGTATCCCGCGGCCTATCCCGAGGTCGTGGCCGTCACCGCTGTCGACGCGCGCAGCCGCGTGCTGCCCGAAGCCTGCCGCGGGCCGCATGTGGCCTTCGCGGCGCCGGGTTCGGAGATGGCTGTTGCCGGATTTGGCGCGGCGCCTTACGCCAGCGCGCGCGGCACCTCGTTCGCATCGCCGCTGGTGGCAGGCGTCCTTGCCGCTGCGATGCGCGAATCGGGCGACGCGTCAGCGAAAACCGTGGTGGCCGCGCTCGCGCGGCAAGCCTTCGATCTCGGCGATCCCGGCCGCGACGCCGTCTACGGGCACGGCCTGGTGGCGCGGGAGTTGCGCTCGGATCTCACGCGCCTGGACGCGAACGCGCGTTGAACCGTCCGCGGGGACGGTTGCAAAAGAATGTGACCGACGGAAGAAGCGACTCTCGCCTCTCGTTGAACCTGCAAGCACCGCGGATGGGCCGCGGTGCCAGCCACAGGAGTCAGACCATGAACAACCCTCGTCACACCCTCGCCGGCACCGCGCTGGCGGCCGCAATCCTCGCCTCCGTGTTTCCGGCCCACGCCGGCCTGATCGGCGGCTCCGGCAGCGTCGGCGGCGGCTTGAGCGGCGGCATCGGGCCGGTCGGCGGCGCGTTGAACGGCACGCTGGGCGGCCACGGTTCGTTGCATGCGCCATCGCCGCGGCCGGTGATCGACCGGACGCAGGAACGCGCGGGCGCGGCAAAGGACACCGCCACAGCGACGGTCGGCGCGGGCGCCTCCGCGACCGGCGGTTCGGCGACCGGCGGTTCGGCGGCCGCCGGCGGCTCGGTCAGCGGGTCGGTCAAGCGCTGAGGGACCCGCGGGCCCGCGAAGGTCAGACCCGCGCCTTCACCTTCAGCCGCCATGCATGCAGCAGCGGCTCGGTGTAGCCGCTGGGCTGCTCCAGGCCTTTGAGGATCAGATCGCGCGCCGCGCGATACGCGAACGAGGCCTCGAAGTTCGGCGCCATCGGCTTGTACATCGGGTCGCCGGCGTTCTGGCCGTCCACCACCGCGGCCATGCGCTGCAAGGTGGCGATGACCTGGGCTTCGCTGACGACGCCATGGTGCAACCAGTTTGCGATGTGCTGGCTGCTGATGCGCAAGGTCGCGCGGTCTTCCATCAGGCCGACGTTGTGGATGTCGGGCACCTTGGAGCATCCCACGCCCTGGTCGATCCAGCGCACGACATAGCCGAGGATGCCTTGCGTGTTGTTGTCGAGCTCCTGCTGGACCTCGGCAGCCGCCCAGGTCGGCTTCGCGACGACCGGAATCTGCAGCAGGTTCGCAAGGATGTTCTCGCGCTCGGCCGATGCATCGGTCTTCTCGAGTTCGCGCTGCACGGCGCCCACGTCGACCTGGTGGTAGTGCAGCGCATGCAGCGTGGCCGCTGTCGGCGACGGCACCCAGGCGGTGTTGGCGCCGGCCTTCGGGTGCGCGATCTTCTGCTCCAGCATGGCGGCCATCAGGTCGGGCATCGCCCACATGCCTTTGCCGATCTGCGCGCGCCCACGCAGCCCACACGACAGCCCCACGAGCACGTTGTTGCGCTCGTAGGCCTGGATCCAGGCGCTGGACTTCATGTCGCCCTTGCGGAACATCGGCCCGGCGTGCATCGCCGTGTGCATCTCGTCGCCGGTGCGGTCGAGGAAGCCGGTGTTGATGAAGGCCACGCGTGACGCCGCCTCGGCAATGCAGGCCTGCAGGTTGACGCTGGTGCGCCGCTCCTCGTCCATGATGCCGAGCTTGACGGTGTTCTCGGGCAGGCCGAGCAGCGCTTCGACGCGCCCGAACAACTCGCTCGCGAACGCAACTTCCTTCGGGCCGTGCATCTTCGGCTTCACGATGTAGATCGAGCCGGTGCGCGAGTTGCCGCGGCGCTGCAGGTCGACCATCGCGATCGTCACGGTGACCACCGCGTCGAGGATGCCTTCGGGAATCTCCTTGCCTCCTTCCCAGAGGATCGCAGGGTTCGTCATCAGGTGGCCGACGTTGCGCACGAACATCAGCGAGCGCCCATGCAGCGCGACCGGCCGGCCGTCGGCGCCGACGTACTCGCGGTCCGGGTTCAGCCCGCGCGTGAAGGTCGTGCCGCCTTTCGTGACCGCTTCGGTCAACGTGCCCTGCAGGATGCCGAGCCAGTTGCGGTAGGCCAGCACCTTGTCCTCGGCGTCGACCACCGCCACCGAGTCCTCCAGGTCGAGGATGGTCGACAGCGCGGCTTCGAGCACGACGTCGCTGACGCCGGCGGCATCGCTCTTGCCGATCGCCGTGGCGCGGTCGATGCGGATGTCGATGTGCAGGCCGTGGTGCTTCAGCAGCACCGACGACGGCGCCGCGGCGTCGCCCTGGTGGCCGACGAACTGCGTCGGATCGGCCAGCCGTGTGCGTTCGCCGTTTTTCAGCGACACCACCAGCGCCTCGCCGTCGACGCCGTAGCCGGTCGCATCGGCATGGGAGCCGGAGGCGAGCGGCGCCGCGTCGTCGAGGAACTTGCGTGCGAATGCGATCACCTTGGCGCCTCGCGCCGGGTTGTAGCCGCGGCCCTTCTCCGCGCCGCCGGTCGCGGGAATCGCATCGGTGCCGTACAGCGCGTCGTACAGCGAACCCCAGCGCGCATTCGCGGCGTTCAGCGCATAACGGGCGTTGAGGATCGGCACGACGAGCTGCGGGCCGGCCTGCTGCGCCAGTTCGGCATCGACGTTCGTCGTCGTCGCCTTCACGTTCGCCGGCGGCGGCACGAGGTAGCCGATCTGCTCGAGGAAGGCCCGGTAGGCCGGCATGTCGCCGATCGGGCCGGGATGGGCCCGGTGCCAGCGATCGAGCTCCGTTTGCAGACGATCGCGTTCGGCCAGCAGCGCGGCGTTCTTCGGCGCGAGCTCATGCACGATCGCGGCTACACCTTTCCAGAAGGCGTTGCGGTCGACGCCCACGGCGGGCAGCACCTCGCCGTCGATGAAGCGATGGAGTTCGGCGGCGACCTGGAGTCGGTGTTCGTTGGTGCGTTCGGTCATGGTGAAAGGTCTCGCGAGTTCAGGAGGTCGGAAAGAAGGTCAACACATCGCGCAGGCTGCTGCCGATGCGCGTGGGTTCGGTGCCGAGTTGCTCCAGCGGCAGGCCGTGGCGGTTGACCCACAGCGTCGTGTAGCCGAACCAGGTGGCGCCGATCGCGTCCCAGCCGTTGCTCGACACGAAAAGAATCTGCCGGGCCGGCAGCCTCAGTGCCTCGGGACCCAGCGCATAGGCGGCCGGGTCGGTCTTGTACTTGCGCACCGTGTGCACACTCAGCACGTGGTCGAGCCAGGGTTCGAAGCCGGCGCTCTTGACGGCGACCGCGAGCATCTCGGGATCGCCGTTGCTGAGGATCGCCGTGGGCACGCCGCGTGTTTTCAGTTCGCGCAGCACGTCCAGGTTCTCCGGGAACGCGCTCAGGTGCCGGTACTGGTTCATCAGCCGGTCCTCGGCCGCGGTGTCCATCGCCAGGCCGAGCCGCTGCACGGCGAAACGCAGACCGGCACGCGTCAGCTCCCAGAACGGCTGGTAGCGGCCGCTCATCGACGTAAGCCGCGTGTACTCGATCTGCTTGTCGCGCCACATCAGGCTGAGGGCGTCGCCGCGCCCGGGAAACAGCTGCTCGGCCAGCAGCCCGACGCTGTACACGTCGAACAAGGTTCCGTAGGCGTCGAACACCACGGCGCGAGGGGCGGCCGATTTCTCCATGGCCGACACTCTATTCCGCTTGTGGGCAGAGATTAACTAAGCAGGATGCGTTTGATTTGTGATTTTCAGGTTCGAATCAGCCCGGCTCGAAGGGGCCACCCAGCGATTCGGTCAATCGTTTCGCTGCGTCGCGCACCGTCGCTGTGAATGCCGGTTGCAGGCGCTGGGCCGGCAACGTGAGGGTGAGCGCGCCTTCGAGCTGGCCACCGGCGCCGAACACCGGCGCCGAGACACCGGCCACGCCGTCTTCCCGGTCGCCGGTGAGCGCGACGACCCGGTCGCGGCGCACGCGGTCATAGAGGGCGCCGGTGGCACCCGAAAACGCGCCGAGGACACGCCCGCCGGCGCCGCGGTCCAGCGGCAGCAGGTCGCCGACCCGGATGTGGTCGCGGATCGGCTGCGGCGAGTCGACGCGGTACAGGCACAGCCGCTGGTCGCCCTGCCGAACATGGAAGGCCGCGCTCTCCCGCGTGCGCGCCACGAGCTCGTGCAGCACCGGCAGGATCACCGGCTCCAGAGAGAACGACCCCGTGTACAGACGAGCAAGCCGCGCCACCTCGGGCCCGAGACGGTAGCGGCCCTGCGAGTCGCGCTGGACCAAGCCGAAGCGCTGCAGCGATGCGAGCAGGCGCAGCACGGTGCTCTTGTATTGCTGCGTGCGCTCGGCCAGGTCGGCCAGCGACAGCGACGGTTCTCCGGGCTGGAACGCCCGCAGCAACAGCAGCGCCCGATCGACCGCGACGACGCCGTCCGCCGGCGGGCTGCTTTCGGTGTTGGGGGCCCCGGGGGGCAATCGGGTGGAGATGCGCGGCATGGTTGAGGCCGCCCGCTTGACGGCGGAACGGCGGCTCGTGTATTCTATTAAACAGAATGTAGTTCTAATAGTTAGAACTGTCAAGCAATCAAGTCGTCATCAAGCCCATGTCCCCTTCGCATCTTTCCGCCGCGGTGCTGATCAGCGAGGTCGGCCCGCGCGACGGCCTGCAAAGCGTCGCGCGCACGATGCCCAGCGCCGACAAGCGCCGCTGGATCAGCGCGCTGCATGCCGCCGGCCTGCGCGAAATCGAGGTCGGCTCGTTCGTGCCGCCGGATCTGCTGCCGCAACTGGCCGACACCGCCGAACTCGTCGCCCATGCGCTGACGCTGCCCGGCCTGACGGTGATGGCGCTGGTGCCGAACCTGCGCGGCGCTGAAGCGGCGCTGGCGGCCGGCGTGCACAAGATCACCGTGCCGGTGTCGGCCAGCGCCGCGCATTCGCTCGCGAACGTGCGCAAGACGCGCGAGCAGATGCTCGACGAAGTGCGCCGCATCGTCGCGCTGCGAGACGAGCGCGCGCCGCAGACGACAGTCGAGGTCGGCATCTCGACCGCTTTCGGCTGCACCTTGCAAGGGCTGGTGCCGGAAGACGAGGTGATCCGCCTGGCCGAGCAGCTCGTGCAGGCCGGTGTCGACGAGACCGGGCTTTCCGACACCACCGGCCATGCCAACCCGGCGCAGGTCCGGCGCCTCTTCAAGCGCCTGTTCGGCGCGGTGGGGGCCAAAGCCGGCGCGGCGCACATGCACAACACACGCGGCCTCGGCCTCGCGAACTGCCTGGCCGCCCACGAGGCCGGCGTGACGACCTTCGATGCGTCGCTCGGCGGCCTCGGCGGCTGCCCGTATGCGCCGGGCGCGTCGGGCAACGTCGTGACCGAGGACCTCGTGTTCATGTTCGAGGCGATGGGCGTGGCCACCGGCGTCGACCTCGCCGCGCTGATCGCCGCACGCGAGCCGCTGAAGGCCGGCCTGCCCGGGGAGCCGATCTACGGGATGACACCCGAAGCCGGCCTCCCGAAGGGGTTCGTGCAGGGAGCAGCGCATGTCTGAGCCGCAATCGCTGCCGCTGGCCGGCGTGCGGGTGGTCGAGTTCACCCACATGGTGATGGGGCCGACCTGCGGGATGATCCTCGGCGACCTCGGCGCCGAGGTCATCAAGGTCGAGCCGATCGGCGGCGACAACACCCGCCGGCTCCTCGGTTCGGGCGCCGGCTTCTTCCCGATGTTCAACCGCAACAAGAAAAGCCTCGCGGTCGACACGAAAGATCCGCGCGGCCGGGAGGTGGTGCTCAGGCTCGTCGCGACGGCCGACGTGTTCAGCGAGAACTTCAAGACCGGCACGATGGGCCGGCTGGGCCTGGACTACCCGGCGCTGTCGGCGCTGAACCCGCGCCTCGTCTACGTCTCGCACAAAGGCTTCCTGCCGGGGCCATACGAACACCGCACCGCGCTCGACGAGGTCGTGCAGATGATGGGCGGCCTGGCCTACATGACCGGCCCCGAAGGCCGGCCGCTGCGCGCCGGCAGCAGCGTCAACGACATCATGGGCGGCATGTTCGGCGCGATCGGCGCGCTGGCCGCGCTGGCACAGCGCGCGCAGACCGGCCGCGGGCAGGAGGTGAAGAGCGCGCTGTTCGAGAACAACGTCTTCCTCGTCGCGCAGCACATGATGCAGTACGCCGTCACCGGTGAGGCCGCCGCGCCCATGCCCAGCCGCATTTCGGCCTGGGGCATCTACGACGTGTTCACCGTGAAGGACGGCGAGCAGATCTTTATCGCCGTCGTCTCCGACACGCAGTGGACCGTCTTCTGCGACGCCTTCGGGCTCGCCGACCTGAAGGCCGATGCCCGCCTCGCCACGAACAACCAGCGTGTGCGAGCGCGTGGCTGGCTGATGCCGCGGCTGCGTGAGCATCTGTCCGGCTTCGGCACCGCACACGTTGCGCAGACCTTCGAGACTCACGGCCTGCCGTATGCGCCGATCACACGCCCGCAGGACCTGTTCGACGACCCGCACCTGCTGGCCACCGGCGCGCTGGCCCCGGTGGAAATCGCGCCGGGCACCTGCGGCGCCGCCGAGCGCGTCACGACGCGCATGCCGCTGCTGCCGTTGACGCTGGACGGCAGGCGGCTGCCGCTTCGCGCCGCACCGCCAACGCTCGGCGAGCACACCGACCTGCTGCTGGAGCAGCTCGGCTATACCGCGGGCGAGGTGGCCGCGCTGCGCGAAGCCGGCGTCGTCGGCGCCGCGACGGCGACGAGCAGTCCGGGCGGCAGCGAGGCCACCGCCTGAACCCGCATTGATTGCCACCCTGGGCGGCGGTAATCTCCGCCCGTGGACCGACTAAAACAGATCGAATCGTTCGTGGCGGTGGCGGCGAAGGGCAGCCTGACGGCCGCGGCGAACACCGAGGGTGTCGCGCCGGCGGTGATCGGCCGGCGCATCGATGCGCTGGAAGAGCGCCTCGGGGTCAAGCTGCTGGTGCGCACGACGCGGCGCATCACACTGACGCATGAAGGCAGCGCGTTTCTCGAGGACTGCCAGCGCCTGCTGGGCGACCTCGCGAATGCCGAAGCGAGCGTCAGCGCCGGCGGCGTGAAGGCCAGCGGCCATTTGCGCATCACGGCGCCGGCCGGTTTCGGGCGCCGGCACGTCGCGCCGCTGGTGCCGGCGTTCCTCGCGCGGCATCCGGACGTGTCGATATCGCTGAACCTGAGCGACCGCCTGGTCGACATCGTCAACGAAGGCGTCGATTGCGCGGTGCGCGTCGGCGACCTGCCGGATTCATCTCTGGTCAGCGTGCGGCTGGCCGAAAACCGGCGCCTGTGCGTGGCGGCGCCCGAGTACCTCGAGCGCGCCGGCACACCCCGCCATCCCAACGAACTCACCCGGCACGAGTGCCTGGTGCTGAGCAGCGATGCCAGCCAGACCCGCGGCTGGGCCTTCACGATCGACGGCGCGGTGACCCATTTGCGCCCGCGCGGCCGCCTCGACTGCGGCGACGGGCAGGTGCTGCACGACTGGTGCGTGGCCGGCATGGGCATCGCATGGCGCTCGACCTGGGAAGTCGAACGCGAGGTGGCGTCCGGCCGGCTGGTGTGCGTGCTCGATCACTTCGCGGCGCCGCCGAACGGGGTCTACGCGGTGTTTCCCCACGCGAAGCATTTGCCGCTGCGTGTGCGGCTGTGGATCGACTTTCTCAAACACAGCTATGGGGACCCGGCCTACTGGGCGAGATGAGAGTGAGAGGCGGCACCCCGCGTCGTCAACCCCCGCGTCGTCAACCCCCGCGCCGTCAACCCGGCGCAAGCCGGGGTCCACTTTGTGAGTGCTTCCGAGTGGGTTGATTTGTTCGCGTTGCCGGCCGGGTCCCGCCCCGGCGGGCGGGTAACTTTCTTCTGCTGGCCCAGAAGAAAGTCACCAAAGAAGAGGGCCCGACATCAGGCCGTGCACGTGGCAAAACGGTCCGGCGGGCGGCCTGTGATCGCCCAGACACATCGAACCGCCTGACCCCGCCTGACCCCTGTTGTTTCGGTCCGAAGCGGACCGAATACCAATACCAAGACCAATACAAGACGAAGACCAAGATCGATACCCGGACCCAGGGCCACGCGCAGCGGGCCCGTGCCCGCCTGCCGGGGCGGGACCCGGCTTGCAACACGTACAAATCAACTCACTCGGAAGCACCCCACCAGTGGACCCCGGTTTTCGCCGGGGTGACGGCGCGGGGGACGGCAGGTTCGCGCATATGCAATCCGGGGTTCCCGGGCGTGCGACGCCAGCCGCTCCCCGGATTTCATCCGGGCTACATGATCCGCCGCGGATGCGCGAGCGCCTCGTGCGCCGCATGCAGGCGCCGCACCAGCACGCGGATGAAGGCCTCGTCGAAATGGTGGCGGCAGCTCGGGCTCAGCTGCGCCAGCGTCTCGGGCGTGAACGAGATCGTCGTGGCCGCGGCGGTGATGACCACATCGGTGCTGTGGCGCCGCAGCTCGGGGCTGGGCGCGAGATAGGCCATCTCGCCGACCGACGTGCCTGCGCCGAGCTGGGCGACCTTCTGGCCGTCGCGAAAGACCTCGACCTCGCCCTGCGCGATGATGTGGAACGTGCGGCCTTCTTCGCCCTTGCTGTACAGCGCATGCCCGAAGCCGAAGCGCTGCCACTTCGCGCGGTGCACCACCTCCCACAGCTCCACGTCGCCGAAGCTCGTGAAGAAGTCCAGGCTGCGCAGCAGGTTGAAGCGCTCGGAGTCGAGCACGCCCTGCAG
This sequence comes from Piscinibacter sp., assembly GCA_035513255.1. Classification (GTDB taxonomy): domain Bacteria; phylum Pseudomonadota; class Gammaproteobacteria; order Burkholderiales; family Burkholderiaceae_C; genus Albitalea. Next base: position 346 of record DATKCI010000222.1, on the reverse strand, counting down.
TTGGCCGCGGGGCACCTCGTGGTTGACGATCAGCGACGACAGCGCCTGAGCGAAGTCGTCCCAGTTCGCATAACGCTGCTCCGGGTTTTTCTGCAGCGCGCGCTGGATCACGCCATCCACCGCCTCCGCGAGCCCCGAGCGCAGCCCGGTCAGCGGCGCCGGCTGCACGTTGTAGATCTGGTTCATCATCGCCGACTGCACCTGCGCATCGAACGGCGGGCGGCCGGCGATCAGGTGGTACAGCACGGCGCCGAGCGAATACATGTCGGCACGGCAGTCCAGCGTGCCGCCGTCGAGCTGCTCGGGCGACATGTAGGCGAGTGAACCGACGCGGTAGACCTGCGTC
>DATKCI010000221.1:0-18153 GCA_035513255.1 Piscinibacter sp. | reverse complement strand
CGCCCATCTTGAACTTGCTCGGGCCCGCGGCCTTCACCGCGGCGACGTACTCGCCGGCGGTCTTGTACGGCGTCTGCGCATTCACCCAGAGCACGAACTGGTCGAGCGCCATCATCGACACCGGCGTCATGTCCTTCCAGTGGAACGGCACGCCGGTCGCCATCGGGGTGGTGAACAGGTTCGACAGCGTGATGACGATCTTGTGCGGGTTGCCGCTGGCGCCCTTGATGTCGAGGAAGCCCTCGGCGCCTGCGCCGCCGGACTTGTTGATGACGACCAGCGACTCCTTCATCAACTTGTGCTTGACGATGATTCCCTGGATGAGCCGCGCCATCTGGTCGGCGCCGCCGCCGGTGCCGGCGGGGACGACGAACTCCACCGGCTTCGTCGGCTCCCAGGCCCACGCGGGCGCGGCGGTCGCAAGCGCGGCGGTGGTGAGAGCGCTCAGCGCGATGCGTGCGGGCACGCAGCTGGAACGCAGAAACGGGGTGCTTGCCTTGGTCATGTCCATGTCTCCTGGTTGCTCGGTTTGAGAACGGGCCGGCCTCGAGGGGCGGGCTCTTGGTGTGGAGAGATGGTCGTGCCGCGAGCGCGCAAACGCTCTTGACCGCAGTCAAGATTTTCAGAAGCGCTTGTGGGGGTTTCAGCAGGGCCGCGAAGCGCGCGGCGGCCGGGCTCGTGCAGCGCGGCGAAGGAGATGCGGCAGGCGTGTGGCGCGCCTGCGCAAAAAGTGATGAAGGTGGATCAGCCCGCGCGCGAGCGGCTCGGGCGGGGCGCGGGAATCAGCGCAGGCCGGTGTGGGCGGCCTCGCGGCGCAGCAGTTCAGCGCGCACCGGATGGGTGGCTTCGATGCGGTCAGCTTCGGCTTGCAGCGATCGCATCGCCTCGACTTCGGCGATCAGTTTGCCGGGGCGCAGGAACGCGTCGAGCAGGACCATGACCTCGGTGGCGGCGCGTTCGAAGGCCCGGCGCGAACGTGTGGAGGTGAGGGCGCGGAAGAGGGCATACAGCGAGAACATCTCGAACTCCCAAGCGGCTTGGAACAGCCAACAGCGGGAATTCTATAGGTATTAACCAGTACCTTCTTTCATCTGGGTCAAACCCGGATCAGGAGTTCGCGTCAGGCGTCACGGTGCGCCCAAGGAGGTCGACGCGGCGCCGCCGCGGGCCGCTTCGCGGTGCGCGAACCATCGTCCGGCGGCCACGACCAGCAGCGCGCCGGCAGGCGGGGCCGCGTGCTTCAGCCAAGCAGGTGCGGCGCCCACCCATTCCTGGAGTGCCGGATCGCCCATCGCCATGTCGGCGGCGATCCAGCCGAGCAGTGCCGCCCCGAAGGTGATCACGATAGGAAAGCGCTCCATCAACCGGATCACCAGTTGGCTGCCCCAGACGATGATCGGGATGCTGACCAGCAGGCCGAACACCACGAGCACCATCTTGTGGTCGCCGCCCGCGCCCTCGGCGGCACCGGCGATTGCAATCACGTTGTCGAGGCTCATCACGAAGTCCGCCACGATGACGGTCTTGATCGCGGCGAGCAACCGGTCGCTGGCAGGCAGGCCGGAATGGGCGGCGTCGTCCTCGGGCTGCATCAGCTTGATGCCGATCCACAGCAGCAGCGCGGCGCCGACCAGCTTGAGGAACGGGATCGCGAGCAGCGTCAGCGCGAAGAAGATGAGCACCACGCGCAGCACGATGGCCCCGGCGGTGCCCCACAGGATCCCGAGCGTGCGCTGACGCGGGGGCAGCTTGCGGCAGGCCAGCGCAATCACCACCGCGTTGTCGCCACCCAGCAGGATGTCGATCATGATGATCTGGCCGACGGCGACCAGGAACTCGGTCGTCAGGAACTGTTCCATGCGGGCGGCCCGGTCAGGCGGAGGGAGTCTTGATCGCGGCCTTCTTTGGATTCAGGCTGGTGATGCGGCCGCTCTCGGTGCCCGCGGTCTCGTCGATGATCGCGTTGATCAGCGTCGGGCGGCCGGAGGCGATCGCCTCGTGCATCGCGCGGCCGAGTTCCTGCGGCGAGGCGGCGGTGACGCCTTTGCCGCCGAAGGCTTCCATCATCAGGTCGTAGCGCGCGCCCTTGACGAACACCGTCGGCGCCGGGTCCGTGCTCTTCGAGACGTTGACGTCGGTGCCCTTGTAGACGCCGTTGTTGTTGAACACGACGATGCACACCGGCAGGTTGTAGCGGCAGATCGTCTCGACCTCCATGCCGCTGAAGCCGAAGGCGCTGTCGCCCTCGATCGCGATCACCGGCTTGCCGGTCGTCACGGCGGCCGCGACGGCGAAGCCCATGCCGATGCCCATGATTCCCCACGTGCCGCAGTCCAGACGCTTGCGCGGCTCGTACATGTCCACGATGCTGCGCGCGAAATCCAGCGTGTTGGCGCCTTCGTTCACCACGACGATGTCCGGGCGTCCCTTCACCACGTCGCGGATCGCGCCGAGCGCGCTGTGGAAGTTCATCGGCGACGGGTCCAGCGACAGCGTCTGCGCCATCTTCGACAGGTTCTTGTCCTTGCGCTGGGCGATCGTCGCGGTCCATTCTGCCGGCGGGCGCGACCAGCCGCTGCCGATGCCGGCCAGCAGCGCCGAGACGCAGGAGCCGATGTCGCCGATCACCGGGGCCTCGATCTGCACGTTGCTGTCGATTTCGGTCGGCGAGATGTCGACCTGGATGAAGCGCTTCGGCGCGCCCCAGGTCTTGCCCTTGCCGTGCGAGAGCAGCCAGTTCAGCCGCGCGCCGACCAGCATCACCACGTCCGCCTCGGCCAGCACGTACGAGCGCGCCGCCGACGCGGACTGCGTATGCGTGTCGGGCAGCAGGCCCTTGGCCATCGACATCGGCAGGTACGGAATGCCGGTGCGCTCCACCAGTGCGCGGATGTCGGCATCGGCTTGCGCGTAGGCGGCGCCCTTGCCGAGCAGGATCAGCGGGCGCTTGGCGTCCTTCAGCAATTCGAGCGCGCGCTGCACGGTGTCCGGCGCGGGAATCTGCCGCGGCGCCGGATCGACCACCTTCACCAGCGAGCGGCGGCCGGCTTGCGCGTCCATCGTCTGCGAGAACAGCTTCGCCGGCAGGTCGAGGTACACGCCGCCGGGGCGGCCCGACAGCGCCGAGCGGATCGCGCGCGCGACGCCGATGCCGATGTCCTGTGCATGCAGGATGCGGAAGGCGGCCTTGCAGAAGGGCTTGGCCGCGTTGAGCTGGTCCATCTCCTCGTAGTCGCCCTGCTGCAGGTCGACGATCTCGCGCTCGCTGGAGCCGCTGACGAGGATCATCGGGAAGCAGTTCACCGTGGCATTCGCGAGCGCGGTGAGGCCGTTGAGGAAGCCGGGCGCCGACACCGTCAGGCAGATGCCCGGCTTCTGTGTCAGGAAGCCGGCCGCCGCGGCCGCGTTGCCGGCGTTCTGCTCGTGGCGAAACGAGATGACGCGCATGCCCTCGGCCTGCGCCAGCCGCGTGAGGTCGGTGATCGGGATGCCGGGCAGGCCATAGATCGTGTCGATGCCGTTGAGCTTCAGTGCCTCGATGACCAAGTGGAAGCCGTCGATCAGCCCGTGGTTGTCGGTGTCGCTGCTCATTCGCTGGATGTCTCCGTCATGCCGCATCTGAAACGACGCAGCGTGCGCGGACTATGATTGCCGCGCCCCGCTTCCAACGTTGACCGCGGTCAAGAATCCGAAAATCCAGGCCCTGCGATGACGACGCTGGCGAATCACCCCGAACGCAACGTGATCCGGCTGCAGCTGCAGCAGAACGAGGTGCTGACGGATCTCGACGCGGAGTGCCGCGCGTGGCTGGAGAACCACCTGGTGATCGTCGACGGCAACAAGGGCGACTTCCTGCTCCACCAGGGCGTGCGCGAGATGGAGCAGTACTTCATCATCGACGGCATCCTCAAGCGCGTGGTCAGCAACCAGGACGGCAAGGAGATGATTCTTCGCTTCGCCGACGAACGCGACATGGAGACCAGCTACGCCGCCTGGCGGCTCGGCACGCCCACGCCGTACGGCATCGTGTGCGTGACGAAGGCGCGCGTCGCGCGGCTGCCGCTGAAGGAGTGGGCGGCCTTCCTCGAAACCCGTCCGAAGGCGAAGCAGGCCTTCGAGCTCTGTGTGATGCGCGTGATGAGCGAGATCATGGCGCACACCATCACCTTGCACCTGCTCGATGCGCCGGGCCGCGTGCACCGCTTCGTGCGCAAGCACCCCGAGCTGGTCGAACGCATTCCGCAGAAGCAGCTCGCGTCGTACCTCAACCTGTCGCCCGAGACGCTGAGCCGCCTGCGCAATCAGGGAAAGATTTAGGAGTCCGTGCGGCGGAGCTGTCATTCTGTCCTGCATATTCGTTCTCTTGCTTTCCAAGCGGACCGCTCGCTGACTCAGTGGATCCCGACTTTCGTCGGGATGACGAGTGCTTTGGGCCTTGGAATCCGAGACGTTCTTCGCCCCTCTGGGGGGTGACGCTTTGGAGAGATGCGCACTAACGTGTCGTCATCCCGGCGAAAGCCGGGATCCACGCACGCCGCCGATGCCCCGCCAGTACTTCGTCTACATCCTCGCCAGCCGCCGTCAGGTTCTCGCCCCTCTGGGGGTGACGCATTGCAGAGAAGCGCACTAACGTCTCGTCATCCCGGCGAAAGCCGGGATCCACGCACGCCGCCGATGCCCCGCCAGTACTTCGTCTACATCCTCGCCAGCCGCCGTCATGGCACGCTGTACATCGGATCGACGAGCGATCTGATCAAGCGCGTCTACCAGCACAAGAACGGCGTCGTCGGCGGCTTCACCAAGCTACATCGCGTTGACCGCCTGGTCTGGTTCGAAGTCCACGAAAGCTCGCGTGCCATGGTCACTCGTGAGCGCCAGCTCAAGGAATGGAAACGGCAGTGGAAGATCGAGCTGATCGAGAAAGAGAATCAGCAATGGGAGGATCTCTATCCTGCGCTGCTGGGGTGAGTGGCCCGCGCTGCCGCCATGTGCCTGCGTCGCATCGGCCGCAGCACGAACCACGCGAGGAGCGCCGCCACGGCGCTCATCGCGCTCGCGGCCACGAACACCGCCTGCCAGCTGCCGGTGGCGGCGCTGAACACGCTGGACAGCGGCACGAAGATCGATGCCACGCCCTTCGCGGTGTAGAGCAGGCCCGCATTGGTGGCGGCGTAGCGCGAGCCGAAGGTGTCGGCGCAGGTCGACGGGAACAGGCTGTAGATCTCGCCCCAGGCGAAGAACACGACCGCGCTCAGCAGCACGAAGGTCACGGGATCGGTGCCGAATCGGTAGAGCGCGAGGATCGCCACCGCCTCGATCGAGAACGCGATCAACATCGTCTTCTCGCGGCCGATGCGGTCGGAGAGCCAGCCGAAGTACAGCCGCGTCGCACCGTTCAACACGCGGTCCAGCGCCAGTGCAAAGGTCAGTGCGGGCAGCACCAGCCCCATCACGTTGACCGGCACATCGTGCACCTTGAAGTCCCGCGCGATGGGCGCGAGCTGCGCGGTGGCCATCAGGCCGCCGGCGGCGATCAGCACGAAGATGAGGTACATGACCCAGAACACCGGCTCGCGCACCACCTCGGCCGGCGTGTAGTCGCGCTGCGACTGCCGCACGCGCGGCGCGGCGGCGGCGGGCGGCAGGCGGGGCAGCATCTTGTTGGGATCGTCCATCACCAGCGCGAGCGCCATCAGCACCAGCCCCTGGCCGAGGCCGAAGTACAGGAAGGCCGACTCGTAGCCGCGCGTCGCGATCACCAGCGTGATCGGCACGATGGTCAGCACCGAACCGAAGCCGAAGCTGGCGACAGTGAGGCCGACCGCGAGGCCGCGGCGCTCGGGGAACCACTTCAAGGCATTGCCGACGCAGGTGCCGTAGATCGCACCCGCCCCGACGCCGCTGATCGCCGCGGCCGCGTACAGCAGGTTCAGCGAGTCGGCGAAGGCGTTCATCACCCAACCGATGGCGCACAGCAGCCCGCCACCGATGACCGCCGGGCGCGGACCGAACTTGTCGACGAGGTAGCCCTCGATGGGCACCAGCCAGGTCTGCGTCAGCACGAAGATCGTGAAGGCGACCTGGATCGCGGCATGCGTCCAGCCGAACTTGTCGGCCAGCGGGTTGACGAACAGCGTCCAGCCGTACTGCAGGTTCGCGATCATCGCCATGCAGACCATGCCCATCAGCAACTGGCCCCAGCGGTACATCGCGCCGGGCACGCCGGCATCGGCATGGGGGCCGGCGAAGGGCGGCGTGAAACGGGCGCTCGGGCTGGTCGCGGGTCGGGTCTCGGGTCGTTCCATCGGGGGCTGCGCAGCGAACCCGAGGTCCGCTGCCGACAAGTGCTTGCGGCAGATTCGGCGCCACTTTAGGGCAACGCGCATTTCTCGTTTCCCCGGGGGTCGGTCGTGACCTTCGTCATGTGCAAGTCATGCTTGTCGGCGCACCTGCACGGTGACGGGCAGCAGGGCCAACTCGGGGCGACCGCCCTAAAGTGGTTCGCATGAAGAGCGCCCTGACCGACCATCCTGCTCGCCACTCGATCCGGCTTCAGCTCAGGCGGCATCCGCTGATCGCCGAGTTCGACGAACCGGCGTTCGCCGCGCTTGCGCAGGCGCTCGTGATCCAGGACGGCCACCGCGGCGAATGCCTGCTCGCGCAGGGCGAGCGCGACTGGCGCCAGTTCTTCGTGCTGGAGGGCCTGCTCAAGCGCGTGGTCACGAGCCCCGAGGGCCGCGAGGTCGCGCTGCGTTTCGCCGGTGAGGGCGACATGGAGACCAGCTATGAAGCGTGGCAACAGCAGGCACGTGCGCCGTTCTCGGTGGTTTGCGCCGCGCGCTCGCGTGTCGCCGTGCTGCCGATGGCCGACTGGTGCGACTGGCTCGCGCAGCACCCGCGCGCGCAGCAGATCTACCACCAGCGCGTGGTCCAGCTCGGCGCGGCCATCGTCGACCATGCCGTCAACCTGCTGCTGCTCGACGCGCCGGGCCGCATGCAGCGCTTCTCGTACGCCCATCCGGAGCTGGCGGAACGGCTGCCGCAGAAGGACCTCGCGTCGCACCTGAACCTCTCGGCAGAGACGCTGTGCCGGTTGTCGCGGCGCGGCAAGGCCGTGGCCCTGCAAGGCACGCAGCCGTTCAGCGGGGCGGCATGACGGCTTTGGGCCGGCCCTCGACACCGTCACCGAGTTCGGGGCCGATCCGCAGCCGCAGCTGCAGCCGGGCGCCCGCGCCCGGCGCGCTGTGCAGGTCGAGCTCCGCGTCGATCAGCTGCGCCTGCTCGCGAATGCCGAGCACGCCGTAGTGGCCCGGATGCGGCGCCGCCGGATCGAAACCCACGCCGTCGTCGGCGATGGTCAGGATGATCGTGCCGTCGCCCTCGTCGTGCAGTTGCACGTCGACCTGCGTGGCGTTGGCGTGCCGGTCGATGTTGCGCAGCGCCTCCTCGGCGATGCGGAACACCGTCTCGGCGCGCGGGTCGGCGAAGCTCGCGGCCTGCGGCGCGGCGCTGTAGTGCACCGTGAGGCCCGTGCGCTCGGCGAAGCGGGTCACCGCGGCGTTGAGCGCGGGGCCCAGCCCGAGGTCGCGCACGGCGTTCAGGCGCATCTGCCCGACCGCATCGCGGGCTTCCTTCAGACCCTGCGCGGCCACCTGCTCGGCACGCTCGAGCTCCGCGGCGAGCTTGCCCGGGTCGTGCGCATGCAGCATGCGCAGCGTGCGCACCTCCATCAGCATCTCCATCATCGAGTGCGCCAGCGTGTCGTGCAGGTCGCGCGCCAGCCGCAAGCGCTCGCGCACCACGGCCGCATAGCGGCTGTCGGCGGCGAGGCGCTCGACCTCGCGAGTGCGCGCCTGCACCCGCTTCTCGAGCTCCTGCGTCAGCCGGTCCAGCTCGTCGCGCTCCTCGCGCAGCGACTGCAGCAACTGCCCGAACGCACGACCGAGCATCGCCACTTCGTCCTGGCCCTTCGGCTCGACGATTGCCGCGTCCGCCTGATAGGCCGCCCGCTGCGCCTGCTCGCTGAGCTCACTCAGCCGCCGCGTGAGCCGCAGCGCGAAGACGACGCCGATGATCGCGGCGACGAGGCTGAGCAGGATCGAGATCGCGGTCAACTTCTCCTGCACCGTGCCGCCGTGGCCGCGCTCCTCACTCGGCTGCACCACGGCCACCTGCATGCCGAGCGCGCGCAGCGTCGGCGCGGCCTGGCGCGGCACGGTGACCACGCCGATGCGGCGCTGGTCCTCTTCGGTCTGGATCGACACGCCCGGCAGCGTCAGCGGCACGCCTTGCTCGGCCGAGCGGGCCGGGTGTTCGAATCGCACCTCGTGACGATCGTCGAGCAGCAGCACCTGCGCGCGATCGTCGGGCTTCGCACGTTCGCGCGCGGTGTCGACGAGGGCGGCGAGCCGATCACGCGACAGCGCCACCTGCACGACGAGGACGCCGCGGCCCTCGGGATCGGGCAGCGGCGCGCACAGCAGCAGCCGGCCCGGCGCATCGCCGCGCGCGTCGACGCCGATGAACCGCGGCGATTGTCGGCAGGCATCGTCCCAGGCGATGGGCGCGGCCGGCATATCCGAGGACGGTGGCTGGCGGCCGATCACGCGGCCGCGTTCGTCGACCAGCGCGGCGGCTTCGAAGCCGGGCCGCTCGGCGAGCAGCCGCCGCAGCGCCTCGCCTCCCGGCCGCTGGGGGCCCCGGGCCAGGGCCTGCAGCACCGCGAGGTCGCCGGCCAGCGCGCGTTCGAGGTCGTCGCCCAGCTGTGCCGCGAAGCGCGACATCAGCGCATCGCGCTGCACCAGCATGCTGTTGACGGCGAACGAGGTCACCGCCAGCAGCGCGAGCGCCGTGGTCAACGACAGCGCCACCGCCAGCCAGGCGACGGCGGTCTTCAAGCTGCGGCGAGGATCCAGGGCCTGCAGGAAACGGGACATCGAGTGAGTTGCGATCGAAAGAAGGCGTGGCGCCGACGCGCGCGCGCAGGCCGTTGCGGTGTATACCTGTCAAACGGTATCCTCGCCATTCGGGCATTGACCAAGGGCGGGTGATGACTGCAGACCGGTCTGGATCACAGCGCATCCGATTGCTGATCGTCGACGACCAGCCACTGGTGCGGCGCGGCCTCGTGCTGATGATGTCGCTGCAGCCGACGATGGACGTGGTCGGCGAAGCCAGCGACGGCGTCGAAGCGGTCGAGCAGGCGAAGCGCCTGCGTCCCGACGTGGTGCTGATGGACCTGCACATGCCACGCAAGGGCGGCGTCGGCGCCACGCGCGAAATCTCGGCCTCGCTGCCGCTCACGCGCGTCGTCGTGCTGACGACGATGGAGACAGAGCAGACGGTGTTCGATGCGGTGCGCGCCGGCGCGCTGGCCTACCTGCTGAAAGACGCCACCGAGGCTGAGGTGCTCGAGACGGTGCGCGCCGCGCACCGCGGCGAATCGCACCTCACGCCGCAGATCGCACGCAAGGTGCTGGAACAGTTCCGTCGCCTGGCCGACATGGCGCCGGAACCCGAGTACCGGACCGATGAGCCGACCGACCTGCTGGCGACCTTGAACGACAAGGAGACGAGCGTGCTGCAGCTCATTGCCGAAGGCAAGAGCAACAAGCAGATCGCCGCCATGCTGTTCCTCGCCGAAGGCACCGTGAAGAACTACGTGAGCCGCATCATGGACCGCCTGCAGGCGAGCAGCCGCACCGAGCTGGCGGTGATGGCGCTGCGGCAGCGGCGGGTTCAATAGTGCCGAATCGGCACGCAAATAAAGGTACGTCATCCCGGCGAAAGCCGGGATCCACCCGGTCAACGAGCGGTCCGCGTGGATCCCGGCTTTCGCCGGGATGACGTGCTTCTCGAACGCCGCGTCGATTCCGCCCGTTCGTTCAACACAAGGCAATCTTCCTCGCAGTCTCACTCGTGCCAGCGGCCGTCGTCATCGGGATGATCGGTCCGGGGTCATGGACCGATCACTGTCGCCGCCGACCGGCTGGGCGCCGTTGACGACTGCGGTCAAGTTTCCGGAAATGCGGGCTCGAAGCCGGCGCGGTCAGGCCGCGCGCCGCAGCACCGGCGGCTCGTCCAGATCGTTGCGCTGCGGCGCCGGGGACATCGCGTCGTCGTCGGCCCGGTTAACGTCGTCGGTGGAGCTCGTTCGGATGACCACGCGGTCCCGCGGCGTGCGGTCCAGCAGCAGCCGCGTCACGTCCGGCCGGGCGTAGTGGCCGGCGGGATCGGCTGCTGCCTTGGCCAGCGAGATCATTCCCAGGTCAAGTTCCGCGTACACGATGCCTTCCGCGTCCTCGGGCAAGGGCTCATGCATCAACTGGCCGTCGGGTGCATAGATGGTCGTGAAGCCGCCGCCGGCGCGCAGCAACTGGCTCTTCACCGGGTCGTCGCCGCACAGCATCTGCACCATCTCCGTCGACACCGTGGCGCACGGCGCCACCACGAAGCACTGGCCCTCGACCGCGTAGACTCGGCTTGCGGCGTTGTTCACCTCGTGGCCCAGTGCGTAGGCGCCGCCGCGGTACAGCGAGAAGCTCGGCCACGCGGCGACGTGCACTTGCTCGTTCTGCGCGTACATCGCGTATTTCGACAGCGGCTGCAGGTGTTCCCAGCAGCACAGGGCCCCGATGCGGCCGAGCGCGGTGGCGTGCACGGCCAGGTCGCTGCCGTCGCCTTCGCCGAACACCGTGCGCTCCACATGCGTGGGCTTGAGCTTGCGGCGCCGCGCCACGGTGATGCCGTCGGCGTCGATGATCCACTGGCCCATGTAGAGGCTGCCGCCCTGCTTTTCGCTCAGGCCCATCACCACCATGATTCCGTGCTCGCGCGCGGCCTGCGCGATGCGCTCGGCCTGCGGCGTGCCGTACACCAGTGAGTTGTCGTGATAACGCTGGACGAACTGCATGCTCCACGCGGGCGAATCGAGCCAGACGAACCACGGGTAGCCGGGCAGCCAGGTCTCGGGGAAGGCGATCAACTTCGCGCCATTGGCGGCGGCCTCGCCGATCAGGCGCACGGCCTTGTCGATCGAAGCGTCCAGGTCCAGGAACACGGGCGCGGCCTGGATCGCGGCGGCGCGGAACTTCGGATGGCTGACGGGCATGGCGGGCTCCTCGGTGGGGGGTGACGGAGATCGTAGGCAGCGCCGGGTGTGCCGGCTTGCCTGCGCGTCGCGCGATGCTTGACTGCGCCGCGCAACCCCGGTTGCGTCGTCGCACGCGTGCACCTAAGCTCGCCCCATGTCAACGACGCTCAACACCGAGGCCGTGGCGCCCTCGCACCGGCTCGCGTTCTGGACGGACGTGGTGTGCCAGACCTACGTGCAGCTGCAGTGCGACGCGCCGGCCGGCTGCGACGCCATCGACGGCGAGATCGTCTGTGACGAGCTGGCCACGCTGCAGCTGTCGCGCGTGACCGCCACCGCGCAGTTCGTGCGGCGCACACCCGACCTGATCGCGCGCGCCAACGAAGACCACTTCCTGGTCAGTATCCAGACGCGCGGGCGCGGCGTCGTGTCGCAGGACGGGCGCGACGCCGTGCTGGCGCCCGGCGATTTCGCGCTCTACGACAGCACACGCCCGTACCAGCTCACTTTCGACGACGACTTCCAGCAGTTCGTGCTGAAACTGCCTGGCCCGACGCTGCGCAGCGCGCTGCGCGACACGCAGCAGCTCACGGCCACCCGCGTCGGCGGCGACCGGGGCGCCGGCCACCTGATGATCCAGATGATCCGCACGCTGGCGGAGGACGTCGGATCGCTCGCGCCCGAGTCCGCCGTTGCCGTGGCCGACAGCGTGTCGCAGATCCTGCTCGCCGGGCTGGCCACGCTGCCTGCGGCCAAGGCGCCGCCGGTGTCCCACCTGACGGCCTACCACCGCGAGCAGATCAAGGCGCTGGTGCGCGCGCGCCTTGGCGACCCGGAGCTCGACGTGGCACAGATCGCGCGGGCGCTGCGGCTGTCGCCGAGCAGCGTGCACCGGGCATGGTCCGGGGAGCCGTGCTCCCTCAGCCACTGGATCTGGTCGCAGCGCTTGCACGCCGCCCACCGCGACCTGTGCGACCCCTCGATGGCCGCGCGCGGCGTCAGTGCGATCGCGTTCGCCTGGGGTTTCAGCGACGCCGCGCATTTCAGCCGCGCGTTCCGCGCACGATTCGGCTGCTCGCCGCGGGACATCCGCCCGCTCTGAGCGTTGCGCCGACGGTTTCCGGAAATCAGGAACCCGAAGCCGGCGCGCCCTCCAACGCAATGCCGCCGCCGTAGCTGCTCTGCACCGGCGCCTGCCCGCCCAACGACACGCGGATCGCGCAGTACTTGAACTCGGGGATCTTCGCGAACGGGTCGAGTGCAGGATTGGTCAGCTTGTTGATCGCCGCTTCGTAGTAGCAGAACGGCACGAAGACCGCACCGCGCGGCGAGCTCTCGTCGGCGCGTGCGTACAGCGCGACCTCGCCGCGCCGCGACGCGATCGTGACCACGTCGCCCGGGCGCGCGCCCATCGCCGCGAGGTCCAGCGGATGCACCAGCGCCACCGGGTCCGGCTCGATCGCGTCGAGCACCGTCGCACGGCGTGTCATGCTGCCGGTGTGCCAGTGCTCGAGCTGGCGCCCGGTGATCAGCACCATCGGGTAGTCGGCATCGGGCCGCTCGTTCGCCGGGATGATGTCGGCCGGCACGAAGCGGGCGCGGCCGCCCTCGCGCGGGAAGTCGTCGATGAACACGACCGGCTCGCCCGGATCGCCTTCGTGGGTGCACGGGTAGGTCACGGCGTGCTCGCGCTCCAGCCGCTCCCAGGTGATGCCGCCGATGCTCGGCATCGTGCGGCGCATCTCGTCGAACACCTCCGACACATGGCCGTACTGCCAGTCCAGTCCGAGGCGTTGCGCGATCTGCTGGATGATCCACAGATCCTGCTTCGCATCGCCGGGCGGGGCTATCGCCTGGCGGCCCATCTGCACCAGCCGGTCGGTGTTGGTGAACGAGCCGGTCTTCTCGGGGAACGCGCTGGCCGGCAGCACGACGTCGGCCAGGTAGGCGGTCTCGGTGAGGAAGATGTCCTGCACGACCAGGTGATCGAGCGCGGCCAGCGCGTCGCGGGCGTGGTTCGCGTCGGGGTCCGACATCGCCGGGTTCTCGCCCATCACGTACATGCCGCGGATGCTGCCGGCCTTGATCGCATGCATCACTTCGACCACCGTGAGGCCCGGTTGGTCGTCCAGCGTGCCGGCCGGCAGCTGCCAGGCCGACTCGAAGCGTTGCCGCGCAGCCGGGTTGGTGACATGCTGGTAGTCGGGGTACATCATCGGGATCAGCCCGGCGTCCGACGCGCCCTGCACGTTGTTCTGCCCGCGCAGCGGATGCAGCCCGGTGCCGGGCCGGCCGATCTGGCCCGTCATCAGCGACAGCGCGATGAGGCAGCGCGCGTTGTCGGTGCCGTGCACGTGCTGCGACACGCCCATGCCCCACAGGATCATCGATGCCTTGGAGGTCGCGAAGAGCCGTGCCACGTCGCGGATCGTCTGCGCATCGACGCCGCAGATCGGCGCCATCGCCTCGGGTGCGTAACCCTCGACGTTCTTTCGCAGCTCGTCGTAGCCGATCGTGCGGCTGGCGATGAAGGCCTCGTCGACCAGCCCCTCGGTGACGATGACGTTCATCATCGCGTTGAGCAGCGCCACGTCGGTGTCGGGCTTGAACTGCACGAAGCGGTGGGCCACGCGCGCAAGATCCGAGCGCCGCGGGTCGCAGACGATCAGCTTGGTGCCGCCCTTCACCGCGTTCTTGATCCAGGTCGCGCCAACCGGGTGGTTCACGGTCGGGTTGGCGCCGATCAGCAGCACGACCTCGGCCTGGGTCACGTCCATCACCGGGTTCGACACCGCGCCCGAACCGATGCCTTCGAGCAGCGCCACCACCGACGACGCATGGCACAGCCGCGTGCAGTGGTCGACGTTGTTGCTGCCGAATCCCGTGCGCACGAGCTTCTGGAACAGGTACGCCTCCTCGTTGCTGCCCTTGGCCGAGCCGAAGCCGGCGAGCGACTTCTTGCCGTGGCGGTCGCGGATCTCGCGCAGCCGGCCGCCGGCGAAAGCCAGTGCCTCGTCCCACGTGGCTTCGCGGAACACGTCCATCACGCGGTCCGGGTCCATCGCGAACTCGCCGCGCTTGGGCGCATCGGCGCGCCGGATCAACGGTTTCGTGAGGCGGTGCGGGTGGTGCGCATAGTCGAAGCCGTAGCGGCCCTTCACGCACAGCCGCCCCTGGTTGGCCGGGCCGTCGCGTCCGTCGACGTAGAGGATCTTGTTGTCCTTCACGTTGTAGGTGAGCTGGCAGCCCACGCCGCAGTACGGGCACACCGAGGCCACCTGCTTGTCGGGCACCGCAAGCGCCGCTTCGCGCGCCGGCATCAGGGCGCCGGTCGGGCAGGCCTGCACGCACTCGCCGCAGGCCACGCAGGTCGACGCGCCCATGGGATCGTCCATGTCGAACACGATCTTGGCCTGCTCGCCGCGGAAGGCGAGGCCGATCACGTCGTTGACCTGCTCGTCGCGGCAGGCGCGCAGGCAACGGGTGCACTGGATGCAGGCGTCGAGGTTGACGGCGATCGCGGGGTGCGACAGGTCAGCCGCGACCGGCGCGCGCGGCGCGAAGCGCGGCTTGCCGACCTGCAGCGCCTGCGCCCACTGGTCGACCTCGTTGTGGCGGGTGTAAGCCGTCTGCGGCATGTCCGCGAGCAGCAGCTCCAGCACCATCTGCTGCGACTTGCGCGCGCGCTCGCTGTCGGTGGTGACCTTCATGCCGGCGGCCGGTGCACGGCAGCACGATGGCGCGAGCACACGTTCGCCGGCGATCTCGACCATGCACGACCGGCAGTTGCCGACGGAATCGAGCCCGGGCTTGTAGCAAAGGCGAGGGATTTCCACACCTTCGCGGTCGGCGATCGCTATCAGCGTCTCGCTCGTGCGGCCGGTGACGTCGCGGCCGTTGAGCTGGAACGTGACGACGGGGGCTTCGAGACGCTCGGCTTCGTTGCGTGTGATCGCGTTCATGATGTGCTCAGCTCGTGAGGGAAGTACTTCACGACGCAGTCGACGGGGTTTGGCGCTGCCTGCCCCAGGCCGCAGATCGATGCATCGCGCATCACGGTGGACAGGTCGGCCAGCAGCTCGACATCCCAGCGCGGCTGCTCGATCAGCGCCGACGCCTTGGCGGTGCCGCTGCGGCAGGGCGTGCACTGGCCGCAGGACTCGTGCTCGAAGAAACGCATCATGTTGCGCGCCGCATCCATCGCTCGGTCGCGGTCCGACAGCACGATGACCGCGGCCGAGCCGATGAAGCAGCCGTAGGGCTGCAGCGTGTCGAAGTCGAGCGGGATGTCGCTCATCGTCGCGGGGAGGATGCCGCCGGACGCGCCGCCGGGCAGGTAGGCATAGAAGGCGTGGCCGTCCTGCATGCCGCCGCAGTACTCGTCGATCAGCTGCTGGATCGTGATGCCGGCCGGCGCGAGCTTCACGCCGGGCTGCTTCACGCGGCCCGACACCGAGAACGAACGCAGGCCCTGGCGCCCGTTGCGGCCGTGGGACGCGAACCAGGTGCCGCCTTTTTCGACCAGCTCGCGCACCCAGAACAGCGTCTCGAAGTTGTGCTCCAGCGTCGGGCGGCCGAACAGCCCGACCTGCGCCACGTAGGGCGGCCGCAGACGCGGCATGCCGCGCTTGCCTTCGATCGATTCGATCATCGCCGACTCTTCGCCGCAGATGTAGGCGCCGGCGCCACGGCGCAGGACGATCTCGGGCAGGCCGGGCTGCGGCGGATCGGCCTTCAGCTTGTCGAGCTCGGCTTGCAGCATCTCGCGGCAGCCGTGGTACTCGTCGCGCAGGTAGATGTAGATCGTCTCGATGCCCACCGCCCAGGCGGCGATCAGCATGCCTTCGAGGAAGCGGTGCGGGTCGCGCTCGAGCAGCACGCGGTCCTTGAAGGTGCCGGGCTCGCCTTCGTCGATGTTCACCGCCATCAGCCGAGGGCCGGTTTCGGCGCGCACGATGCGCCACTTGCGACCGGCGGGAAAACCCGCGCCGCCGAGCCCGCGCAGGCCGGAGTCTTCCAGCGTCTTGATGACCGACTCGGCGTCGCGCGCGCCTGCCGTGCATTGCGCCAGCAGCGCGTAGCCACCCGCGGCGCGGTAGGCGGCGAGGTCGATGTGGCCTTCGGGGCCATGGCGCGTCGCACCGGCGGCCACGCGGGCAATCACCGACTCGCAGCTCGCCTGAGGCACCGGGTTCTGGCCCACCACCACCGCCGGCGCCTGCTCGCAGCGGCCGATGCAGGGCGCCGCGAGCACCCGCACCTCCTTGCCGAGCAGCACGGGCAGCCGCGCCAACAGGTCGCGGGCGCCGGCCATCTCGCACGACAGGCCGTCGCACACGCGCACCGTCAGCGCCTGAGGCGGCGACCCGCCTTCCTTCACGATGTCGAAGTGGTGATAGAAGCTTGCCACCTCGAACACCTCGGTCTGCGCAAGGCGCATCTCCTGCGCCAGCGCCGCGAGGTGCGCCGTCGACAGGTGGCCGAAGCGGTCCTGGATCTTGTGCAGGTGCTCGATCAGCAGGTCGCGCCGGCGCGGCTCGGCGCCGAGCAGGTGCTGCACTTCCTCGAGCGCGGCGGGGTCGACGCGGCGGCCCTTCGGCGCCTGGCGCTTGCGCTGCTTGGAGGCGCCGGCAACCGCGATCGGGATCACTGCATGGTTCATCGTCGTGTGTGCTCGCTCGTGGTGCAGCCAAGTGTCCGCATTGCTCAGACAGAGGTCCAATTTAGTCGGCGAATGGACCGATACGAAGCGCGAATCAGCAGCAGGCGTGCCGCTCGGTCTGAGCCCGCCAGTCGGGATCTGCGGCCAGCGCGAGCGCGGCGTCGACGGTGCGCGGCTGGCGGTCGGTGTCGTGCACCATGAAGGCGATCGGCACCTCGATCGTCGGGGCTTCCAGCGGCAGCGCCTCGATGCCTGGTTGCGCCATCGCGGCTCCCACCAGCGCGCCCGGCATCACGCTGCAGACCCGGCCGGCGAGCACGCTCAGCACCAGCGCGAGGATGCTGTTGGTCTCGATCGCGGGCGATACCCGCACGCCGGCGGCCGCGAAGGCCCCGTCGACAATGGTGCGGTTGTGCATCTCGGCGCTGAGCAGGCACAGCGGCAGCGCCGCCGCCTCGGCCCAGGTGACGGCCGGGCCGACCCGCAGGCCGGCGCCGGGGCCGTCGGCCACGCGGCGCAGCAGGTAGTAGCGCTCGACATACTGCGGCACCACGCGCAGCCGGGCGGTGCTGCCGGCGGTGCGCTCGGCATAGCCGAGGGCCATGTCCAGTGCCAGGTTCTCCAGCCCGGTCTCGAGTTCGATGGAGCTCATCGACCGCAGCGTCGGCACGATGCCGGGATGGCGGTCCTGGAGGATCGCCGCGAACCGGGCGGCGATCGGCATGGCGGTCGGGACCGCGCCGATCAGCAGCTGGCCCTTGGGATGTGTGGCGCTGCTTTGCAGGTCCTGCTGCAGCAGCTCCTGCTCGCGCAGCATGCGGCGCGCCGTGGCGAGGATGCGCTCGCCTTCGACGGTGAAGCCGCCGAAGTTGCGCCCGCGCTTGACGATCGCGGTGCCGAAGCTGGCCTCAAGCGCCCGGATGGCATTCGACAGCGCCGGCTGGGTCACGTGGCATGCGAGCGCCGCGCGGCCGAAGTGCCGGTGGTCGTCGAGCGCGACCAGGTATTTGAGGGAGACGACCAGGTTCATGGGCCGCCCGATTGTGCCGCGTGCCGGCGTGCGCCAACTTTGTCCCCTCTTCCAGGGGCCGAGCGTGCCCCGGGTGAGCGGCCTCGCCTCACCTCGCGCCTCACCTCGCGCGTCACCTCGCGCCGTCACCTCGCGCGTCACCTCGCGCCGTCACCTCGCGCCGTCACCTCGCGCCGTCACCCCGGCGAAAGCCGGGGCCCACTGCAAGAGGAGAAGCTTCCACTCGCCCCGTCACCCCGGCGAAAGCCGGGGTCCACTGGTGGAGTGCTTCCGAGCAGGTTGATTTGTTCGCGTTGCAAGCCGGGTCCCGGCCCGGCAGCCGGGTAACTTTCATTTGCTGGCCCAAATGAAAGTCACCAAAGCAAAGGG
>DATKCI010000220.1:0-5277 GCA_035513255.1 Piscinibacter sp. | reverse complement strand
TCAGGCCGCACAGCCCGGCCACTTCGGTCATCGTCAGGCGCGGCCGGTCCTGGTCGAAGGCGGCGATCACCGCCAAGCCCTTTTCCAGGCCGGCGATCAGATCGCGCTTTTGCGGGCCCGGGTTCTGCGGGCGAGAGGCAGCTGCACCGAACGAGGCCTGCGGCTCCCGTTCGGTGTCGAGGACGGCGGAATCGAATGCGTTCATGAAGACTCCCAACTCATTGGGCGGAGATCGCCCGACGGTTTCAGATCGACGGATTTCAGGCGGCTGGACCGCACGTGCCGATCAAATCTAGCGGGAAACGCATTCGCTGTGTGTTCGTTTAGCAAACTTGCATGCGAATATCGCACATGGATGCCGACATGGCGCCACTTACGGCTGCAGGTCCACCGGCAGCGGCGACGGGCCCTTGACCTCCTCCATGCAGATCATCGAGCGCACGTCGTCGACACCCGGCACCTGCATCAGCCGGTCGGTGAGGAACTGGCTCAGACTCTTCAGGTCGCGCGCCACCACCTTCAGCAGATAGTCGAAATCGCCCGACACCGTGTGGCATTCGAGGATTTGCGGGAAGTCGCGGATGCTTGCCTCGATCTCGCGGACGCGGCCGAACTGGCCGCCGTCGATGTTCAGGCACACGTAGGCCATCACGCCCAGGCCCAGCGCCTGCGGTTGCACATTGGCGCGGTAGCTGCGGATGACGCCGCGCTCCTCGAGCGCGCGCACCCGCCGGAAACACTGCGGCGCCGACAGATGCACCTTCGCCGACAACTCCACGTTGGAGGCACGGCCATCGGCCTGGAGCGCATCCAGAATCTTGCGGTCCAGTGCGTCGAGGGTGGGTGAATTCATCGTCTTCTCCTGTGACGGGAACGAATCATGCGTGATCGATGGGTGGCATGCAAGTTTTGGCAAGCATCTTTCGCTCCCGCCGGGCTAGACTGTCGTGATCGCGTTGTCGACGTTGAAGGATTTCCAATGACCACCGCCGCCCGAGCCGCCGCGCTCCAGGCCCGAGCCGCCAAAGTCGCTCCCGCCATCGCTCTCGAATCGCGATACGGCGCGCACAACTACCACCCGCTGCCGGTGGTGCTGAACCGCGGCGAAGGCGTGTTTCTCTTCGACGAACAGGGCCGCCGCTATCTCGACATGATGTCGGCCTACTCGGCAGTGAGCTTCGGCCACAGCCATCCGGCGCTGGTGCGCGCCCTCACCGAACAAGCCGGCCGGCTCGCGATCACGAGCCGCGCTTTCCACACCGACCGGCTGGGCCCGTTCCTCGAGACGCTGTGCCGCCTGACCGGCATGCCGCGCGCGCTGCCGATGAACAGCGGCGCCGAGGCCGTCGAGACGGCGATCAAGGCGGCGCGCAAGTGGGCCTACAAGGTCAAGCGTGTGCCCGACGGCCTGGCGCAGATTCTCGTGGCCGAAGGCAATTTCGCCGGCCGCACGACGACCATCGTCGGTTTCTCCAGCGAGTCGCAGTACCGCGACGGCTTCGGTCCGTTCGCTCCGGGTTTCGCGCACGTGCCCTTCGGCGACGCGAAAGCGCTGGAAGCGGCGATCACGCCGCACACGGCGGCCTTCATCGTCGAGCCGATCCAGGGCGAGGCGGGCATCGTGGTTCCGCCGGCCGGCTACCTGAAGGCGGTGCGCGAAATCTGCACGCGCCACAACGTGCTGATGATCTGCGACGAGGTGCAAACGGGCCTCGGCCGCACCGGCCGCATGCTGGCCTGCGACCACGAAGGCGTGCGCCCGGACGGCCTCACGCTCGGCAAGGCGCTGGGCGGCGGGCTGCTGCCGGTGAGCGCGTTTCTCGCGCGCGAGGACGTGATGGCGCAGTTCACGCCCGGCGACCACGGCAGCACGTTCGGCGGCAACCCGCTGGCCGCGGCGGTCGGGCAGGCGGCGCTGGAACTGCTCGAAGTCGAACAACTTGCGCGTCGCGCGCACGACCAGGGCGAGTACCTGATGGCGCAGCTCGGCAAGCTGAATCACCGGGCGGTCATCGACATCCGTGGCAAGGGCCTGCTGGTCGGCGTGGAGATCGACCCGGACTTCGCCAGTGCACGCACGGTGTGCGAGGCACTGATGGCCGAGGGTGTGCTGAGCAAGGACACACACGACACGGTGGTGCGGCTGGCGCCGCCGCTGGTCATCGAGCGTGAGCAGATCGACTTCGCAGTCAACGGGATCGATCGGGTGCTGCGTGTGCTGGCGTCGAAGCAGACGACTTCCGCCGAAGCCGCGACGGCTTGACGGGCGCCCGGGGCCCACTCTTCGTCGCCCCGGCGCCGTCACCCCGCGCCGTCACCCCCCGTGCCGTCACCCCGGCCTCCGCCTGGGATTGCACCCCAGGCAACAAACGTCTAAACGCGTTCGACGATCAGCGCGATGCCTTGCCCGACGCCGATGCACATCGTGCACAGCGCATAGCGGCCCCCGATCCGATGCAGCTGGTTGACCGCGGTGGTCACCAGCCGCGCGCCGCTCGCCCCCAGTGGGTGGCCGAGCGCGATCGCGCCGCCGTTCGGGTTGACGCGCGGGTCGTCGTCCGCGAGGCCGAGCTCGCGCAGCACCGCGAGGCCCTGCGCGGCGAAGGCTTCGTTGAGCTCGATCACGTCCATCTGAGCGAGATCGAGTCCGGTCAGCGCAAGCACCTTGCGCGTCGCCGGGGCCGGGCCGATGCCCATGATGCGCGGCGGCACGCCGGCCGTGGCCATGCCGACGACACGCGCGCGCGGCGTCAGACCCTGCCGCGCGGCGCCCGCTTCGCTCGCCAGGAGCAGCGCACACGCGCCGTCATTGACGCCCGATGCGTTGCCGGCGGTGACGGTGCCGTCCGGACGCACGACGCCTTTCAGCTTGGCCAGCGCCTCCAGCGACGTTTCGCGCGGGTGCTCGTCCTTCGCGACGATCAGCGGGTCACCCTTTTTCTGCGCGATCGTCACCGGCGTGATCTCGGCGTCGAAGAACCCCGATTGCTGCGCCGCCACCGCCTTCTGCTGCGAGGCCAACGCCATGCGGTCCTGCGCCGCGCGTTCGATGCGGAATTCGGCAGCGACGTTCTCGGCCGTCTCCGGCATCGAATCGACGCCGTGCGCCTCCCTCATCAGCTTGTTGACGAAACGCCAGCCGATCGTCGTGTCGTAGACCGCGTTGCTGCGCGAGAACGCCGTGTCGGCCTTCGGCATCACGAACGGCGCGCGGCTCATGCTCTCCACGCCGCCGGCGATCATCAGTTCAGCTTCGCCGCTTCTGATCGCACGTGCCGCGGTGCCCACCGCATCCATGCCGGAGCCGCACAGCCGGTTGATCGTCGCGCCGGGCAACTCGACCGGCAGGCCGGCCAGCAGCGACGACATGCGCGCGACGTTGCGGTTGTCCTCGCCGGCCTGGTTGGCGCAGCCGAAGAGCACGTCGCCGACGGCCGCCCAGTCGACATCGCGGTGGCGCGCCATCAAGGCTTTCAGCGGGACCGCGCCGAGGTCGTCGGCGCGCACGGACGACAAGGCGCCGCCGTAGCGGCCGAAGGGGGTGCGCAAGGCGTCGCAGATGAAGGCGTCGGTCATGGATGGCTCCTCTTCCATGGGTGTCATCCCGGCGAAAGCCGGGATCCACTCGTCGCGCTCCTGGGCGCCGCCGGTGGACCCCGGCTTTCGCCGGGGTGACGGGTGGGGTGGGTCAGGCGATCAAAGGAACGCCGGTCAGGCGTTGCAGTTCGTCGAAGGGAAGTCCGTGAAAGGTCTCGATCACTGTCAATCCGTCCGGCGTGACGTCGAGCACCGCCAGGTCGGTGTAGATGCGGCTCACGCAGCCGATGCCGGTCAGCGGGTAGGTGCAGCGCTCGACGATTTTGCTCTCGCCGCTCTTGGTCAGGTGCTCCATCATCACGCAGGTCTTCTTCGCACCGATCGCAAGGTCCATCGCGCCGCCGACTGCGGGGATCGCGTCGGCGCCGCCGGTGTGCCAGTTCGCAAGGTCGCCGCCGACGGACACCTGGAAGGCGCCGAGCACGCAGATGTCGAGGTGGCCGCCGCGCATCATCGCGAAGCTGTCGGCATGGTGGAAATAGGCGCCGCCCTGGAGCAGCGTCACCGGTTGCTTGCCGGCATTGATGAGGTCGTAGTCTTCTTCGCCGGGCGCGGGCGCCGGCCCCATGCCGAGCAGGCCGTTTTCGCTGTGCAGAAAGATCTCACGCTCGCGCGGCAGGTGGTTGGCGACGAGCGTGGGCAGGCCGATGCCGAGGTTCACGTAGGCCCCTTCGGGGATGTCGCGGGCGACACGCGCCGCCATCTGGTCGCGGTTCAGTCGTTGCATCGTCAAGCTGCCTGTTTGAAGCCGGCCGGGCCGGTGGCGGTGCGCGGCACCTGGACGACGCGGTGCACGAAGATGCCCGGCGTCACGATGTGTTCGGGGTCGAGTTCACCCAGCTCGACAATCTCGTGCACGGAGGCGACGGTGAGCTTCGCGGCCATCGCCATGATCGGCCCGAAGTTGCGCGCCGTCTTGCGGTAGACGAGGTTGCCCCAGCGATCGCCGGCCTCGGCCTTGATCAGGGCGACGTCGGCATGGATCGGCGACTCCAGCACATACATGCGGCCGCCGATTTCGCGGGTCTCCTTGCCGCGCGCGAGCTCGGTGCCATAGCCGGTCGGCGTGAAGAAGCCGCCGATTCCGGCGCCGGCGGCGCGGATGCGTTCGGCGAGGTTGCCCTGCGGCACCAGCTCGAGCTCGATCTTGCCGGCGCGGTACAGGCCGTCGAAGACCTGCGAGTCGACCTGCCGCGGGAAGCTGCAGATGATCTTGCGCACGCGGCCGGCCTTCAGCAGCGCGGCCAGGCCCACTTCGCCGTTGCCGGCGTTGTTGTTGACGATCGTCAGGTCGCGCGCGCCCTGGGCGATCAGCGCGTCGATCAACTCCGCCGGCTGCCCGGCGCCCCCGAAGCCGCCGATCATCACCGTCGCACCGTCCGGCACGTCGCGAAGCGCCGCGTCGACGCTCGGTAGCGTCTTGTCGATCATCGGTTGCTTCTTCCAAAGTTCATTACACGAACATATGTTCGTTAAAGGAACATCGTAACACAGATCGTGCGTTGCGTTCTCAACCACGGAACCTTTCGTAGCCCCGGATGAAGTTCCATACGCACTCACCTGCCGTCACCCCGGCGAAAGCCGGGGTCCACTGGTGGAGTGCTTCCGAGCAGGTTGATTTGTTCGTGTTGCAAGCCGGGTCCCGCCCCGGCGGGCGGGTAACTTTCATTTGCTGGCCCA
>DATKCI010000219.1:0-4631 GCA_035513255.1 Piscinibacter sp. | reverse complement strand
GAACAAATGCTTCATCTTCAGTTTCCTTGGTGGCGCTGCACCCGCGCTTCGATGCGCTGGCGCAGCCGGGTGCGTCCCGCATCGGCCAGCATGCGGCCAGCCCAGCGGTACACGTTGAATTCACGCACCGTCATGCGCAGGCTCGCCATGCGCTCGCGCTGCTCGGCGGCCGGCATCGTGATGGCGCGCATCAGTGCGTCGGCGGTTTCCTCGACATGGTACGGGTTGACGATCAGCGCCTCCGGCATCTCGCGCGCCGCGCCGGCGAAGCGGCTGAGGATCAGCACGCCCTGCTCGTCGTCGCGTGCGGCGACGAACTCCTTGCAGACGAGGTTCATGCCGTCGTGCAGGCTCGTCACCACGCAGGCATCGGCGCCGCGGTACAGATCGTTGACGGCATCGTGCGGAAAATGTTCCGCGAGCAGGTGCACCGGCAGGTAGCCGGGCCGTCCGAAGCGTTCGTTGATGCGCTTCGTGACCTGGTGGATGCGCTCCTGAAACGACCGATATTCCTCCAGCGAACTGCGCGACGGCGCAGCCACCTGCACGAAGCTGAAGCGCCCGATCCACTCCGGGTACTTCTCGAGCATGCGCTCGACGGCATGCAGCCGCTCGAGGATGCCCTTGGTGTAGTCGAAGCGGTCCACGCCCAGCGCCACCTTGTGCTCGCCGCTGACCTGCAGCCGCTCGAGCATGCTGCGCCGGCAGTCTTCGATCGAGCGCCAGCGCGCGCGCGCCTTCTCGCTCGGCCACTCGATGGAGATCGGGTAGGCCTCCACCAGCGTCATGTCCTCCTGGAAAGAGATCGTGGAGTGCTCCTGTTCGATGCGCGCCTCCAGGTAGCGGTCCACCGTCTCCATGAAGTTCTTGCAGTGGTAGCGCGTGTGGAAGCCAAGGATGGTGCTCCCCAGCATGCCCTGCAGTATCTCGCGCCGCCAGGGGCAGATGCCGAAGGACTCGGGGTTCGGCCAGGGGATGTGCCAGAACGTCAGGATGGTCGCGCGCGGGAGCTTGGCGCGGATCATCGCCGGCAGCAGCGCGAAGTGGTAGTCCTGCACCAGCACGATGGGGTCTTCGCCGCGCGCCTCCTGCACCACTGCATCGGCGAAACGCTGGTTCACCGCGCGGTAGCTCTGCCAATCGCTCTCGCGGAACACCGGTCGCACGTGGGCGACGTGGCACAGCGGCCACAGCCCTTCGTTGGCGAACCCGTAGTAGTAGCCGTTTTCTTCCGCCTCGGTCAGCCACAGGCGGCGCAGCGTGTACTCGTCCTCGCCGGGCGGCACGCGCACGCGGTCGTGCGAATCGACGACGTCGCGGTCGGCATTGCCGCTGCCGTGCGCAACCCAGGTGCCGGAGCAGGCGCGCATCACCGGCTCGACGGCGGTGACCAGTCCGCTGGCGGGCCGCGTGACGACAATTTCCCCGCCTTGCCGGATGTGGATGTACGGCTCGCGGTTCGACACGACGATGACCTGGTCGCCGCGCAGCTGCGTGTGCAGCAGAACCCGCAGGCGCTCCGGGTTCCACTCCGCGTCGGGCCCCTGCGCGCGCCGGTACTCGTCTTCCAGGTCGCGCAACCGGGCGCGCAGGTCGGCCGCCAGCGGCGCGAGCTCAGGCGGCGGCGACAGCATTGGTGTCAGCAGGCCTTCGCCGCGCATGATGGCGCGCGCGCCCGAGACCCAGCCGCGCCAGCTCAGCTGCGCGACGATCATCGTGATCAGCGCGATCGCGAAGCCGAGTCCGACGATCAGGATGATCAGGTAGCGCCGTGTGTCCTGGCTGCGGCGCTCGACGAAGCTCAGGTCGTGCAGCAGCACGATGTCGGCGACCTTGCCGACGTCCGACGTCATCGGGTGGATGCCCACCAGCACCGATCCGCCCTCGATGGCCAGCCTCGGGTCCGGCCTCAGCGCCGTCTCCAGCGCCTGCAGGCACGTGAGCGATTGCGGAAACCCCGGCGTGCGGTGAAGCAAGCGGCCGTCCACCGAGCACAGCCCGATGCCGACCATGCGCTCGTCGCGATTGGCGCGGTCGAGCAGGGCTTGAAGCCGCTTCGGATCGCCCTCCGCCATCGTTTCGGCGATCGGCTCGGCAATGGTGTTGGCGACGAACTCGCCGCGGATGTTCAAGTCGCGCGCGAACCAGCGCAGCGTGAGTTCGTCCATCAGCGGCAGCGCCAGGTAGGCGGCGGCCACCAGAGTCAATACCAGGGGGATGAGGAATCGAAGCTGAAGCCGGAGCGTTTTCACGAATGAAATGTTGTTGATTCTCGGGACACGTAGAGTCCGTCGTTACGTGCGAGCAAGCAGCGATCCCATCGGGGCCGCCGCCTCCTACCGACAACGACCACTCTACCGGCGGGCCTCCCAACCCGGCTGTATAGCCCGAAAGCACCATTCTTGCCATGATTTCCTCGATTCCCCCCAACGCGGCCACGGCCGGCCTTGACTTGGCGCTGATCGGCAACTGCGCGATCAGCGCGCTGATCGACCGGCGTGCGACGGTGGTGTGGTGCTGCATGCCGCGCTTCGACGGCGAGCCGGTGTTCCACTCGCTGATCGACAGCCGCGACGGCCCCGCACCCGACGGCAGCTTCGCCGTCGAGCTGGAGAACTTCGCCCGCTCCGAACAGGCGTACGACCCCGGCACCGCGGTCTTGCGCACCCGCTTGTTCGATACGGCCGGCGAGTGCATCGAGATCACCGATTTCGCGCCGCGATTCTTCCTGCGCGAGCGGCCCTTTCGGCCGGCGCAGTTCGTGCGGCGCGTGCGTCCGCTGGTCGGCCATCCGCGCGTGCGCTTCACCGTGCGACCGCGCGGCGACTGGGGCTCGGCGAAGCCGGCCGTCGCGCGCGGCAGCAACCACCTGCGCTTCGAAATTCCGAGCGGCAATCTGCGCCTGACCACCAGCGCGCCACTGACCTACGTACATGCAGAGACCTGCTTCTCGCTGCAGGGGCCGGTGAGCTTCTTCTTCGGGCCCGACGAAACCTTGTCCGGTGGCATCGAGGAAACGGCGCGCGACTTCGAGGAGCAGACGCTGCTGTACTGGCGGCACTGGACGCGCCGGCTCGCGCTGCCGCTGCAGTGGCAGGACGCGGTGATCCGCTCGGCCATTACGCTCAAGCTGTGCCAGTTCGAAGAGACCGGCGCGATCGTCGCGGCGATGACCACCAGCATTCCCGAGGCGCCGCACAGCCAGCGCAACTGGGACTACCGATACTGCTGGCTGCGCGACGCGTTTTTCGTAGTGCGGGCGCTGAACAGCCTGTCCGAGGTCGGCACGATGGAGGACTACCTGCGCTGGCTGAACGACATCGTCCGCAGCTCCGGCGGCGGCCACGTGCAGCCGCTGTACGGCGTGGCGCTGGAGCGCGACCTCACCGAGTCCGTGGTGCCGCATCTGTCGGGCTACCGCGGCATGGGCCCGGTGCGCGTGGGCAACCAGGCCTTCGAGCACTTCCAGCACGACGTGTACGGCAACATCGTGCTCGGCGCCGCGCAGGCCTTCCACGACCACCGGCTGTTCCGGCGTGCCGACGCACGCGACTTCGTGGCGCTCGAAGGCATGGGCGAACAGGCGTGGCGCTTCCATGACCAACCCGACGCCGGTATGTGGGAACTGCGCACACGCGCGCGTGTGCACACCTCGTCGTCGCTGATGTGCTGGGCCGCCTGCGACCGGCTCGCCAAGATCGCCGGCGTGCTCGGCCGGCCCGACCGCGGCGAATACTGGCGCGAGCGGGCCGACGTGATCCGCGCGAAGATCCTCGAACACTCTTGGAGCGAAAAGCGTCAGGCCTTCGTGGAGAGCTTCGATGGCAAGGACCTCGACGCCGGCGTGCTGCTGATGGCCGAGGTCGGATTCATCGACCCGCGCGACAGCCGTTTCGTGAAGACCGTCGAGGCGCTCGAGGCCAACCTGTGCGACGGGCCGTTCATGCGCCGCTACGAAGCGCCCGACGACTTCGGCAAACCCGAGACCGCGTTCAACGTCTGCTCGTTCTGGCGCATCGACGCATTGGCCCGCATCGGCCGCACGCAGCAGGCGCGCGAGATCTTCGAGTCGCTGCTCGCGCACCGCAACCACGTCGGACTGCTGTCGGAAGACCTTGCGCCGACGAGCGGCGAGCTGTGGGGCAACTTCCCGCAGACGTATTCGATGGTGGGGGTGATCAACGGGGCCGTGCGCTTGTCGGCACCGTGGGATGTGATGGTGTAGGCCTGCGTCCCCCCGGCGAAAGCCGGGGTCCACTCTTTCGTCACCCCGGTGAAAACCGGCGTCCACTCTTTCGTCACCCCGGCGAAAACCGGCGTCCACTCTTTCGTCACCCCGGCGAAAGCCGGGGTCCACTGCGAGAGGAGAAGCTTCCACTCGCACCGTCACCCCGGCGAAAGCCGGGGTTCACCTTGTGAGTGCTTCCGAGTGGGTTGATTTGTTCGTGTTGCAAGCCGGGTCCCGGCCCGGCAGCCGGGTAACTTTCATCTGCTGGCCCAAATGAAAGTCACCAAAGCAAAGGGCCTCTCAAGAAAGAGATTTCGTAAGTCGTTGATCTATATACGTTCGACTCTTTCTTTTCCCCCGAACGCCGGGCCGGCGCGCCGGCTTGGGATGCTCAATACGATTT
>DATKCI010000218.1:0-5481 GCA_035513255.1 Piscinibacter sp. | reverse complement strand
CTGGTTCTGGAGCGCCATCCTCGCGCAGCGCTTCGTCTACCGCGACGTGATGTGGGCCGCGCTGCTCGTGAACCTGTTCGCGCTCGCGTTCCCGATCTTCTCGATGAACATCTACGACCGCGTGGTGCCGAACAACGCGGTCGAAACGCTGTGGGCGCTGGCGATCGGCGTGCTGCTGGTGCTGGGCGCGGACCTCTTCATGCGGCTGCTGCGCGGCCGCTTCGTCGACGAGGCGAGCGCGCGCATCGACGTGCAGCTGTCCGCCACCTTGATGGAAAAGGTGCTCGGCATCCGGCTCGAGCACCGCCCCGAGTCGGTGGGCTCCTTCGCCGCCAACCTGCGCGGTTTCGAGCAGGTGCGCGACTTCATCGCATCGAGCACCGTCACCGCGATGATCGACCTGCCGTTCGCGCTGCTGTTCGTCGCGGTGATGGCGTGGATCTCGCCGTGGCTCGCGATTCCCGTCGTGGTCGCGTTCGCCGCGATCCTGATCGTCGGCTACGTGCTGCAGCACCGCCTGCACGAACTTTCCGAAACGACCTACAAGGCGAGCGCCTTGCGCAACGCCACGCTGATCGAGAGCCTCACCGCCATCGAGACGATCAAGTCGCAGGGCGCGGAAAGCGTCGTGCAAGCGAAGTGGGAGCGCGCGAACGGCTTCCTCGCCCGTGCGAACGTCAAGATGCGCGGCCTGTCGGCCTCGGCGCTGTACGGCACCGCCACGCTGACGCAACTGGTGGCCGTCTCGATCATCGTGATCGGCGTGTACCTGATCGCCGACCGCGCGCTGACGATGGGCGGCCTGATCGCCGCGACGATGCTCGGGTCGCGCGCGCTCGCGCCGGCTGGGCAGATCATCGGCCTCTTGATGCAGTACCAGGGCGCGCGCACGGCGCTGGATTCGCTGAACCAGATCATGGACAAGCCGGTCGAGCGCCCGGCCGGCGAGACCTTCATCCAGCGCCCGCAGCTGCGCGGCGACATCGAGTTCCGCAACGTGAAGTTTGCCTACCCGAACCGGCAGGATTCGGCGATCGAGGGCATGAGCTTCAAGATCGCCGCCGGGGAGCGCGTCGCGCTGATCGGGCGCGTGGGCTCGGGCAAGTCGACGATGCAGCGCCTGATCATGGGGCTGTACCAGCCGAGCGAAGGCGCCGTGCTGCTCGACGGCATCGACCTGCGCCAGCTCGACCCGGCCGACGTGCGCCGCAACTGCGGCCACGTGTCGCAGGACGTGACGCTGTTCTACGGCACGCTGCGCGAGAACATCGCCTTCGGCCTGCCGTATGCGGACGACACGGCCATCGTCGCGGCCGCCGAGGTGGCCGGCATGACCGACTTCGTCAATCGCCATCCGCGCGGCTTCGACATGACGGTGGGCGAGCGCGGCGAATCGCTGTCCGGCGGCCAGCGCCAATGCGTGGGCCTGGCGCGTGCGGTCCTGCACAACGCGCCGATCCTGCTGCTCGACGAGCCCACCAGCGCGATGGATTTCTCGACCGAGGCGCAGATCACCGCGCGCATGAATACCTTCGTGCACGACAAGACCGTCGTGCTGGTCACGCACCGCACGTCGATGCTCGCGATGGTGACGCGCGTGATCGTCGTCGACGGCGGCAAGATCGTCGCCGACGGCCCGCGCGACCGCATCATGGAAGCGCTCGCGAGCGGTCGGATCGCGCGGGCGGCATGAGATGAGCGATTCCTCCTCGACCGCGCAAAGCGAAAGCCACGGCGCGCTGATCCGCGCCGGCCGGGCGATGCTGTGGGTGCTGGAGCGCATCCGCGTCGCGCTCGATCCGCTGACCCGGCGGCTCTTCGGCTCGGACGCCGGCAACGACGCGAACGCGCCCGCCGGCTTCCACAGCTTCGAGCAGGAAGCCGACACGGTGATGTCGCGCGCGCGCACGCAGCGCGCTCAGAAGATCGTGCGCGCCAGCGTGCTCGTGCTGCTGCTGCTCATCGTCTGGGCCTCGTTCGCGCCGGTCGAGGAAGTCACCCGCGGCGAGGGCAAGGTGATTCCGTCGCGCCAGTTGCAGGTCGTGCAGTCGCTCGACGGCGGGGTGGTCTCGGAAATCCTCGTGCAGGAAGGCCAGGTCGTCGAGGCCGGTCAGCTGCTGTTGAAGATCGACGAAACCCGTGCGACCTCCGGCGTGCGCGAAAGCGAGGCGCAGGGCTTCGCGCTGCGCGCCCGGCTGGCCCGCCTGCGCGCCTTGGGCGAAGGCTCGAGCTTCCGACCGCCGGCCGTGCAGGAAGGCAACGACGTCGAGCAGCGCATCCTCGACGAGGAGCGCCGTCTCTACGAGACCCGCGTATCCGAGTTGCGCACACTGCTGGCCATCAACGAGCAGCAGTTGCAGCAGCGCCAGCAGGAGCTCAGCGAGATGCAGGCGCGCAAGGCCTCGGCCGAACGCAGCCTGGACCTCAATCGCCAGGAGCTCGCCAAGACCAAGCCACTGCTCGCGACCGGGGCCGTTTCCGAAGTCGACATCCTCCGGCTGGAGCGTGAGGTCTCGCGTTCGCGCGGCGATGCCGAGCAGGCCAGCGCGCAGATCGCGCGCGTGCAGGCGTCCATCGGCGAAGCGCAGCGCAAGAGCGAGGAGACCGAGCTGACCTTTCGCAACGAGGCGCGCAAGGAAATGGCCGACGTGATGGGCAAGCTCAACGCGCTGAACGAAGGCGCGGTGGCGCTGGCCGACCGCGTGGACAAGTCGCAGGTGAAAAGCCCCGTGCGCGGCCGTGTGCAGCGGCTGCTCGCCAACACCGTGGGCGGCGTCGTGCAGCCCGGCAAGGACATTGTCGAGATCGTTCCGCTGGACGACACGCTCGTGCTCGAAGCCAAGGTGCTGCCCAAGGACATCGCGTTCATCAGCCCCGGGCAGGACGCGACGGTGAAGTTCACCGCCTACGACTTCGCGATCTACGGTGGGCTGGCAGCGAAGGTCGAGAACATCAGCCCCGACACCGTCGTCGACGAACGGGGCAACGCGTTCTACCTGGTGCGCGTGCGGACCACGCAGGCGCACTTCAACGACAAGATGCGCGTCATCCCCGGCATGACGGCCGAGGTCGACGTGCTGACCGGCAAGAAGACCGTGATGGCCTACCTGCTCAAGCCCGTTCTGCGGGCCCGCGCCTACGCCCTGCGCGAACGTTAGCAGCGCCGTTCGCCGAAGGGCGACGCCTTTATGGCTTCACGAGCGCAGTGCTTCGGTGATTCTGTTCACGAAACGACCCGCGACCGCATGTCATAAGACGTGTGACTGAACGTATTCTGGGCGACCCCGCGCGCTTCATCGCGGTGCACTCTGCTTCAGAAAGTCGCTCATGCCCACGATCCTCCAGACGGCCCAAGGCCAAGTTACCGGTTTGTGGGGCGCCGCCCTCATTCGAGGCGCCGACGGCAAGATGCGGGCGCTCAAGCTGGGCGACATCGTCCATCGCGGCGACGTGATCCTGACGACGCAGGACGGCATCGTCCGCCTGGCACCGGTGCCCGAGGCCGAGGCGGCCGTGTTGCCGCCGTCCGACGACATCGACCGTGTCATCACCGGACTGAACACCGATGACCCGACGGCCGCCACGGCGGCCGTCCTGGCGGGCGATGGAGGCGGCGAGCTGGGACCCGGGCTGCGTGTGGACCGCATCGTCGAGACGCTCGGCGCGAGCGCTTCGCTGCCCGGCGCAGGCACGCGCGTGCTGCCGCAGGAGGTGGCCTTCTCCAACCAGATCGGGGCAGCCGACCGCGGAACCGACGAGCCCGCAAACCCGACGCCGCCGCTGTCGACCGACTCGACCTCGATCAGCGCCACCGAAGAAGGCCCGGCCGTCAACCTCGGGCTGACGCAGCCCGCCGGCGTGCCGGCGACAGCAGTCATCACCGTCGACCAGGTCCCTGCCATCGGCGTGCTGCAGATGGCCGACGGCACCGTACTCACTGCGGGCATGGTGCTGAGCGCTGCCGACCTGCCCGGCCTGCGCTACGTGCCGCCGGCCGACTACAACGCGAGCGACCCCGTCGGCAGCTTCGCCTACACGCTGAGCAGCGGCGGGGCGAGCGCGACCGGCAGCACCAGCATCGGCCTCGCGGCCGTCAACGACGCGCCGTCGGCGACGGCCGCCACGGCCGAGGGCCTCGAAGACAGCACCTTGCCGATCTCGCTGGCCGGCACCGACATCGACGGCACCGTGACGGCGGTGACCGTGACCGACATTCCCGCCGGCAGCACGCTGCTGCTGGCCGACGGCGTCACACCCGTGCTGGTGGGACAGGCACTGACACCCGCGCAGGCCGCCGGCCGGCTGGTCCGGCCGTCGGCCGACTTCAACGGCAGCACCGGCATCAGCTTCACCGTCACCGACGACGGCGGCGCCGTCTCGGCCGTGGCCACCGTGGCCATCGCCGTCACCCCCGTCAACGACATGCCCGTGGCCGCGCCCGACGCGGCAACTACGAGCGAGGACAACGCCGTCAGCGGCAACGTGCTCGCCAACGACACGGACGTGGACGGCCCGGCTTTGTCGGTCACCCAGTTCTTGGTCGGCGGAACCGTCTTCGCCGCCGGTATCACCGCTGCGCTGGCAGGCGTGGGCACCTTGGTCATCGAAGCCAACGGAGACTACACATTCACGCCGGCGCCGAACTACAACGGTTCCGTGCCCGTGGCGACGTACACGGTGAGCGACGGGTCGCTCACGTCCACCGGCACTCTGACGATCGGCATCACGCCGGGCGACGACGTTCCGGTGGCGGTGGCCGATGCGTTCACCGCCGTCGAAGACCAGGCTTTCCTCGGCTCCGTGGCGGGGAACGACGACTTGTCGGGCGACGGGGGAAATGTGTTCGCGCTGGTCGCTGGCAGTGGTCCGTCCAACGGCGGCATCGTCTTCAACAACGATGGCACGTTCACGTACACACCCAACGCCAACTACAACGGCGCCGACGAATTCAGCTATTCGATCACCGATGCGGATGGCGATGTCTCGACCGCCACCGTGACGATCAACGTCGCAAGTGTCAACGACGTTCCGACGGCGGTGGCCGACTCCGTTGCCGCAACGGAGGACACACCCTTCGTCGGCTCTGTGGCCGGCAACGACACGCCCTCCGGCGACGGCGGCAATGTCTTCGCGCTGGTCGGCGGCAGCGGTCCGTCCAACGGCGGCATCGTCTTCAACAACGACGGCACCTTCACCTACACGCCCAACGCGAACTACAACGGCGCCGACGAGTTCAGCTACTCGATCACCGATGCCGATGGAGACGTTTCGACGGCCACCGTGACGATCAACGTCGCGTCGGTCAATGACGCCCCGACCGCCGTAGCCGAGACGGTCGCGGCCACCGAGGACACGCCGTTTGTCGGCTCCGTCGCCGGCAACGACACACCGTCCGGCGACGGCGGCAATATCTTCGCCTTGGTCGGTGGCAGTGGTCCGTCCAATGGCGGCATCGTCTTCAACAACGACGGTACGTTCACC
>DATKCI010000217.1:0-6126 GCA_035513255.1 Piscinibacter sp. | reverse complement strand
CCGTGGATGCCGTAATGCGGCTTGCTGATGCTGATCCAGGTGGTGCCGACCGGGTTGTTCGGGCCCGCCGGGATCTTGGCCTTGGTGTCGCCCTCGCGGGTGTTGGCGATCAGCGCCGGGTCGTAATGCCACACCGGGTTGTGGGCGATGTCGGTCACCTTCCACTCGCCGATCGGCAGCGGAAACTGCGCGCTGCCGGTGGTGACCGGGAACTGCGCGAGCAGCTTGCCCGACGCGTCCTCCAGGCGCAGCACCGAGTCCGACTTGTCCACCACCACCCGTGCCGGCGTGGGCAGGCGGGTCGCCCCTGCCACGTTGGGCACGGTCAGGATGGTGCCAGCCGCGCTGAAGTCAGCGTCCGGGTTGAGCCTGGCCAGCAACCCGGGGCTGGCGTGGAACTTCTCGGCCAGTTTTTCCTCGACCGATTCGTACGGCAACGCATCGAGCTTGGCCATCTCCATCGGCGCGGCCGGGATCTCGCGGAACGGGCCGGCAACGTCGTCGGCGGTGGTGGTGTACTCCACCAGCACCGGCGCGGCATCGCGGTTGAGCGCCTCCCACGTCGCGGCATCCAGTTCGCCGCTGGTCGTCAGGTCATTCGCCTGCTGGAACGCGGCGATCGCGCGGCGCGTGTTGCTACCGCTGGCGCCATCGATTTCGCCGGGGGAGAAAAACGCGCGTTCCAGCAACACCTGCGCGCGCAGCAGGCTGTCGACGGGCAGGTCGGCATCGGCTGGCGCAGCCTTCGCCGGGGGCTCGGGCGTCGATTGTTCGGGTGTCGCGGCCTGGCCCTGGGCGTCACTTGGCGCGATCGGCAGCGTCGAGGTCGACTCGTTCGGCACTTGCAACGCCGGCGCGCCGCTCGCGGAACCCACATCCAGCGGATCAGGCACAGTGGCCGTGGTCGCGCCGGCCTCGGCCACATTGGCCACGACAGGCTGCGCCGATTCCGAGGGTGCCGGTGCGCACGCCGCGAGGGCCACTGGCAGGAGCGCGCCAGCCAGCGCCTGGGCAAGAGTGGTCAGCTTCGGAAAGGTCATGGTGTGCGCCGTGCTTGAGTAGGTGCCCATCCTGTCGGACACCGGTTCGCGCCCGCGTGAAGTCGCCCGGTCTTTATCCGCGAACCTGAACCCCGGTTTCAGTCAGGCCGGCCGGCACCCAAAACCGGCGCTGCCGGACCTCTGCGGCTCACTCAGCGCAGCGACGCATTCACCCGTCCCAGCACCGCCGAACCCGGGCACAACTGCGCGGCGCCCAGCGTGTTGAACGGGCGCGCCGAGGTGTTGAGATGCTCGTGCAGGTCGGCCGCATCCGGGTCGACGAACAGCAGGCCGGTGACTATTTCGCCCCGCACCTGGTGTTCCTGGACGAAGTTCATCGCCGCGATGCGGTCGCCCGGGTCATAACCGGCATGCAGCTTGCGCAGGCGCAGCACCGAGCCGTCGTGCTGCTCGACCTCGACCGCTTCGCCGTCGGCGTAGTGGACGACGATCTCCTCGCGCGTGGGGATCACCTCGATGCGGTTGACCGCTTCGTTGTGTGCGCGCACGTAGTCGTAGCTCTTGGTGCTGCCGGCGTGGTTGTTGAACGCCACGCATGGGCTGATCACATCGAGGAACGCGGCGCCGCGGTGCGCGATCGCCGCCTTGACCAGCGGCACCAGTTGCGGCTTGTCGCCGGAGAAGCTGCGGGCGACGAACGTGGCCCCCAGCTGCAGCGCCAGGCTGACCATGTCGATCGGCGAGTCGGTGTTGACCGCGCCCTTCTTGGACGTCGAGCCCTGGTCGGCGGTGGCCGAAAACTGGCCCTTGGTCAGGCCGTATACGCCGTTGTTCTCGACGATGTAGACCATGTTCACGCCGCGGCGCATCACGTGCACGAACTGGCCGATGCCGATCGAGGCCGAATCGCCGTCACCGGAAATGCCCAGGTACAGCAGCTCGCCATTGGCCAGGTTGGCGCCGGTGAGCACCGAGGGCATGCGCCCGTGCACGGTGTTGAAGCCGTGCGAATTGCCGAGGAAGTAGTCGGTCGTCTTCGAGCTGCAGCCGATCCCCGACAGCTTGGCGACCTTGTGCGGCTCTATATCCATTTCCCAGCAGGCCTGGATGATCGCCGCGGATATCGAATCGTGGCCACAGCCGGCGCACAGCGTGGAGATCTTGCCTTCGTAATCGCGGCGCGTGTGGCAGACCTTGTTGCTGGCCAGCGACGGGTGGTGCAGCTTCGGCTTGGCGATGTAGGTCATGGGCTGACGACCCTGTCGTGATGGATCGGCGTGACCTTCGCCGCGCCGACACGCGCGCTGACTTCGCCGGTGATGAAACGTGCGGTGATCGGGGTGCCGTCGTAATGCAGGATCGGCACCAGCCTGGACGGATCGATGCCCAGCTCGTTGATCAGCAGGCTGCGCATCTGCCCGTCGCGGTTCTGCTCGACCACGAACACGCGCTCATGCGCGGCGATGAAGGTCGCGACGGCTTCGGGGAACGGGAACGCCCGCAAGCGCAGCGTGTCCAGGTGGATGCCATCGGCCTGCATCGCCTCGATCGCCTCGCCCATCGCCGGGCTGGTGGAGCCGAAATGGATCACGCCATTCGCGGTTGGCCGGGCCGCGTTGCGCACGACCGGCTGCGGCACGAGCGCCTTGGCGCTGTCGAACTTCTTCAGCAGCCGGTTGACGTTGTAGACGTAATCCGGCCCGGCCTCCGAGTAACGCGCGAACGCGTCCTTGCTGGTGCCACGGGTGAAGAAGCCGCCCTTGTCCGGATGCGTGGCCGGATAGGTGCGGTAGGGGATGCCATCGCCGTCGACGTCGAGGTAGCGGCCAAACTCCCGGCCCGCCTCCAGGTCCTCGGCGCCCATGACCTTGCCGCGATCGTACTGGCGCGCATCGTCCCACTGCAGCGGCGCGCACAGGCGCTGGTTCATGGCGATGTCGAGGTCGCTCATCACGAACACCGGCGTCTGCAGGCGGTCGGCCAGGTCGAGCGCGGCGGCGGCGAACTCGAAGCATTCGTGCGGGTCCTCCGGCAACAGCAGCACGTGCCGGGTGTCGCCATGCGAGGCGTACGCGCAGGAAAGGATGTCGGCCTGCTGGGTGCGCGTGGGCATGCCGGTCGAGGGGCCGCCGCGTTGCACGTTGATGATGGTCGCCGGGATCTCGGCCATGTACGCCAGGCCGAGGAACTCGGTCATCAGCGAAACCCCAGGGCCCGAGGTGGCGGTGAACGCGCGCGCGCCGTTCCAGCCGGCACCCACGACCATGCCGATCGAGGCGATCTCGTCCTCGGCCTGCACGATCGCGTACAGGTGCCTGCCGGTTTCCGATTCGATGCGGAATTGCTGGCAATATGCCTGGAACGCCTCGGCGCACGACGACGATGGCGTGATCGGATACCAGGCGCAGACCGTGGCGCCGCCGTAGACGCAGCCCAGGGCCGCGGCGGCGTTGCCGTCGACGAAGATGCGCTCGCCGACCTGGTCGGCGGCCTGCACGCGCAGGCCGATCGGGTAGGCCACATGGTTCTCGACGTATTCGCGGCCGAGCTGCAGCGCGTGGATGTTGGAATCGAGCAGCTTCGGCTTGCTTCGGAACTGGCTGCCGATCAGTTCCTCGACCACGGCCCGGTCGATGTCCAGCAGCAGCGACAGCGCGCCGACATAGACGATGTTCTTGAACAGCTGGCGCTGCCGCGGCTCGCTCCAGGCAGCGTTGCAGATCTCGGTGATCGGCACGCCGATGACGTGCACGTCGTCGCGGAACCGCGATGCCGGCAGCGGCTTGCTGTTGTCGTAGAACAGGTAGCCGCCGGGCTCGATCTCCTGGAGGTCGGCGTTCCAGGTCTGCGGGTTCATCGCCACCATCAGGTCGACCCCGCCGCGCCGGCCGAGATGGCCGCGCTGCGTCACGCGCACCTCGTACCAGGTCGGCAGCCCCTGGATATTGGACGGGAAGATGTTGCGCGGGCTGACCGGCACGCCCATGCGCAGGATCGCCTTGGCGAACAGCTCATTGGCCGATGCCGAACCCGAACCGTTGACGTTGGCGAACTTCACCACGAAGTCGTTGATCGCGCTGATCGGGGGCATGGCCGCCTTCATGCCGCGTGCCTCGTGCTGCTGCGGCAACCGGGGTCGCCGGCACGGATGAATTCCAGCAGCGACTTCTGCATGTCCCAGGCACCGGTCGGGCAGCGCTCGGCGCACAGGCTGCAGTGCAGGCACACGTCCTCGTCCTTGACCATCACCCTTCCGGTCTTCAGCGGCGCCGATACATAGAGGTCCTGCGTGAGATTCAGCGCCGGCGCGCTCAGGTGCCGGCGCAACGCCGGCTCGTCGTCGTTGCCGGTGAAGGTGATGCAGTCCATCGGGCAGATGTCGACGCAGGCATCGCACTCAATGCAGACGTCGCGGGCGAACACGGTCTGCACGTCGCAGTTGAGGCAGCGCTCGGCCTCCTTGAACGCGCTGGCGACCTCGAAGCCGAGCTCGACCTCCACGCTGATGCTCTGCAAGGCCTTCGCCTGCACCTCCAGCGGCACCTTGAAGCGCTCATCGGGCGACACCTCGTTGTCGTAGGTCCACTCGTGGATGCCCATCTTCTGCGAGACCAGGTTCAGCAGCGGATCGGGGCGCTCGCGCACGTCCTCGCCGGCGAGGAACCTGTCGATCGAGATTGCCGCGTCGTGGCCGTGGGCGACCGCCCAGATGATGTTCTTGGGGCCGAACGCCGCATCGCCGCCGAAGAACACCTTGCCAAGACTCGACTGCATCGTGGCCGTGTCCACCACCGGCATGCCGTGGTCATCGAAGGCCAGGCCGATGTCGCGTTCGATCCACGGGAAATGGTTCTCCTGGCCGACCGCGATCAGCACGTCGTCGCATTCGAAGAACTGTTCCGGCTCGCCGGTGGGCACCAGCGTGCGCCGCCCGTTCTCGTCGTGCCACGCCACCACCTTTTCGAAGCGCATCCCGGTCAACCTGCCGCCCTGGTGCTCGAAGCTTTTGGGCACCAGAAAGTTGAGGATCGGAATGCCCTCGTGGATCGCGTCCTCCTTCTCCCACGGCGAGGCCTTCATCTCGTCGAAGCCCGAGCGCACGATCACCTTGACGTCCTCGCCGCCGAGACGACGCGAACTGCGGCAGCAATCCATCGCGGTGTTGCCGCCGCCGAGCACGATCACGCGGCGGCCGATCCGGTCGATGTGGCCGAACGACACCGACGACAGCCAGTCGATGCCGACGTGGATGTTCTGCTTCGCCTCCCGGCGGCCCGGCAGGTCGAGATCGCGTCCGCGCGGCGCGCCGCAGCCGACAAAGATCGCATCGAAGCTGCCATCCAGCAGCGTCTTCATCGAATCGATGCGCTGGCCACCGCGGAACTCGACGCCGAGGTCGAGGATGTAACCGGTCTCCTCGTCGATCACCGATTCGGGCAGGCGGAAGCGCGGCACCTGGGTGCGCATGAAGCCGCCGGCCTGGGGGTCGCTGTCGAACACCGTCACGTGGTAACCCAGCGGCGCGAGGTCGCGCGCCACCGTCAGCGATGCGGGGCCGGCACCCACGCAGGCGATGCGTTTGCCGTTGGGCCTGCCCACTTGTGGCAGCCGGCTGCGGATGTCGGACTTGTGGTCGGCGGCGACGCGCTTGAGCCGGCAGATCGCGACCGGCTCGGGCTTCTCGCCGTTGTTCTCCTCGACCCGGCCGCGTCGGCATGCCGGTTCGCAGGGCCGGTCGCAGGTGCGCCCGAGGATGCCCGGGAACACGTTGGATTCCCAGTTGAGCATGTAGGCGTCGTCGTAGCGGCCCGCGGCGATCATGCGGATGTACTCGGGCACCGGGGTGTGCGCGGGGCACGCCCACTGGCAGTCGACGACCTTGTGGAAATAGTCCGGATTGCGGATATCGGTGGGTTGCACTGACGCCCTCCACACTGCTTCGATGTTGCCCGCCTACATGCCGGCCGCCGTGCCGCCGGTGCGCTGGTTCAAGCCATCTGGTCGGAGTCTAGACCTCTGCGAGGCAGACTGCGCAGCGTCTCGCCGGTTGTTCGCAACCCGGGTAAGCGCAGCGCACCCGGGGTGAACGCCGAGGTCCCGGGTGCGCTTCGCTTACCCGGGTTGC
>DATKCI010000216.1:0-15850 GCA_035513255.1 Piscinibacter sp. | reverse complement strand
GCTGGAATTGTCCGAGCGGATTGCCTCGGACGACTTTGCGCAAATCGCGCGGCATTCCGACTTCCCCAACTCCTTCACCCGCAGCCGCAAGCTGCCGCTGCCCGCACTGATCGGCGCACTGCTGACGATGCGAAATCAGTCGCAGCAGGCCATGCTCGACAGCTTCTTCGCTTCGGTGTGCGGCACTGATTGCCCACTGCTCGGCGTCTCGGATCGGGCCTTCGCCAAGGCGCGCGATCGGCTTTACATGCCTGCGTAGGCCTCGCTCAACGATCTGGTCGTTCGCCGCGCCGATGAAGCAGGGCAGCCGGGTGCTGGTGCGCGTGTTCGAGCACCGCGTCGAGATCCGCGACCTGCACACGCAGGCCTTGCTGCGCACCCACCCGCGCGCCGCGCGACCGGGCACGGTGGTGCTGCCCGCCGACGAACGCGTGTTCAACCCTTCGCGCGAGACGCGCCGCATCCTGGCCCAGGCCAAGGCCATCGGGGCGGACGCATCGCGGCTGTGCGAACTGCTGTTCGCCATCGAGGGCCGCGTGGGCCAACGCAAGCTGTGGGGCATCGCCAGCCTGGCCGAGCGATACCCCCGCCGACTGGTCAACAGCGCCTGCGCGCACGCCCTCGCCGACGGCATCTACAGCTACCGACACGTCAAGGCCGCCACCGAGAAGCTGGTGGCGAAGCACTGGCGGCCATCGACCCCGATGCCACGCCGGTGCAGGGCGAACTCGCGTTGACCCAGGAGCACCCGCTGATCCGCAGCGGCGATGACTACGCCGAACTGTTCGCGCGCAGCGCCGCACACCCTACTGCACACACCACCCCGAACCACGCGACCCACGCGACCACCACGGAGTTCAAGGCATGACCCTGCAAGAGATCGAACGCGCCCTGCGCGAGCTGCGCCTGTCGGGCATTGCCGCCACCCTCGGCACCCGCGTGATGCAGGCCCAGAGCACGCAGGAGCCCTTCCTCGACACCTTCGCCGCCATGCTGCAGGACGAACTCGACCGGCGCCGCTCGCGCCTGACCGAGCGGCGCTTCAAGCAGTCGCGCCTGGATGAGCGGCCCACGTTGAACGACTTCGACTGGCGCTTCAACCCCAAGCTGCCGCGCCAGGCCTGCTTCGAGCTGCACACGCTGAAGTTCATCGGCGAGGGAGGCAATGCGCTGATCATCGGCAAGCCCGATCACGCGACATGATGCTCACCTCACCACGTTATTGAATATCAAGAGAAATTTGTCGAGGATCTTCTGGTAGCGGACCCCTTGCGGGGGCGGCGACCGCTGCGCGGACCTCAGGACGCTGAACATCGACGGCCTTGATGACCCATGGTGCCCCCTTGCAGGCTTGTGTCGCTTGGAGCACGCCGGCGCCGATCATGCGCAGCACCGTCATCTTGCTCGCGCCCAGAGCGTCAGCGGCTTGCTCCAGAGTCAGCTCGCCGCGTGCCTCGCGTTCGCCTGCCTTGTAGACCGCGATGCGGTGGTCGCCTCGGAACGAGCGCACGCGCATCTCGGTCCAGGTGTGGCCCTTGCCGGTCCGATGGCCCAGCCGATTCAGCAATGACGCGATGCTGCCATCATTGAGCTGGCGGGCCAACTGCGTGATCAGGGTCTGGACTTCGACATCGGTGGTCCAGCGGTGCTGTCCAACGCGGTTCTTCACTACGCTCAGCTCAGTGTGGTCACCCCCTTGCCAATGGATGACGAGTTCGATGCGCGCCTCGGCGACGCGAGCCACGATCTCCCTGATGACGCAGCGCAGGATGCGCTTGCGCACTTCGTTGCCGGCCGCCGGATGAGACCACACCCGCGGTAAGTCAGCGCCCAGGGCCATCAGCTCATCGCGTTGCCTTGGCGTCAGGCTCGGCCCGGCCTGGGCCTCCAGCGCTTCGATCTCTGCCTGGCGCTGCGAGACCTGCGCCAGCCGCTCGTTCCAGCGCCGCTCGAGTTCGGCGGCCACCAGTCGGTTGCCCGGGTCGACAGCATCGAACTGCCGCTGCGTACGCGCTGCCTCGAAGCGTGCCTGCTCCAGCGCCAGTTCGAGCTGCCGCCGCTTCGCATGCTCATCGTCGGCACGTTGCTCAATGGCGTGCAACGCGGCCTGCACCCCGATCGGCCTGAGCACGGTCAGGACTTCGCGGGAGACCGCCTCGTCCACGCGCAGCGAGCCGAAGGAGATGCAGCCGTGCGGCGATCCGTGGTTGATCGCAGCACCCTTGCAGTGGTAGCGGGCCGTGTCACCGTCGGCGCCGCTGTAGGCCACGTGCAGCTTGCGGCCACAGTGCGCGCAGCGCAGCAGCCCCTGGCAGCAGGGCTTCCCCGCGACGCAATGCGCCGCGGGCCATGCCGCCGCGCATGTTGGTGTTGTCGGCAATCACGCGCTGGTTGTGTTCGTAGGTGTGCCAGTCAATGTAGCCCTCGTGGTGTTCCTGGATCAAGACCTGCCAGTGCTCCTGCGCACGACGATGGCCGCGCACAACGCGCTTGCGGCCGGCTTCGATGCGCACCCGTGTCTCGGTGCGACCAAACGCATAGGCACCGGCGTAGACCGGATTGGTGAGGATCTTGAGCACCGTGTTGTAGACCGGAAGGCGCCAGAGCACGCTGCGCCGGCCCGCCTCGTAGACCGCCGCGGGCAGCTCGATGCGCTCCTGCCGGAACCACAGAAGCACCTGGCGCACGCTGCCGGCCTGCGCGAAGCGGGTGAACACGGCCGCGATCGCTTCGCGGATGCGTAGATCGGCGTCGAGTTCGATCCGGTCGCCCTCGCTGCGCACATACCCGATGGCCACCGTCGTGTGCAGATCGCCCCTCGCTGCCTTGAGCTTGAGGGCCTCGACGGATCTCTGGCGCAGGAGCGACAGCTCCATCTCCGACATGGTGCCCTTCATGCCCAGCAGCAGCCGGTCGTTGACGCTGCGCGGGTCATAGACGCCGTCCTCGTCGACGATGACGCTGCCTACCAGTGCGCAGAACTCCAGCAGCGTGTGCCAGTCGCGGCCGTTGCGTGCCAGGCGCGAGGCCTCGATGGAGACAACGGCGCCGACCTGGCCGCTGCAGATCGCCGCCAGCAGCCGCTCGAAGCCCGGTCGTGCGACGCCACTGGCGGACACGCCGAGGTCGTCGTCGATCACCACGACTTCGGTCCAGCCGAGCGTGCGCGCCCGATCAGCCAGGGCGTACTGGCGTCGGCGACTCTCGTGGTTATGGCGCAGTTGATCGGCAGTGGACTGTCGCACGTACACGTAGGCGCCGCGCGCCAAGTGCTCAGGACTGATCTTGCTCATCGTCATTCTCCAGTCGGTGAGCGATGTCGGCGTGCCTTGCCACCTGCCACAGCAACTGGCTCAGCAGTTCGACAAGTTCGTCGCGATGCAACTGCAGGCTCGTCAGGGGTGCCGGCGCGGC
This sequence comes from Piscinibacter sp., assembly GCA_035513255.1. Lineage (GTDB taxonomy): Bacteria > Pseudomonadota > Gammaproteobacteria > Burkholderiales > Burkholderiaceae_C > Albitalea. The sequence goes on along the minus strand of DATKCI010000216.1, from coordinate 12,436 downwards.
TGCGGCGTCGAACAGGTTGGTTTGCACGAGCGGGAGTGCCCGCAGTGGAATTAGCTTCATCGACGCCTCCGTGTGGCAGGGCTGAGGTCGATGAAGATAGGACCGTGTCGAGTTCGCGCCGCAGCGCACGCAGCGAACTCAGCAACTGCCGCGGCGGCGAGTGCGTGGGCACATCGCCGGCCGTGGGCAGTGTCATCCACTGCGGCAGATGCGCCCTCGTACCGTCGGGCTGACGGACGATCAGGAAGTCGTCGGTGCCGTGCCTGGACCGGCCGAGCACCTCGACTTCAAGACCCACCCGTGGGTGGAATGGATAGTTGATGCGAACCAGCTCTACACGCTGTTCGCGGGCAGTATGTGACTGCTTCGCCCGGCACCGGCAAGAGCCACGTCGCCAAGGCCGTGGCCTACCAGGCCACCCTGCAGGGCTTCGACGTGCGCTACGTCGAGGCCGACACCGAGTTCGCGCGCTACGCACTGGGCAGCACCGCCGAGCAGGCCGCGCTGCTGCGCAGCTTCGTCGAACCCGACCTGGTCGTACTCGACGACCTGTTCCTGGCTCGGCGCATCTCCGAGGCCAGCGCCGAGCTGCTGCAGACGGTCGTCCACCACCGCTACAAGCAGCGCCGGAGCATCATCGTCACGTCCAACCGCGTGGTCCAGGACTGGGGCAAGTACCTCGGCGACGCCACCATGGCCACCACCATCCTCGATCGCCTCATGCACCGCGCCGCGATGCTCGAGTTCGAGGGCAAGAGCTACCGCCTCAAGGAGGCCGCCTGCAGCTGGGACAGCCGCGAGCACGTGAAGAAGGTGTACGCGATCGTTCGACCGGCATGACCGGCCGCCGCTGCTTTCATCGATCGCACGAGGCCATCACCGGAAACGCGTAGTCGCGCCCCATCAGCGCCCGGGCGAACAGGTACTCGTTGCGCCTGCGCTCATCGAGCGCGTCCAGGTCGACACGTCCCGCTGCATCGCAAGAAAACACCAACGACTTGCGGTCGTTCCTGCGGTGGACGAAACGCAGTTCGACACTCGCCGGCCTGCGGGCTGAAGGGGGGAGCATGCGATGCGTCATGGTGCTTCTCGCGACTGCCTGTGTTGCGAGAAAGATAGGCGACCCCTCGCAGCGCTTCTTGCCGTTGTGTGCTGCCCGGCGGCAGATCCTGCGAAATCCTGCGGCACTCGCCGCACGCCATGGCGGCAGCGCGATGGACCGCACGACGTGCCGCTGACGGGCCAAACAACGGCACACACGCGTGCCTGAGGCTATCGATGCGGCACATCTTGCGACCGTGCGCCGCAGACAATTTCCCCCGCTGTTGCCGTGATGAGGGTGAACGGCAGCAGTGACAAACCACCACCCGATGACTCAGAGGGACTCCGTGATTTCATTCGAATATTTCAAGCGGCTCACCGCTGCGGCCTGCGCCACCGTCGCCTGCTCGGCCCAGGCGCAAGGCAACGTCACTGTCTATGGACTGCTCGACCTCGCGCTGGTCAAGCAATCCGGCGGGCGCGCAACGTCGGTGGACCGCGGCAGCAACAACCGCATCGGCTTCCGCGGCACGGAAGACCTGGGCGACGGACTGCGCGCGACCTTTCACCTGCAGCACCGCTTCCGCCCCGACACCGGCGCGGTGGAGCGTGCGCCGGTGTTCTGGCAAGGCGAAAGCACCGTGGGCCTGGCCCGCGACGGCTGGGGCTCGTTGCGCCTGGGCCGCGCCACCACGGCGATGTGGCAGAAGAACTGGGCCTTCGAACCCTGGGGCGCAAGCGGCTTCAACGCCTCGCTGGGCGCCTTCCAGTTGGGCAACTACACCTTCAGCAGCGACGGCACGAACGACGCGGCGATGGGCTCGGCCAACTTCGCGCGCAGCCCGAATGCCGTGTTCTACAACTCCCCGAACTTCGCCGGCTTCAGCGTCGCGGTGTCAGGCCAAGTGGAGAAGGACGCCGGCGCCAAGTCCCGCAACACCAGCGTGTCGTTCAACTACGACCAGGGCCCTTTGTCGGTGATGCTTTCGGGCGAGCAGAACACCGACGAAGACGTGATGGGCTTCGTCGCCGCGTCCTACGCCATCGGGCCGCTGAAGCTGATGGGCTCATACGCGCACATCGAGCATGACGGTGCCGGCGACGAGTCGAGCTACGTCGTCGCGGCCACCTACAACCTGGCCACCGGCACAGTGCGCGGTGGCTATGGTCGCGATTCGGACGTGGGCGCGTGGAAGACGAGCTTCGGCTACGTGCATCCGCTGTCCAAGCGCACCAGCCTGTATGCCGATCTGTGGCGCCAGAAGTCGGCCACGAGTGACGCGTTCAACGGCTTGGCGCTCGGCATGAGCCACTCGTTCTGAGACCCTGGCCTTGAACAAGGCGCCGGCCCGGCACCGCATCGTCATCGTCGGCGGCGGTGCCGGCGGTCTCGAGCTTGCCACCCGTCTGGGCGATCGGGTCGGCCATGCGGTCGACATCACGCTGATCGAGCGCAACCGCACGCATGTGTGGAAGCCCAAGCTGCACGAGATCGCTGCTGGCAGCATGGACTTCGCGGTTCATGAGGTGGATTACCTGGCCCAGGCGCACTGGCACCGGTTCAGGTACCGCATCGGCGAGATGACCGGCCTGGACCGCGAGCGCCGACGGATTCTGGTCGCTCCGTCGAACGACGCGGAAGGCCGCGAAATCACGCCGTTGCGCGAGTTCGGCTATGACACGCTCATCATCGGGGTCGGAAGCCAGAGCAACGACTTCCGCACGCCCGGCGTGAAGGAGCATGCGATGAAGCTGGAGTCGCAGGCCGACGCGCGGCGTTTCCACGCCCGCATGGTCGATGCCTGCATCCGTGCCCATGCGCAAGCGGCGCCGCTGCGCCCCGAGCAGCTGAAGGTGGCCATCATCGGCGCCGGCGCCACCGGCGTCGAGCTGGCCGCCGAGTTGCAGCGGACGACGCGCGAGGTGCTGGCATACGGCCTCGATCGCGTCGATCCCGACAAGGACCTTCAGGTCACGCTGATCGAGGCGTCCGACCGCGTGCTGCCGGCGTTGCCGCCAAGACTGTCGCGGGTCACGCAGGAGATGCTGACCGAGTTGGGCGTGAAGGTGCACACCGGCGTGCGCGTGGCCGAGGTGCTTGGCGACGGCGTGCGGCTGGCGGATGGTCGACTGTTGCCCGCCGAGCTCGTCGTCTGGGCCGCCGGCGTCAAGGCGCCGGAGTTCCTCGAGCACCTGGGGCTGGAAACGAACGGGGTCCATCAGCTCGTCGTGCGCTCCACGCTGCAGACCACGCGCGACGACGACATCTTTGCGCTCGGCGACTGTGCCGCATGCCCGTGGCGCGACGGCACAGTGCCGCCTCGCGCGCAGGCAGCGCATCAGCAGGCGCTGCATTTGTACCGGCAGGTTCGGCGCCGCCTCGCCGGCAAGCCGCTGCAGGCATACCGCTACCGCGACTTCGGTTCGCTCGTGTCGATCGGCAAGTTCGGCACGGTCGGCCACATGATGGGCGGCCTGATCGGCCGCAACTTCATGGTCGAAGGCGCATTCGCCCGCCTGATGTACCTGTCGCTCTACAAGAAGCACGAGCTGACGCTGCACGGCCCGGCCAAGGTGGCGTTGGAAACGCTGTCCCGTGTCATCGCGCGGCGCACCCGGCCGCTCGTCAAGCTGCACTGACGAGATGCCGGTCCTCGGCTCTCTTGCGCAAGACCATGCCGATGCACAGCCCCACAACGGCACCATGCGCCGCGCACCTGCACCTATTCTTTCTGCCTTCACGACGAGGACAGCAATGACATTGGAGAAGGACACATGAGAGTCGCGGTTCTTGGCGCCGGCGTGATCGGCGTGTCCACCGCCTGGCACCTCGCGCGTGCCGGCGCCGACGTCGTCGTCCTGGAGCGGCAGGACGGCCCGGCACTGGAGACGAGCTTCGCCAACGCGGGGCAGGTGTCTCCCGGCTACTCGACGCCGTGGGCTGCACCCGGCATTCCGCTGAAGGCCTTGAAGTGGCTGTTCCAGCGCCATGCCCCGCTGGCGATCCGCCCGGACGGCTCGCTCGGCCAGTGGGTGTGGCTTGCGCGCATGCTGGGCCAGTGCACCGCGCCGCGCTACGCGACCAACAAGCGCCGCATGATGCGCCTGGCCGAATACAGCCGCGACGTGCTGCGCGAGTTGCGCGCCGCGGCGCAGCTGTCGTACGAGCAGCGCAGCCTCGGCACGCTGCAGCTCTTCCGCAGCGTCGCGCAGCTCGACGCGGCGGGCCGCGATGTCGAGGTGCTGCGCGGCTTCGGCGTGCCGTTCGAGCTGCTCGGCCGCGACGAGCTCGCTCGCGCGGAGCCGGCGCTCTCGCGCGTGGCACACCGCTTGAGCGGCGGGCTGCGCCTGCCCAACGACGAGACCGGCGACTGCCATCTTTTCACGCAGCAGCTCGCCGAGCGGGCAGCGGCGCTCGGCGTGCGCTTTCGCTTCGGCACGGTCGTGAGCGGGATCGAGGTTGCTGGCGGCGAGGTCGTGGCGGTGCGCGTCGGTGAAGAGCGCCTGGCCGTCGACGCCTGCATCGTCGCACTCGGCAGCCACACGCCCGCGCTGCTTGCGCCGCTCGGCATCGATGTGCCGGTCTATCCGGTGAAGGGCTATTCGTTGACGATCCCGGTGCGCGACGAGTCGTCGGCGCCGGTGTCGACGGTGCTCGACGAAACCTACAAAGTGGCCGTCACGCGCTTCGACCGCCGCATCCGCATCGGTGGCATGGCCGAGCTCGCGGGCCACGACCTCACGCTGCGGCCGCGACGTCGCGCGACGCTCGAGAAGGTGGTGCAGGACCTGTTTCCCGGTGCCGGCGACCTCGGTGCCGGCGAGTTCTGGACCGGCCTGCGCCCGATGACGCCCGACAGCACGCCGATCGTCGGCGCCACGCCGGTGGGCGGCCTCTTCCTCAACACCGGGCACGGCACGCTCGGATGGACGATGGCAGCCGGCTCCGGCCGCCTGATCGCCGACCTGGTGCTCGGTCGGCGGCCGGACATCGACCCTGACGGGCTCGGCATCGAGCGCTATCGCCACGCCGCGCCGGCGCGGTGGGTGGCGCGGCCTGCGACATGAGCCGCCCGGCGCGCATCACCATCGACGCGGACGCGTTGCGGCACAACCACCGCGTGCTTCGCGGCATGCACGGCGGCCGCGTGCTTGCGGTGCTGAAGGCCAACGCGTACGGCCATGGTGCGGTGGCGTGCGCCCGCGCCCTCCCCGAGGCGGACGGCTTCGCCGTTGCCTTCGGCGACGAGGCGACGGCGCTGCGCGCCGCCGGCGTGCGTGCGCCGCTGCTGGTGCTCGAAGGCGTGTTCTCGGTCGCGGAGCTGCACACCGCGGTGCGGGAGTCCTGGGCCATCGTCGTCCATCACGAGGAACAGCTCGCGATGATCGAGCGCTGTGCGCTGCCGGCCGCCAGCCTCCACGTGTGGCTGAAGCTGGACAGCGGCATGCACCGTTGCGGCTTCGAGCCTGACGCGTTCCGTGTTGCCTATGCGCGCCTGATGGCGACGGGCACGGCGTCGTCGATCACGCTGATGAGCCACTTCGCGCGCGCCGACGAATGCGACAGCGCGTTCACCGCTCGGCAGATCTCCCGCTTCGACCGTGCAGTCGCTGGCCTGCCCGGCGCGCGAAGCCTGGCGAACTCCGCCGGGGTGATGTCCTGGCCGGCCGCGCGGCGTGATTGGGCGCGTTGTGGCATCGCGCTGTACGGTGCCGGCGCCGAGCCGGTGAGCGGCCTTCGTCCGGTGATGCGGGTGTGCAGCGAGGTCATCGCGATTCGCGAGATCGCCGCCGGCGAGCCGGTCGGCTACGGCGGCCGGTTCGTCGCGACGCGGCCGACGCGTGTCGGTCTGGTGGCATTCGGCTATGCCGACGGCTACCCGCGCAGCGCCCCCGACGGCACGCCGGTCGCCGTCGACGGGCACCGCGTGCCGCTGGTCGGCCGCGTGTCGATGGACATGCTGACGGTGGACCTGACGGCGCTGCCATCGGCGCGCGTCGGCAGCGAGGTCGAGCTCTGGGGGCTCGACGTGCCGGTGGGCGATGTCGCGGCGCGTGCCGGCACGATCGCCTACGAGCTGCTGTGCAATGCCAAGCGGGCACCGAAGCGGTACGTCGGCTTGTAGAGGCCAGGGCGGTTGCATCCGATCCGTTATTCACCTCGAGATTGACTGTCCTTGGGGAAAGGAAAGAAAGAGGAATGGCAGTGACGTTCAGTGATCTGGAGTCAACCGATCTTGTAGCGAGGGGCCGGCGTTCCAGATTGGGTGTTGCAGATGTCTGGGCAGCCGGTCCCAGTCGCGCAATGCCCGCGTTGTTCACCAGGACGCGCACGTCCGCATTGGTGGACAGAACCGTCTCGATCCGCGCCAAGTCCCGGTCTCTCTGTTCAGAGCCGGGAGCAGCCAACGGGGCCGGTGCTCGATTCCCCGCCTTGTACGCGACCAGAAACTCGTCGGAAGCCACCTGATCGGCCAAGGCCCTCAAGCTCGCAGCCGAGGCAGGGCCCAGATCGGCCTCGACCGGGTCGTTTGTTGCGGCCCAGAGCACCTTGCTTCTGACAGCCGAGTCTTGCCTAGCGGGGTGAGAACGCCGTGCTTGGTCCGCCGGTCTTGTGCGTCTTGACGCAACTCAACGAGTCGCCGATCGATTGGGCCGCCGACCTGGATGTCCTGGAGATCGAGGCCGTTCGGCGCGGCCTGTAGGCGGCCACGCTGCCCCGCGCGGAGATCGCCGGCTCAGGGCCATGCCAGCTTCGACCGCTTCGACGACCGGAAGCGTGTCGCGCGGCGCGATTGCCACATCGCCGCCAGCACGCCACGCCAGCCGAACGTTGCCCTGACGGCGTCGCGCGCGCGGTCGGCGTACGAACCCCGAACCGCGAACGTGCCACCTTGTTCGGCCAGCTGCAGGTTGATGACGTTGCCGATCAGCCCCAAGTGTGTGAGTGCTTGCGGGAAGTTGCCGAGCATACTGCCGTCGCCGGGGCCCACCTGCTCGGAATACAGGCCGACATCGTTCGCACAGCCGACCAGGCGCTCGATCATCGGCCTTGCCACCTCGATGCGGCCGGCCGCCAGTTCGGCGTCGATCAGCCACGAGGTGCAGACCAGGAAGGCGCCCTCCTCGCCGGCCAGGCCGTCCTGTCCGACGTAGCGCGCGACGAAGTAGCCGCGGCCGAGATGGCGGCGCGCGCGGTCGATGGTCGCCTCCAGCGTGCCCGGCTCCATCGCGAAGCCGAGCATCGGCGCCAGCAGCACGGCGGCGTCGGTGCCGCCGTCGTAAGCCTGCTGCAGGGCGCCGTCGTGCGCGTCGATGCCGTGGGCGCGGATGTCGGCTTCCACCTGCCGCGCCAGCGCGAGCCACTCTCCGCCCAGCAACTGCGCGGCACGGTCCAGCCCGGCCCAGCTCATCAGTTTGCCGTGCACGTGATGGCGCGGCGCCCCGCGCATCTCCCAGATGCCTTGGTCCGGTTCGCGCCAGTGCAGCGCCACGAATTTCGCCACCGCCGCGAGCAACCGCCGGTATTGCGGTGCGAGCCGTCCGCCCAGACGTTGGTACAGCAGCGACAGGTCGAGCATCTGGCCGTAGACGTCGATCTGGCGCTGCAGGTAGGCGCCGTTGCCCGTGTGCACCGGCGCACTTCCCTTGTAGCCTTCCAGATGCGCCAGCGCCGTCTCGTCGAGCTTGAGCGAGCCGTCGATGCCGTACATGGGCCTCACCTCGGGCAGCGAACGTGCAATGGCGCGCAGCAGGAAGTCATGGAAGCACCGCGCTTCCCCGCTGTAGCCCAGTACGGCCAATGCGTAGAGAGCGAACGAGGAGTCGCGCACCCAGCAATAGCGGTAGTCCCAGTTGCGCTGGCCGCCAATGGCCTCGGGCAGCGAGGTGGTGGGTGCCGCAACGATGGCGCCGGTGGGCGCAAACGTCAGAAGCTTCAGCGTCAGCGCACTGCGCCGCACGGCTTCCTCGAAGGGGCCACGGTAGCGGCAGTAGTGGATCCACTCTTCCCAGAAGGCGCGCGTGGCCGCGAAAAACTCGTCGGCTCGCGCGGCCGGCGCGGCGCCTGCAACGGCGTTGCCGGCCAGCACGAGGTCGTGACGGTCGCCGGCGTTCAGGCACATCACCGCATGGGCGCAGTCTCCGTCGATGGCAAAGGACAGGTCGGCGAAGAGCACGGGCATCTCGGCGCCGGCGTGCAGTGCGCCGGCGTCGGCGTCGGCGACCAGCGTCACGGGCTTGCGCGCGAACTCGCACGACGGCCGGTACGCCGTTTCCATTTCGACGGTGCCCTCCAGCCCTTCGACGCGCCGCACGATCCAGGCCGGCGCGTTCAGGTGCACGTAGTCGTTGATGCCGGCGTCGAGCTGACGCCCCACCGGCATGAAGTCGGTGATGGCGGCGCGACCCGTCGCGGTGACGAAGGTCGTGCGCAGCATGTTGGTGCCGGGCAGGTAGGCGCGGGTGGCGGTGTACCCATCGCGAGGGTTCAGCGACCAGAACCCGCCGCGCTCGGCGTCGAGCAGCCGGCAGCACACCGGGTCGGCGTCGAAGCGGTGCAGTGCCGCCCAGTCGATGCTGCCGTCGCGGCCCACCAGAGCCGCACCGTGGCAGTCACCGATGATCGCGTAGTCACCGATGGGCAGGTAGCGGGGCGTGCGCGGCAGGCACGGCGAACGCACTGAACGGTCCTCGCCCGACGCGCCGAGTTCAGCCATTGTCACGGAACGCGGGGTACAGGCTCATCCCGCCATCGATGAACAGCGTGGTACCGGTCACGTAGTCGGACTCGTCCGAGGCCAGCCAGACGGCGGCACGCGCCACGTCGTCGGGCTCGCCGACGCGACCGTATGGAATGAGCTTCAGCAGCGCCTGCTCGGCCTCGGGCGTGTCCCACGCCTCGGTGTTGATGTCAGTCTTGATGGCGCCAGGCGCGATGGCGTTGACGCGGATGCCCTGGGCCGCCACCTCCTGCGCCACACTGCGCATTAGCAGCATCACGCCACCCTTGGATGCCGCGTAGTTGGCGTGGCCGGCCCAGGGGATGCGCTGGTGCACCGAGCTCATGCTGACGATCTTGCCCCGCGAGCGCGACCCCGGCGGCACGGGCTGCGCCATGAAGCGCCGGACCGCCTCGCGCATGCACAGGAACTGCCCCGTCAGGTTGACGTCGATCACTCCCTGCCATTGCGCCAGCGTCATCTCCGTGATGGCCGCATCCTTCTGCAGGCCCGCATTGGCCACAACGATGTCGATGCGGCCGAACGCGCTGTCGATCGCGTCGAACAGGCGCTTTACCTCGACTTCGTCGGCGACGTCCGCCTGCAACGCCACGGCCTCGCCGCCGTCTGCACGGATTCTCGACACGACGTCTTCGGCTGCATCACTGCCCGAGAAGAAGTTGATGCCGACGGCGGCGCCGGCGTGAGCCAGCGCCAGCGCGACGGCGGCGCCGATGCCCGAGTTGGCACCGGTGACCAAGGCCTTCTGGCCTTCGAGCAGACGGGGCGTTGTGCTCATGACGCTTGGACTTTCCCTGGTTCGAACTGAACGCATCGAATGGGCCCTTTCACGAAGGCCGTGGCCCGTCGTCCGATTGACAGCGCACCCGGCTCACGGACCGAGTGCATCGGCCAGCGCGGCGAGGTCGGCCACGTCGAGATCCGGCGACGGGGCCAACGGGAACATTTCCATGTGGCGCACGCCCGCGTCGGGGGGGTGGTGACGGGTAGAAGGGCATCAGTCGACCTCTCAGGCGGCGAAGCGATCGTCGAAGCCTACACTTGCGCGCGAGAGCTGGGCCCATGGTATCGGTCATCATGCAAGAAGGGCAAGCCGATCCGGGATGCCCGGGAACCGGTGGTCGGGCGGGCGGTTCGAGCCCGCTGCAGTCGGCACAAGTGCCTGGCCTACTTCGCTGGCAGGCTTGCGACGAAGCGGGCGGCGAGTTCGATCCAACTCTGCAAGCCGGCCTCGGACGCGCGAGGGCATCGGCTTCCAAGTCTTTTCCTACACGGAACATGATTGCCCCGTTTGCCTTTTGGAGTTTGGCAATCGTCTGCGCCGCCGCGTTTGTCAGCGCCGGCTGATCGGGCGTGTGTCAACACGCAGGCACAGCAGCGCCGTCAGCAGTGCAAGCGCGATGTGCGCTGCATACAGGTGCTGGAAGTCCGCAAGTTGCGGGCTGGCGTGGCCGACCAGCGCGACCGTGGCGGCGACACCCAGCACCCCGCCCATCTGGCGCACCGCCTGGTTCACCGCGCTGCCGATGCCGAAGCGGCCCGGTGGCAGCCGCGCCACCGCCGCGCCGCTCAGCGACGGCAAGACCATCCCGACCGCGGTACCGGTCAACATCAGCCCCGGAAGCCAGGTCCCGAGGAAATCCGGTTGCGTGCCGGCGCGCAGGTAGAGCCACAGACCGCCGGCGGCGTAGAGCAGTCCGCCGGCCACGAGCAGGGGCCGGTGGCCGACACGCGCCGCCAGGCGCCCCGCTGCGATCGCCACCGGCACGACCAGCAACGGCCCCGGCGTTACTGCCAATCCCGCCTTCGGCAGCGAGTAGTGCCAGACCTGAATCAGGAAAAAGAAATAGCCGAAGAACATCATCGCGAAGGCGATGCCGAACGCGAAGGTCGCCAGATTCACGTAGCGATAGGTCGGGTCGGCGAACAACGACAGGTCCACGGCCGGATGTGCCGTGCGCCGAGCCCAACCGACAAAGATCAGCAGGGCGATGAGTCCAGCGGCCATAGCCCCGAGCACGGTCGGCGAGCGCCAGCCCAGCGCCTCTGATTGCACAACGCTGAACGCCAGCGCGCCGACTCCGGCGATCAGAAGGGCGATGCCCGGCACATCGAGCGGCGCTTGGTGATCGAGGCTGCGCCATTCGGTCAGCCGGCGCCGGCCGTGCCACCATGCCAGCAGTCCCAGCGGCAGATTGAGGAAGAAGGCCCAGCGCCAGCCGAGCGCGTCGACGACGCCGGAGCCCACACTCGGTCCCAGCGCCGCCGCCAAGCCGCCGACCGCGCCCCACAGGCTGACCGCAATGGCGCGCCGCTCGACAGGGAAGGCACCCAGCACGAGAGCCAGCGACGAAGGCGTCAGCAGTGCTGCGCCTATGGCCTGCAGCACCCGCGCGGCCACCAGCATGCCGACGCTGGTGGCAGCCCCGCAGGCCGCCGACGCGACGAGGAACAGCATGAGTCCGAGTTGGAAGATGCGCTTGCGCCCGTGCGTGTCCGCGAGCCTGCCGGCGGGAACGAGCAGCGCGGCATAGACGACCGTGTAGGCGTTCAACACCCACGAAAGGTCGGTGGCGGAGCTGCCTGGAAAGCCGGCGCGCAGCGCACCGAAGGCGGCGAACAGCACCGTCGTGTCGATCGAGACCAGGAACACGGCAATGCTGGCCACGCCGAACACGCCCCAGTGCGTCGACGGGACGGTCGGCGTTGGTGTGCCGGCCAAGGCAGGGATCACTGGCGTGTCGTTCACGTGACGTTCCCGATGTACGTCGGCGGCTCGGTCGCTGAACATTCGCTGTGCAGTAGATCTATGCCGGCATCTGCAACTGCTTGCGCAAGCTCTTGTCGAATGCCGATGCAGGAACGAAGCGCCGAAGCAGACTGACCTTCTTGGCCACGCGGCCCGCCGTGTATCGCAGGCGCGGTGTGGCGGCGGTGGCGGCGGCAACGACAGCCTTGGCCACCACGTCCGGCGGGTCGGCCGTTGTCATCACGGCACGCAACGCCGCTTCGGCATTGGCCCGCGCCGCTCCGTAGTGCTCGTTCTGCTGATCGGCAACCAGCGCATTGCTGTCGAACCCTGTGCGCGTGTAAGCCGGCTCGACGAGAACGACCCTGATCCCGGAGCCCCTGACTTCATGGTCCAGCGACTCCGAGTAGCCTTCGATCGCGTGCTTGCTTGATGCATACAGCGCCGAGAAGGGCGAGGGAATGAGGCCAAGCACCGAGCTGATGTTGATGATGCGTCCCGAATGCTGCTGGCGCATCAAGGGCAAGACCGCCTTTGTCATGCGGATCGCACCGAACAGGTTGACGTCAAAGATCGCCTTGGCCTGTTCGAGCGAAGACTCCTCCGCGGCCCCCACCAACCCGACCCCTGCGTTGTTGACCAGGAGATCGATGCGGCCTGTCTTCGCAAGCACCTCGCGCACCGCTGCGTCGACCGCCAGGTCGTCGGTCACATCGCACGCCACATAGCCGACGCCCGGCACCTTCGTCGCCGGGAGCTTGCGGTAGGTCCCGAACACTTGGTACCCAGCGGCGTGAAGCGCGCCGGCGGTTGCTGCACCAATGCCCGTCGTTGCCCCCGTGACGATTGCCACGGGCCGCGGCTGCTGCTTCTGATCTCTTGACATTCCTATCTCACTTTCTAT
>DATKCI010000215.1:0-10062 GCA_035513255.1 Piscinibacter sp. | reverse complement strand
AAGGAGCTGCGCGCGAAGATCGACGCCACGCCCCTGTTGCAGGGGCACCGGCGCATTGCGTTCCTCGAAAGCGCGGTGCCGCTGCTGTTCCATGTGCGCGGCGAGAAGCCAGCGCCACTGTCGCCCGACGAAGCCGACCGGCTCGACCAGGACCTGGCCTACACGAAGTGGAACTACGGCGGCGTGGGCTTCTGGCCGGTGCCGGCAGCGACGATCGGCACCGGCGCCGACGTGCGCTCGCTGCTGGAGCGCAACTACGCAGCAGGTGATGCAAGCCTCGATACGGCGGTGTGCACGCTCGTCTGCCCGAACCGCGCCGCGCTGCACCTCCTGCTGGAGCTGTTGCTGCTCGCGACCCTCGCTGCACTCGCCGCCTATGTGTGGAACTGCCGCGTGCGGCGGCTGGGGCGCCGCTATCTGCTGTTCCTGTGGGGCGGCGCGCTGGCGACCGTGCTGGTGGCGTTTGCGTTGCTGAGCTGCGACCCGGCGCTGGCGCGCTGGCGCGACTCGAACGTCTTCCTGTACTTGCTGATCGCGCTGTTGTTCGCGGCAGGCATGGTCGTGACGTTCAAGCCGAGGGTGGAGTCGCCGTGAAGCCGGACCGCGACAGACGGCTCGAACCAGCTCGGTCGGACCAGCTCGGCCAATGTGGCGCGCTTCCGATGGCGCCAGAGGGCGATCCACGGTGACAGTCAAAGAGGAGACAACATGAAGACGAAATCTGATCTCACGTCCGAGACGGCACGACGCCCGGTGGCTGCCCGGACTGACGCGCAGTCCGCCGCTGTCGGAGGATTGACAGAAGGCCTCCAGAGCAGCGCACGCATGGCGGCTCAGCGAAAACAGATCGCAGCGGCTTTCGGCCAACCGGTCCAGCGCGAGGAGGAGGCCAACGCCAACCTCACGGGCATGCCGGACGAGTTGAAGAGCGGCGTCGAATCGCTGTCGGGCATGGATCTGTCCGACGTCAGGGTTCACAGAAACTCGCCGAAGCCGGCTCAGCTGAATGCCTTGGCCTATGCGCAGGGCAACGACATCCACCTCGGCCCGGGAGAAGAGCAGCACCTGCCGCACGAGGCTTGGCATCTCGTGCAGCAACGGCAGGGGCGCGTCCAGCCGACGACGCAGCTTCAAGGCGTGGCGATCAACGATGACGCGGCATTGGAGGAAGAGGCCGATGTGATGGGCGCGAAGGCGATCCAGCGCGTCGCGATGTCGATTGCGCCGGCGAAGGACGCAGGAAGAAGTGACGCGCAGGGACCCGTGGTTCAGCGAACGCTGTTCCTCACGAGCCAGTCCGGGCGGTACCCGTACGACTACGGCGGTGACTTCACCCGCGACCACATCGGCGACCAGCAGCACGCCATCGCGGTGCTCCGGCAGCGTTACCAGGACCGCGAGCTGACCAGCCCCGTGACGGTCATCACGCAGCTGGATGGCAACCACGACGGGGTCGAGGTCGCCGCGCTGAAGGGCTACGACTTTTCCATCGTGGTCGATGCGGCCGGCTGGACGGCCTCATGGAACGACCGCAATCAGCCCGTCACCGTGGCGATCACGTCGGTCACGCTGTCGGGCTTTTTCACGCAGAAGGGAAAACGAGGGCTGATCACGCACATCAGCTCGGCGGACTGATCCCATGAGAACGAGATCGACGAGCTCGAGCGAGCCGGCACGGCGGGCCGCCGCGGCTGGCGCGATGGTCGGAGCGGGGGCGCTGCAGAGTCGGACCCTCGACGACAGCCCCCGCATGACCGCGCAACAGCGCAAGATCGACGCGGCCTTCGGGACGGTCGTGTCGAGACGCGCGAAGGTCAAGGACTTCGCCGCGCGGTGGGACAAGGGCCCGCTGGTCGACGATGCGGACCCTGCCACAAGGGGCCGCAACGCGAATCTCCAGATTCGGGTCCGAGCCGAGTTCGCGAACGACGATGCGTTCACGCCCGCAGACGCCGAGTACAGGCAGCTCGTCAAGGACAAATGGGAAATCACCGCGCCCGGCCATCGCGCGCGGGTGTGGAGCGAAAAGCCGGCGTGGGAAGACGACAACTACTCGCGCGCGGACGATACACAAGGACGCGCCAAGAACGAAGCCGTGTTCGCGACGCAGGACTTCCCGGGCTGGCACCACAACAGCGAGCGGCGGGACCAGCTTCTGTCGACCGACACGATCGCGGCCACCTTCTCGGCCAAGCAGCAGATCATCGACACGTCGAATGAGGACGCGGTGATTGCCGAGATTCCGGAGCACACGGCCACCATCACGGGGATGCACCCGCGGCAGTACACCGGCACCGGCACCCAGGTCGTCGGAGTGGACAGCGGCGAATACGACTAGGACAAGCCCCAGCCCAGGAGGAATTGCATGAAGTCCACCATGAACGAAGCGATCAGACCCGTGCAACGCCGCGCCGCTTCTGCAGCGGATCGCGACCGCCGCGCCGCTGCCGTTGCGTCGTCGACCGAGAGTGTCCCGCGTGACGCAGTGCAGCGCCACAAGCTGCTCGCCGCGTTCGGTGCGGGGACCATCCAGTGCGAGTTCTCCGAGCGGGTCGGTGCCTACATGGTCGTGGTCCGCGATTCGGCGCTTCGGCATCTCAATGATCTTCAAATGAGGGCGGTGGTGGCGGACGCCCGATTCGCCCAATCCATCGCGGCCCAGTATGCGGGTGCGCAGGTCGACCGCTATACCGTGCATGTCGGTGCCGTGACCCTGATGGTGAACATCTATCCGGCGGGCGACAGGCCGCCCGTGGTGGAGGTCTTTCATTCCGACGCGGGCTATCAGCAGGAGAACAAGGCCAAGGCGAGGGACCGCTTCAACAGCCTTTACGGAGGAAACAACGACGGCAAGGGTGGGGGTACGGGCGGCGGCTTGACCGGCAAGGCATGAGCGTCTCCACCGCATCCCCGCAATCCCGCTCGACCTTGTGCCACCTGCTTTGGGACGGTTCCGACGACCCGCGCTCGTCGCTGCGCTGGAGCCTGACCAAGCATCGCGCGGTCGTCGATGACGAGCAGGCGCAGCGACTGACGGCCGAGCAACTGGCCAACAGCGGGCGCTGCCTGCTGGAGATCGAGGCAGACCCCGGGCGCGGTCGTGGCACTGCCCGCGCACGACACCGCGCCACAGCAGCTTCCCGTACTTGGGACTTTCCGTTTCGCACACTCGAAGGCGACTTCGCTCCCCAAAACCGTGGCCGTGTAGGGGCCGTCGCCGTAGTCGTAGCGGTCGCAGGCAGACGAGGGGAAGCGGCCACCTTCGATTGTCAGCGTGGATGATTCGGGCAACATGGTTCACCCAGGTGCGAATACGATGCCCCTCGCTGCGCTTCCCATCGAGTCAGAGCGCCTGCGCTTGCGCCTTGTCGAAACGGACGACCTGCCGGCGCTGCTGCGCATCCATGCGGTCGACGAAGTCACCCGATTCCTGCCGTACACCACGTGGACCGGCATCGCCGACGCGCAGGCTTGGTACGCGCGTGCCGTCGCGCGGCACGAGGACGGCAGCGCGCTGCAGTTCGTCATCGTGGAGAAGGCGACGGGCGAGGTCGTCGGAACCAGCCTGCTGTTCCGCTTCGACACCGACAGTGCGCGAGCCGAGGTCGGCTACGCGTTGGGACGGCCGCATTGGGGCCGGGGCTTCATGCACGAAGCGCTCGGCGCGCTGATCGGCTTCGCTTTCGGGACGCTGGCGCTGCGGCGGCTGGAGGCGGAGGTCGACCCGAGGAATCTCGCGTCGGACCGGGTGTTGATCCGCTTGGGTTTCACCCGTGAGGGGCTGTTGCGGCAACGCTGGGTCGCCAAGGGCGAGGCGAAGGACACCCACATCTACGGGCTGCTTCGCGGCGAATGGTCTTCATGATAGGGATTCGAGGGGCTTGCATTTTCTCTGCCCATCGACATACCCCCTAGATCGAGTATCCATCCCTGCCGACCTAGGGAGCTTAAGGGGCGGCGTTAGGGATTCTTCGACTTCCCAAGCGGGCTTACCTTTCACACCGCGCCGCGATTCGTCAGGAATGGCGGGGCAGGGTCGGCGCCCGCTCCTCGATATTGGTGTCCTGAGGAATATCCTCGGCTCGAGGAATCACAAACTCATTTTGGAAGTCGAATCATGCATCTCTCTCGCATCATTACCTTGGGTTCGAGCACGCTCGCAGCCAGTTTCATGCTGTCCGCCCACGCGCAGGTCGCGGACCCGACCGTCACAAAAATCGTCAGCGCCCAGGAGCAGTTGGCGGCCACGAAGCATTGGACGCGCCAGCGGATCGCATCGGTCCCGGCATTCCCGATGCCGGTGGACCGCAGTTTCAGCGCGCAAGACCTCGAGGCGGACAACCAACCGGAGGCGATGGGACCGATGGGCGCGGAACCCGCCGGAAAACAGGATCCGAACGCCATTCAGATTGCTCGGTCCGCCTATTGGCAAGATTGGGCGGCGCTCGAGGCCGAGATCGGTATCGATGGTATGGACTACATGCCGATGGGAACCTCTGGCATTTACACATCCTACGACGTCAATACTCACAATGCGCTGTGGAAGATATACCCCCATATCTGGGACGGAAAACTCACATTCAGCATGCCCACCGGGAGCGCCTCGTGCTCGGCCACCGCCATCAGCAACAACCACATCGTGACGGCAGCCCATTGCGTCTACGACACCGGCGCGAACCAGTTCTACAGCAATTGGGCGTTCACGCCGGCCTACCGCAACGGCAACGCGCCCTACGGCACCTTCATGGCCACGAGCTGCACGGTGCTCGGCGCCTGGGCGAACCTCTCGGGCGGTTTCAGCATCAACAGCTGGACGCGACATGACGTGGCTGTTTGCAGCATGGGCAACAACTCCGCCGGACAAACCCTCAACGCCGCGGTCGGCTGGGCCGGCCGGACGTGGAACGCCGGCAACAACCAGCTGGTGTTCAACAGCGGCTACCCGGCACGCACCTACACCGACGCGACCATCGCCAGCGGCCCGGCGCAGTACCTGCGCGCCTGCACCGCCGAAAGCTTCCTGCAGACCACCGAGACGCTGGGCAGCGGCTGCAACTGGGGCCGGGGCATCAGCGGGGGCTCGTGGATGGTCGGCTACAAGCCGCTCGTCGTGACCGGTGGCGTCAACAGCGTCAACTCGGGGCTGTTCATCAACCAGCAGAACATCTACGGCGCCCGGTTCAACAGCAACAACATCGTCGTGCTGTGCAACGCCGTGGGGTGCTGATCGCGGGGGCTTCGAGCGTGCTCGAAGCCATGCTGATGGCGACCGCCGGGCTCGTGCCCGCCTGCGCTGCCGGCGGCGGCCCGGCCGGAAGCGGCGGGCCGCCGGTCACACGCGGCGGGCGGCAGTTCACCGATGCCTCGCTCGGTTTTCGGATCGGCCACCCGGCGGATTTTGTCGTCCGCTCGCAAGACGTCTCCCGCCTGGCGTTCCAACCGAAGCCCCTGGCGTCGATCTTCTTCATGAACCCGACGATGGCGGCGGGCGACCTCGCCGGCATCGAACCGCCGGACCTCGAGTTGCGGGTCTACCGCGCCGAAGGGGCGCCGTCTCTGGCGGCGTGGCTCGCAGCGGCCGGTTTCCTCCCGGCCGGCGGCCGCATCGCGGCCAGGTCCGTGGGGCGAGGCGGCGTCGACGGCGTAGAGGTGTGCGCCGCCACGCTGGTGGCGCCCGGCTGCTCGATCTACTTGCTCGGGCGCGGCCGCGTCTACCAGTTGACGCCGATCTCGCGCGAGGGCGAGGCGATGATCGAGACCTTCGAACTGCTGGCTTGATCAGCGGGCGCGCGGCTCGGCGAACTACACTGGATCGAAGGCCCAGTGAGAAGCCGAGGAGCCCCACGATGCCCGATTCATCCCGCCTGATCGCCGCCAACCCGCCCGCCGCCGGCCTCGGCGCCGGCGAGGCCAGCACCGACCGCATCGCCTGGATCAAGCTGTCGCTCGTGTTCCTGCCGCTTGCGGCGCCGATCAGCGATGCGAAGGTGCTGACCGGCCGGCAAAAGCCGCTGACCGAGATCGCCTTCCTGTTTGCCGAGATCGAGAGCGCGCAAGGCCACGCCGGCATCGGCTTCAGCTACTCCAAGCGCGCCGGCGGGCGCGGGCAGTACGAACATGCCAAGGAGATCGCCGGCGAGCTGATCGGCGAAGACCCCAACGACATCGCCCGGTTGTGGGACAAGCTCGTCTGGGCCGGCGCATCGGTGGGGCGCAGCGGCCTGGCCACGCAGGCGGTCGCCGCCTTCGACATCGCGCTGTGGGACATGAAGGCCGGGCGCGCCGGCCTGCCGCTGGCCAAGCTGCTCGGCGCCCACCGCGACTCGGTGCAGTGCTACAACACCTCGGGCGGCTACCTGTCGACGCCGATCGAACAGGTGCTGGAGAACGTCTCGCACTCGCTGGAAAAGGGCCTCGGCGGCATCAAGATCAAGGTCGGCCAGCCCGACCCGATGGTCGACCTGAAGCGCGTGCAGGCGGTGCGCCGGCACCTCGGCGACAACGTGTCGCTGATGGTCGACGCGAATCAGCAGTGGGACCGCCCGACGGCCAGCCGCTTCGGGCGCATCCTCGAGCAATTCAACCTGACCTGGATCGAGGAGCCGCTCGACGCCTACGACGCCGAAGGCCATGCGGCGCTCGCGGCGCAGCTGGACACGCCGGTGGCCACCGGCGAGATGCTGACCAGCGTGGCCGAGCACCACGAGCTGATCCGGCTGAACGCGGTGGATTTCATTCAGCCCGATGCGCCGCGGGTCGGCGGCATCACGCCGTTCCTGAAGATCATGTCGCTGGCCGATCACAAGGGCATGCGCATGGCGCCGCACTTTGCGATGGAGATCCACTTGCATCTGTCGGCGGCGTATGCGCGCGAGCCATGGGTCGAGCACTTCGAGTGGCTGGAGCCGATGTTCAACGAACGGCTGCAGATCAAGGGCGGCCGCATGATCGTGCCGAACCGGCCGGGGCTCGGGATCAGTCTCAGCGAGCAGGCGCGCGCCTGGACGGCGCAGTGCGCGGAGTTCGGCCAGCGCGCGTGAGCTGGCGGCGGGGGAGCGGCTTCGCTGCCACACTAGCGGCCGCGCCTTTGCAGATTCCGCAGCCCCGCTGCCGCCGTCACGATGAAATTCGAGTTGCTCCAGGAACGAAGCTTCCTCCTTCTGCTGATTGCCGTCTCCGCGGCATTCGCCTGGCTTCTGCTGCCGTTCTTCGGCGCCGTGTTCTGGGGCGCGGTGCTCGCGCTGATGTTCACGCCCTTGTATCGGCGGCTTCTGAGGTCGATGCGCAACCGTCGCAACCTGGCTGCCGCGACGACCTTGCTGCTGTGCCTCGTGGTGGTGATTCTTCCTTCCGCGTTCATCGCGGCCGCGTTCGTCGAGCAGGCGTCGCTGGTCTACCAGGACATGCAGACGCGCCGGCTCGACGTGGCAGCCTACATCCAGCAGATCGTCGGCGCGTTGCCGCCGTGGCTTGCGAACTTGCTCGACCGCTTCGGCCTCGGGGACCTCGAGTCGATGCAGGAGAAGCTCGCGGCCGGTGCCGGTCAGGCCAGCAAGGTGATCGCGTCGCAGGTGGTGAACGTCGGCCAGAACGCCTTCGAGTTCCTCGTCGGGCTGGGCGTGATGCTTTACCTGCTGTTTTTCCTGCTGCGCGACGGCGGTGCGCTCACCAAGCGCATCGACCGCGCCATTCCGTTGAGTGAAGCGCACAAGGCACACCTGGCCGGCAAGTTCGCCACCGTGATCCGCGCGACGATCAAGGGCAACGTCGTCGTCGCTGCCGTACAGGGCACGCTGGGCGGGCTGATCCTATGGTTCCTCGGCGTGCAGGCGGCCCTGCTGTGGGGCGTCGTGATGGCGTTCCTGTCGCTGTTGCCGGCGGTGGGCGCCGCCATCGTGTGGCTGCCGGTGGCCGTGTACTTTCTGCTCGCCGGCGCCGTGTGGAAGGGCGTGGTGCTGATCGCTTTCGGCGTGTTCGTGATCGGCCTCGTCGACAACGTGCTGCGCCCCATCCTCGTCGGCAAGGACACGCAGATGCCCGACTACCTCGTCCTCATCTCCACGCTCGGCGGCCTCGCGCTGTTCGGCATCAACGGCTTCGTCATCGGGCCGGTGATCGCGGCGCTGTTCATGGCCGTGTGGGACTTGTTCTCCCAGGCCGAACAGTCGGCGGCGGCATGATGGAACTTGCAGCATGAACAGACTCACCCCGGAGCAACTGCGCAGCCACCGCTGGTTCGGCCGCGAGGCGATGCGCACCTTCAACCACCGCTCGCGGATGGCGCAGCTCGGTTTCGCGCGCGAGGACTACGCCGGCAAGCCGGTCATCGGCGTCCTCAACACCTGGAGCGACATCAACCCGTGCCACTCGCACTTCAAGGAGCGGGTGGAGGAGGTCAAGCGCGGCGTGTGGCTGGCCGGCGGCTTTCCGCTGGAGCTGCCGGCGATGTCGATCGCCGAGCCGTTCGTGAAGCCCAGCCCGCTGCTCTACCGCAACCTGCTCGCGATGGAAGTCGAAGAGCTGCTGCGCTCGCACCCGGTGGACGGCGCGGTGCTGATGGGCGGCTGCGACAAGACGACGCCCGGGCTGATCATGGGCGCGACATCGATGGGCCTGCCGTTCGCCTTCATGCCGGCGGGTCCGATGTTGCGCGGCAGCTTCAACGGCAAGACGCTCGGCTCGGGCAGCGACATGTTCAAGCACTGGGCCGAGGTGCGCGCCGGCACGCTGTCGATGGAAGAGTGGGAAGGCGTGCTGTCAGGCATCGCGCGGTCGCCGGGGCATTGCATGACGATGGGCACCGCGTCCACGATGACCAGCGCCGCCGAGGCGCTGGGGCTCACGCTGCCGGGCGCGGCATCGATTCCGGCGCCCGATTCGCGCCACGCGCAGATGGCGGTCGCCACCGGCAGGCGCATCGTCGAGATGGTGTGGGACGACCTGCGTCCGCCGCAGATCCTCACCGCCGATGCCTTCGACAACGCGGTCACCGCCGTCCTCGCGTTGGGTGGCTCAACCAATGCGCTGGTGCACCTGATCGCGATGGCACGCCGCGCCGGCGTGATGCTCGACCTGGCACGATTCGACGCGATCGCGCGCGACACGCCGCTGATCGCCAACCTGCGTCCCGCCGGCCAATACCTGATGGAGGACTTTTTCTACGCCGGCGGCCTGCCGGCGATGCTCGCGCGCCTGAACGGCAAGCTCGTGCTCGACGCATTGACGATCAATGGCAAGACGCTCGGAGAGAACATTGCCGGCGCCCAGGTGTTCGACGACGACGTGATCCTGCCGCTGAACCGCCCGCTCGTCGCCGAAGGAAGCCTCGCGGTGCTGCGTGGCAACCTCGCCCCCGACGGCGCCGTCATCAAGCCGGCCGCAGCCGAGGCCCGGCTGCGCAAACACACCGGGCCAGCCGTCGTGTTCGAGCACTACGCCGAGCTGCAGGACCGCATCGACGACCCGGACCTCGACGTGACGCCCGACAGCGTGCTGGTGCTGAAGAACGCCGGCCCGCTCGGCGGCCCCGGCATGCCGGAATGGGGGCAACTGCCGATCCCGAAGAAACTGCTGCAGCAAGGGGTGCGCGACATGCTGCGCATCAGCGATTGCCGCATGAGCGGCACCAGCTTCGGCGCCTGCGTGCTGCACGTGTCGCCAGAGGCATTTGTCGGTGGGCCGCTCGCGCTGGTGCACACCGGCGACCTGATCGAGATGGACGTGTCGCAGCGCAAGCTGCATCTGCACGTCAGCGACGAGGAACTCGCGCGGCGCAGGGCGTCATGGCAGGCGCCGAAGCCGCGCTACCAGCGAGGCTTCGGCGCGCTGTACGCGGCGCACGTGCTCCAGGCGCATGAAGGCTGCGACTTCGACGTGCTCGTGCGGCCGGGCGACACGCCCGAACCCGACATCTATTGAACTCGTAGTTTCTATGAATGAAGTCAAGGATGAGCCATTGCACTGAGCGATGAAGGTCTTGAGGGCGCGCAGCCACCGGTGGGGACCGGGCCAGGGCCTGCGCCCCGCGGGACACGGCGTCTCGATGCGACGGTAGCCGGGCTT